>NZ_CP118574.1:937500-1250000 GCF_028898845.1 Streptomyces sp. WZ-12 | reverse complement strand
GAGGTCGGCCACGCCGGACCGGCCAACCACAACTACGACCTGACCGACTTCGACGCCGCGCTGCGCGCCGGCAAGCTGCCGGCCGTCAGCTTCCTCAAGGCCCCCGCCTACCAGGACGGCCACGCCGGCAACTCCGACCCGATCGACGAACAGCACTTCCTCGTCGACCAGATCAACCGCATCCAGCAGGCGCCGCAGTGGAAGGACACCGCCGTCGTCGTCGCCTACGACGACTCCGACGGCTGGTACGACCACGTCTTCGCCAAGCCCACCAACGGCTCCAAGGACACCGCCACCGGGTCCAACGGCAAGTCCACCGACGGCCCGGCCTGCCAGTCGGGCCCGGCGCCCGCCGGCGGCTACCAGGACCGCTGCGGCCCGGGCACCCGCCAGCCGCTGCTCGTCATCTCCCCGTACAGCAAGACCAACCACATCGACCACACCGCCACCGAGCAGACCTCGATCATCAGGTTCGTCGAGGACAACTGGCACCTCGGCCGGATCGGTGACGCCTCCTTCGACGCCCGCGCCGGCGCGCTGAGCGGGATGTTCGACTTCCGGCACCCCAACGGCAAGCAGGTGCTGCTCAACTCCGACGGCTCGGTCAAGTCCGTCGGCCCGATCCGCCCGGTCAAGCCGGTCCACACCAGCATCACGCCCGGCCCGGCGATGCAGAACACCGCGGCCGTGGACGGCGGTTCCGGCTTCCCCGTGCTGCCCGTCGGGATCGCCGCGGCCGCGGTCGCGGCCGGCGCCACCGGCACCTTCTTCGCCCTCCGGCGCCGCAAGGAGCACGGCGCGGCCTGAACCCCGGCCTGAACCGCCCGCCCAGCAGGACCCGTTGACGCGCCCGGTCGGACCACCGCCTCCCGTGGTGGCCCGGCCGGGCGCGGCGGTACGCCCGCCCGGGTACGCCGTTGTGCCCAGCCGCCTGGACCCATCGGCGCAGCGCCGGGCGGGGCGACTCCTCCCGCGGAACGATTTCGCCGCGCGGCCGGGGTAACCCCGAGTGCGCCCCCGGGAGCCACGGGCACATGTGGGCCGTGACCACCACGACCTCCCGCGACAGCACCCGCACATCCACCGCCGGCCCCGCGCGCCAGGCATGCGGCCGGGCGCTCCTCGGCGGCGCGCTGATGGCCAGCGCCCTGGGCGCCGGCAACGCCGCCGGCCCGGAACTCGCCCGCCTCCTGGGCGCCGACGGGTACGCCGGAGAGCTGCTCCGCGCCGCCCTGGTGAGCGCCCTGGCGGTCCCCGCGGTGCTCGCCGTGCACGCCCGCCAGCGGACCGTAACTGCCCTGCCCGAGCTGGGACTTGGCCCCGGACGCGGCGCGCTCCGGGCCTTCCTGCGCGGGCTGATCGTCACCACCTGCTGCGCCGCGGCGGTCCTCGGGGCGGGCACCGCGGCCGGGTGGGTCCGCTGGGCCGCGCCGGATCCGCCGGCGCTGCTCGCCTTCCTCGTCCGCAACGCCCCCGTCGCGCTGCTGCTGGAGGCGTTGCCGGAGGAGACCGCCCTGCGCGGCTACACCTGGGCGGCGCTGCGCGCCCGGTTCGGCGGTGCGCTCCCGGCGCTGGGCACGACCCTGGTCTTCCTGGCCGTCCCGGTGGCCGTCACCGTCGTCCAGGCCGGGGTCGCCCCGCTGTTCGGCGACCCGCCCCCGCCCCTGGGCCTCGCCCCCGGTGGCCGGGACCCCGTCGGATACCTCGTCCAACTCGGCGCCTTCGGCCTCACCTTGGTCGCCGCCCGGACCGTCCCGGGCCCCGCGCCGCTCTGGACGGCGATCGGCACCCACCTCGCCTTCCTGAGCGTCAACCGCGTGGTCTTCGAGGGCGTGGCCCGCGGCGCCGGCTGGTCGGCGACGATCGCCCCGGCGCATGCCGCGGTGCTCGAACTGGGCTGGTTGGCGGCCACGTCCGCGGTCTTCGGCCTGGCTCGTGGGCGGTGGGGCGCGGCCCTGCGGTAACCGGCGACGGCCAGCGTCGCCGCCGGCCGCCGCCCCGGCCGGCGCCGCCCTGCTGCTCCTCGACGTCCTCCACCGCCCCTGCTCCCCCGGCGGTCGCCGCGGTCACAACTCCTGGGCCGGCCAGTCCAGCAGCCGGGCGCCGATCACGGCGGTGTGCAGGGTGTAGCGGTGCACCGGATCGGCCGGATCGGCCCCGGTGAGCTGGTGCACCCGCGCCAGCCGGTACGTCAGCGCCCGCACGCTCAGCGACAGCCGTCGCGCGGCCTCCGCCGCTATGCACCCCGAGTCGAAGTACACCGCCAGCGTCCCCAACAGCGGCCCGGCCCCGCCGCGCGCCTCCCGCAGCGGGCCCAGCGTGCTGCGCACCAGATCGGCCATGGCCTGCCGGTCCCGCGTGAGCACCGGATAGACCAGCAGGTCCGCGGCGTACAGCACGGGGTCGCCCAGTCCCATCCGTTCGGCCAGTTCCAGCGCGTTGAGCGCCTCCTCGTAGGACTGCACGATGCCCCCGGCGCCGGCGTGCGTCCGGCCCACCGCCACCCGCACCCCGCCGATGGCCTGCTGCGCCTCGCGCGCGAAGCAGTCCAGCACCTCGGCCGCGTCGCCCGGCGCGATGCAGATCAGCCGGCCCTCCTTGGTGGTGAGCAGCAACTGCCGGTCCCCGAACCGCCCCACCAGGGCCTGCTGCACCCGCCGGGCCACCGGATCCGCCTCCGCGTACGCCTCGGACCCCTCGGCCACCGCGACGGCATGGGCGTGCGACAGCCGCAGCCCGAAGCGTTCCGCCCGCTCCGCCAGCCGCCCCAGATCGCTGCCCCCGTAGAGCAGGTCGTCGATGAACTCCCGGCGCGTGGCCTCCTCCTGCCGCACCGCGAGGTGCTGCGCCCGCTCGTAGCCGCCGGCCAGCGCGTCCACGGCCTGGGCGAGCGCGGCCAGGACGCTGTCGGTCGGCGCCGAGGCGGACCGCGGCCAGGCCGCCCGGGTCACCGCGAGGTGCGCATTGACCAGGGCCCGCAGGCTGTGCCCGGCCTCGGCGGCCCGCTCACCGGCGGCACGGCGCGCCTGGAGCTCATCGCGGTTCAGCCGCCGGCCGGTCTGCGCGACATCGGAGAGGACCCCCGCATACCCGTCCAAAAACTCCTCGGGCAGCTTTCGCCCCGTCACGCGTTCTCCACCCCTCGGTGTGCTCTTCCGGCGTCCTTATTGACGCTTTCTTAACACACCGGGGGTGTGGCCCGTCCAGGCGGGACGACCGTCCCCGGTGGGGCCCCGGGCACGGTCTCCCCTCAACTCCGAAGACGGCAGCGGGGATTGGCTCCCCCGCCGCGACTTCGCCCGCTGCCCGCTCCTCGGCCGAGGCCGCGGGACGGGGCCCGGCCGGCGCACCGCGCCCGTGGCGCGCCGGCCGGGCGGTCGTTCCGGCCACCGTACGGCCGTCATCCGGCCGTCATGCCGGTGGCCTTTTCAGCCGTCGCAGCGTCGCAGCCGTCTCAGTCGTCGTCGTGGTCGACGGAGTGGCTGACCACCGTGCCGTTGGCCCGGCTGACGTCGACCTCGTGCTCGACGCCGTTGCCGGTGCGCAGCTCCACCTCCCAGACGCGGACGCCGTGCTCGTGATCCGGCTCCACCGAGACGACGCGGCCGCCCGGCACGGTGCGGCGCGCGACGTCGACGGCCCGCTGCTGGCCGTCGTCCGGGGCGGTGGACGCCGTACCGGAGCCGTTGCCGGCCGTGTTGTCGGCGGTGGTGCCGGTCGCCGTATCGGCCGCCGTGCTGGCCGCGTTCTGAGTGGCGGGGGTGGTCGCGCCGTCGGTGGCGGCGACCGCGGCCGCGGTGCCGCCCGCGGCGAGCACGGCCACGGCTGCGCCGGCCGCGAGCCAGCGGCGGCGGCCGGTGAGCGCGCGGTGGAAGCGGGTGGGAGCCATGGGAAACCTCCTGAGTACGGCGGCCGGTCCGGGCCGGCCGGACGGCGGGTCGGAACGTCCACCACCGTGCCGTGCGGTGGCTGAAGCGGGCCTGAAGGTTGCTGAAGAGCGCTTCAGGAAGCGTCTGGCAGGCTGGCGGCATGCGCTTGCTGATCGTGGAGGACGAGAAGCGCCTCGCCACCACCCTGGCCAAGGGGCTGGCTGCCGAGGGCTTCGCCGTGGACGTGGCACACGACGGCCGCGAGGGGCTGCACCTGGCCACCAACCAGGGCTACGACCTGCTCATCCTGGACATCATGCTGCCCGGCATGAACGGCTACCGTCTCTGCGCGGCCCTGCGGGCGGCCGGTGACGAGACGCCGATCCTGATGCTGACCGCCAAGGACGGCGAGTACGACGAGGCGGAGGGCCTGGACACCGGCGCCGACGACTACCTCACTAAGCCGTTCTCCTACGTGGTCCTGCTCGCCCGCGTCCGGGCGTTGCTGCGCCGCCGGACCCGCGGCGGCAGCCCCGTGATCCGGATCGGCGACCTCGCCCTGGATCCGAACCGCCACCGCTGCACCCGCGGCGAGACCGAGATCACCCTCACCGCCAAGGAGTTCGCGGTCCTTCAGTACCTGGCGTCGCGCTCCGGCCATGTGGTCTCCAAGGCGGAAATACTGGAGCACGTCTGGGACTTCGCGTACGACGGCGACCCGAACATCATCGAGGTCTACATCAGCGCGCTGCGGCGGAAGATCGACGCGCCGTTCGGCCGGCGCTCGATCACCACGGTGCGCGGGGCCGGTTACCGGCTGGCGGTGGACCGTGGCTGAGCGCACGACGGAGCCGGCGTCCGAAACCGCTGAGGCGGCCGGTTCCGGCTCCGGCTCCGGCTCCGGGCCCGCGACGGTGCCCGGGCCGGACCGCCCCGCCGCCCCGCCGACCGACGCCCACCCGCCCCGCTGGTGGGGATCGGTCCGGGCCCGCACGACCCTGGCGTCCACGCTCGTGGTGGCGCTGGCCCTGGTCGCCGCCGGCGTCGGGGTGCTCGCCGTGCTCCAGCGCAACCTCGTCGACAGCGCGGGCCTCCAGGCGGAGGTGGCCGCCCGCGAGGTCGCCACCCAGGTCGCGGTCGGCACGCCCGTCGACCACCTCGACCTGCCCGACGAGGACGACCGGCCGGTGCAGGTGGTCGACGCCGACCGCAAGGTGCTCTCCGCCGACGACGACCTCCACCACGCCCCGCCCATGGCCGACTTCGCCCGCGCCCCGCACCCCGAGGGCAAGCCCGACGACGACCACCGGGACCGCGGCGACGACGATGACGACGCCCCGGCCCGCGGGTCCGTGGCCGATCATGCCGGGTTCCGCACCGTCACCCTGTGGCTGCACCACGACCACCCCGCCGGCCAGGACTTCCGAGTGGCCGGGCTGCTCGCCACCACCCCGGAGGGCCGGACCGTCACCGTCTACGCGGGCTCCTCCCTCGACACCGAACGGCAGGCGGTGGGCGGGGTGCGCGACGCCATGCTCCTCGGGCTGCCGGCGCTGCTGCTGGTGGTGGCCCTGGTGACCTGGTTGGTGACCCGCCGTGCCCTGCGCCCCGTTGAGGGCATCAGGGCCGAGCTCGCCGAGATCATGGGCGGCGACCTCTCCCGCCGGGTCCCCCAACCCGCCTCGCGCGACGAGGTCGCCCGCCTCGCCCGGACCACCAACGCCACCCTCGCCGCCCTGGAGACCTCGGTGGAGCGGCAGCGGCAGTTCGTCGCCGACGCCTCCCACGAGCTGCGCAGCCCGATCGCCAGCCTCCGCACCCAACTGGAGGTCGCCCGCGCCCACCCCGAACTGCTGGAGCTGGACGGCCTGATCGAGGACACCGTCCGTCTGGAACGGGTCGCCTCCGACCTGCTGCTGCTGGCCCGCCTGGACGCCGGCGAACGGCCCCGCGCCGAGCGCCTGGACCTGGCCGAACTCGTCCGGGACGAGCTGGCGCACCGGATCGGCGACCGGTTGCCGACCGCCGTGTCCCTGCCCGACGCGGCGGTACCGGTCGAGGGCAGCCGGACCCAACTCGCCCGCGTACTGGGCAACTTGCTCGACAACGCCCAGCGCCACGCCGGCTCCACGGTCCGCGTCGCGGTGCGGCCCGGCGCGGCCGGCACCGTCGCCCTGGACGTCACCGACGACGGCCCCGGCGTCCCGCCCGACGACCGCGCGCGCATCTTCACCCGCTTCATCCGCCTCGACGACGCCCGCACCCGCGACGAGGGCGGCGCCGGCCTGGGCCTGGCGATCGTCCGCGACGTCGTCCAGCGACACGGCGGCCACATCGAGGTCGGCGATGCGGAGCGCGGCGGCGCCCGCTTCACGGTCACCCTGCCGGGCGCGCCGCCAACTCCCTGACTGTTACTGCTTCTTGTGCCCTACGGGACCCGCACGAGCCCACCCCCACCCACCCCACTGGAGTGCCGCCATGCCCTTTTCCGCCCAGGACCCGGCCGCCCGCCCCACTCCCCGGGCGCTGTTCATCACCTGCTCCGACTCCCGCGTCGTGCCCACCCTCCTCACCGGTACCGCCCCCGGCGAACTCCACGAGCTCCGCACCGCGGCCCATGTCGTCCCCCGCTACCGGCCCGACGCCCGGTGCGGGACCGCCGCCACCCTCGAATTCGCCCTCGGCGCCCTCCAGGTCCCCGACGTCATCCTGTGCGGCCACACCGACTGCGCGGCCCTGAGCGCCCTCCGGAACGACCCGGCCCCGCCCGAACTCCCGTTGACCCGCAACTGGTTCACCCGCGCCGCCCACCAGCCCGACCCCGACGCCCGCCCCGCCGGCGGCCACACTCCGCAAGAGCGGCACCTGCTCACCCAGCTCCACCACCTGCGCACCTACCCCTGCGTGACCCGCCGCCTCGCCACCCGCCGACTCCGCCTGCACGCCTGGCACTACGACGACCGCACCGCCGAGTTCCGCACCTGGGACGCCATCGCCCGCGCCTTCCGCCCGCTCGGCGCCGCGGCGACCCAGTTCGCCTGGGGCCTGACCCATCGGGCGGGTTCTGGCCCCGGCTCAGATCAGCTCGGGACGGCGGTTGCGGACCGGGCTGACGGCTTCCAGCGCGGCGCCCAGGCGCAGGACGGTGGTCTCGGCGTACCAGCGGGAGACGAGTTGGACGCCGATGGGCAGGCCGTCGGCGGTGGTGCCGAACGGCAGTGAGAGCGCCGGGAGGCCGGTGAGGTTGAACGGCACGGTCGCCCGCATGATGCCGCGCGCCGGGACGGTGGCCCCGCCGATGCGGAGCGTGGAGCGGGCGTGCGGGGGCGCGGGGACCGGACACACCGGGCACAGCAGGGCGTCGTACCGCTCGAAGTAGCCGGCGAACAGGGCGTCGAGCGCCTCGACCTGCCGTTGGGCGGCGAGGTAGTCGGCCAGCGCGATGTCGGGTGCGTCGAGGGCCCGTTGGGTGACCCGGTGCAGTTCGTGCTCGCGGCCGGCCGCCGCCCGTCGGAAGTACGGCACCGCCTCGGCGGTGAACAGCACCGTGCTCAGCTCGGTCGCGTCGATCTCCGCCAGCCCCTGCGGTGCGGCGGCCTCGACCGTGCAGCCCAGCTCGCGCAGCGCGTCGGCGGCGGCCGCGACGGTGCCGGCGACCGCACCGTCCACCGGGCCGAATGTCGGCTCGCAGGCCCAGCCCACCCGCAACCCGGTCAGGTCCCGCGGCCGTTGGCCCGGGGACCGGTCGTCCAGGGGAGGGGAGTGCCGCACCTGACCGTCGACGCCGTCGGGTCCGGCGAGGACCCGCAACGCGGTGGCGATGTCCCGCACGCTGCGGGCCATCGGGCCGACGTGCCAGAAGCGGTGCGGCACTTCGGGCCAGTGCCCGGTGATCGGGATCCGCCCCCGGGTGGCCTTCAGCGCGACGATGCCGGTGTCGTGGGCGGGGCCGCGCACCGAGATGGCCACGTCGCTGCCGAGCCCCAACGGCGACAACCCGGCGGCGATCGCGGCCGATTCGCCGCCGCTGGACCCGCCCGGGGTCCGCTCGCCGTCCCACGGATTGCGCGACCTGCCGACGAGCAGGTTGTCGGTCTCGGTCCAGTAGGAGAACTCCGGCAGGTTCGTCTTGCCCAGCACGATGCCGCCGGCCCGCCGCAGCCGGGCCACCGCGGTCGCGTCCGCGGCGGGCACCCGGTCCCGGAAGAGCAACGAGCCGCGGGTGGTCACCGCGCCCGCCACGTCCAGCGAGTCCTTGACGGTGAACGGCACGCCGTGCAGCGGGCCCACCGCCTGGCCCGCCGCCACCGCCGCGTCCGCGGCGCGGGCCGCCGCGAGCCCCCGCTCGGCGAGCACCGTCACCATCGCGGTGACCTTCGGGTCGATCGCCGCGATGCGTTCCAGGTGGGCCCGCATCACCTCCGCGGCGGACACCCGCCGGGCGCGGATCAATCCCGCCAACCCGGTCCCGTCGAGCCAGCAGAGCGCGTTGTCGTCCACGGATACCTCCCCACCCTGGCGCACCGAGACCGACCTGACCTCGGCACTCGTAGTCCGTACGTCGTCATCAAACCAACTTCCGCTGGCCGAAAGGGTATTGCGGCGCGCTTCGCGACGTCGCGTTGGGGTGCGCACCGGGCGGGAGTGGTGACCGTCGCGCCGCGCGCCCTCTTGCTCGGGTGAGCAAACCGCCCTATCGTCTTGCTCATGCAAGCAAGAAATAGCATGGACAAGCAAGAGGGGGCCGGGCGCAAGGCCAGGCCCTCCTTCACGGAGACCGGGCGCCGGGCCCAGATCGTCGCCGCGGCGATCGACGTGATCGCCGAAGTCGGTTACCACGGCGCCTCGTTCGCGAAGATCGCGCAGCGCGCCGGGCTGAGCAGCACGGGGATGATCTCCTACCACTTCGACGGGCGGGACGACCTGATGCGCGAGGTCGTCACCGAGGTGATGCGGCTCGGCGAGGCGTACATCCGTCCCCGCATCGAGGCGCACGAGGCCTATGCGGATCGCCTGCGCGCCTCCATCGAGGGCAACCTCGACCTGCTCGCCGAGTACCCCAACCACCTCGCGGCGATGGTCGAGGTCCTCTCCCACCTGCGCGGCGACGCCCCCGGCGTGGTCGCCTTCCTCGGCCACACGGAGTCGATCCTCGCCCTCCAAGTGGAGCAGCTCCGCAAGGCGCAGCGCGCCGGCGAGTTCTGCGACTTCGACCCGTGGGTGATGATCCGGGCGATCCGCGCCGCCATCGACGACGTGGTGCGCCGCGCCACCCGAGATCCCGAGCTCGATGTGCGGGCCGCCGGCCGGGAGTTGGCGGACCTCTTCGACCGCGCCACCAGGAGGACGTCATGACCGCAGCGGATGCGCCCTCACCCACCATGGGCCCCGGCCCGGCACCACAGGCCGATCCGGACGCCGCGGCGGCCGCCTTACGCCGCACGGCCAGGCTGCGCCGACGGCTCGTGGCGCAGGTGCTCTTCGAGCTCGTCGTCCCGCTCGGCTCCTACTACGGGCTGCGCGCGCTCGGCGCCGGCCAGTGGCTCTCGATGGTCGCCGGCGGCCTGCTGACGCTGCCGTGGATCGTCCACGGCATCGTGCGGCAGCGGCGCGTGGAGGCGATGGCGGTGTTCACGCTGTGCCTGGTGGTGGTCGGCGCGCTGCTGTCGGCGATCACCGGCAGCCCGCGGGTGTTGATGGTCCGGGACAGTTGGCTGACCGCCGCGATCGGATTCTGGGTGCTCGGCACGCTGCTCACCCGGCGTCCGTTCATCATGACGGCCTCGCGCGGCATCGTCATCGCCAAGGTCGGCGAGGCCGGGCTGGTCGCATGGGAGGCGCGCTGGGACGTGGAGCCGACGTTCCGTCACCACCTGCGGCTGGTCACGGCGGTGTGGGGCGCGGTCTTCCTGCTCGACGCGGCGCTGCGGGTGGTGCTGGCCTACACGATCCCGGTGGACTCCTTCCCGCTCGTCAGCACCGTGCTGTGGCTGGCGCTGCTCGGCGGACTGCTCACCTTCCACAACTGGTACATCACCCGGAACGGGCTGAAGTTGTAGGGAGCCGCGGCGGACACCTTCGGGTGCGCCGCGACTCCCCGCTACGCGATGCCCGCCCCGTTACGCGTCCTGGGTCCGTCGGCCGGACGCGGAGGCGAAGCCCAGCCAGGTGTGGCGGTTGCCCGCCCAACACCAGCCCACCTTGGGGGCGTTGCGGCGCTCGCGGCCGTCCCGCCCGGTGCCGTTGCTGAGCCAGAGGGCCGGGGTGCGGGCGTCCAGGGTGCCGTTGGGCTTGGGGAGTCGGGAGCCGATGGTCATGAAGCAGTGGTTGCGCTCAAGGACGGCGGGCTGCTGGAGGACCCAGTGGATGCCCTCGGTGAGCAGCAGCGGCGTGCGGGCGTCCGCGGTGAGTGCGGGCAGCGCCTCGTTCGGGCTCCAGTTGGCCAGGTGGTCGCCGCGGTCGGGGTTGGTGAGGAGGTAGAGCGGGGCGTCGGGCAGGGGGAGGGTGGCGAGCGGGGCGAAGTGGTCGACGTCGGGCATGTCGACGACGACGAAGCCGGGTTTGCCGCCGTGGCGGAGCAGCGGCGCGAGGGCGGAGGCGGGGGCGCGGTCCGGGTGGACGGCGAGCAGCGCGCCCTCGTCGCCCGCCCGGGAGGCGACGGTGGCGGCGAACGCGCGGACCTCGGCCGCCGGCAGCCCGGCGATCTCGTGCACCCCCAGCCCGATCAGCCGCTCGGCCTGGGCGTCGAGGGCGGGAAGGGCGGGGGAGAGGGCGTCGACGGGCGGCGTGGTGTGGGGCACGGTTCTCCCGGGGTCGTGAGGCGGTCGGGCCCTGGGCCAACGTGGCCGCCGGTCGGAATGTTCCCGTGGTCCCGGAATTGCCGAGGGCGCGACGCCCCCGGCGCCGAGCGCGGTGCGCATGAGCGCACGGTAGGGACGGCCGCCCCCGGTCGTCGGGTGATGGGGCCGCGCAAGGGACGGCGCGGCCCCATCACCTCACACCCGGTCGGCGACGATCAGCAGGTACTGGAAGCTGCCGTTGCGGTAGGCGTTGAGGAAGGTGTCCTCGATGCCGGTGACCAAGTGGTCCGCCTCCCGGCGCAGTTCCCAGTACGGCAGCGCGGACTGGGTGAGGTCCTCGACGTGCACCGGGACGAGCCGGTTGTTGGCCATGGCCCGGAAGTACTCCGAGCGGGGGTGGATGTCGCAGATGTAATGGGCGTTGATCAACGACACCTCGCGGGAGGCGCGCCCGTAGGCGTCGTTGTAGCAGCCGGTGATCGTGACGTACCGGCCCCCGCGCCGCAGCAGCCGGGCGTGCTCCCTGAAGAGCAGGTCCAGCTCGACGTACATGGTCGACTCGTTGTTCCACGACGCCGCGTACGCGCCGGACTCGAAACCGGTGTCGAGCATGTTGCGGTGGTGGTAGCGCACCTTGTCGTCGATGCCCCGCTTGCGGGCCTGCTCGTTGGCGAACTCGGCCTGCTTGGTGGAGATGGTGACCCCGTCGGCGTGGCAGCCGTAGCGCAGGTGCGCGGTGACGCTGCCGCCACCGCGGCCACAACCGGCGTCGAAGACCCGGTCGGTGGGCGAGAGGTCACCGAGGTGCGAGGCGAGCAGCTCAGCCTGGGTGTGCTCCAGGCGGTGCAGCTCGGCGGTGGTCCGCTCGCGGCGCAGGGCGAGGTCCGGCTCGTCCAGTACCGACCGGTCGGCGTCCCCGATGCCGTAGTGGTGGTGGTACAGGTCGTCGATCTTCCCCAGTTCGAGGTTGACCGGGTTCTCCTCGGTGTTCCAGTAGTCCGCGACCCGCGACTGGTACGTGGACTGGGTCGGCACCGGTGTACGGGCGGTGTCGGCGTGGGCAATGGTCAAAGCTGACTCCTTGCGGCGGTGCGCTGTTCGGTCTACCAGTAGTCGGGCAACTGGTAGCGATCGGTGTTGGTGGCGTGCCACTCGTGATTGCCGGCGACCCAGTCGGACAGGCCCCGGACGTACTGTGCGAGGAGGGGTGAGCTGGCGGCCAGCGGTGCTGACTCCGTCTCGAACGCCTCCATGACCTCGTTGTGGATCTCCACGCTCTTCAAGTAGGCGGCCCTCAGGCCGCGTTGGTCGTTGGCGGCCACCACCTGCGGGAGGTTCAGGTGGGTGGGGTCGCTGGCCAGCTCCTTGGTGAAGGAGTAGAGGTCGTTGACGATGGTCGTGGCGTTGCTGGCCAGCGCCGTGACCCGCTGGACCTCCGGGCGGGCGTAGAGCGCCTCGGGCAGTTCGTAGCCGTCGACGGTGTCGACCACGGACAGGCAGGGGCGGAAGTTGTTGAACTGCCGCATCACCAAGTACTCCCAGACCCGCGGCACGTGCCGGGTCTGGGCCCAGGACGCCTCGGCCAGATAGCCCAGGTGCAGCCGGGCCATGTCGTGGACGAAACGGTCCGTCTGGCTGGGCGTGGCGACGGCCGCGAAGTCCTGCATCGCCGCCTGGTAGGAGCGCAGGGGGCCGTCGGCCTGCATGCCCCGGCGCCACTCCGCCTCTTGCGTGGCAGCGCCGTGGAACGGGTCGAGCGCCGACTGCGCCAGGACCAGCCGGCCGCCCAGGCGGTCGCGCACGGCGCCGCGACCCTCGTCCTTCTCGCAGTAGCAACTGTCGACGATGTTCTCGGCCAGCAGGAACTTGCCCGCGACGGTGAGGCGTTCGAGGTCGGCCGCGGCGGGGTGCTGGAGGACGACGGCCCGGCCGCACTGGAACTCCGCGAAGTCCCCGGACCACTGGGCTGGGAAGAGGTCCAACTCGCGGGCCCAGGCTTCCAACCGGCGGTCTACCTCCGCGGCCTTCTCCGGATCGGCCGGCGCGGCGGGACGGTACCTCAGCCCGGGGACCGCCCCGGTGCGGCGGGACCGCAGCGAGCTGACGAGGTTCGGCGGGCCGGGCAGCGAGAACCCGGCGGCGGTGGGGGGCGTGCTCATGGTTGGTGCTCCCTAGGTGCTGCCACCGGTCAGTCGGTGCTCCGGCCGATCTGGACGTTCTCCAGGACGCCGACGGCGTCGGGCACGAGGATGGCCATCGAGTAGTAGGCGGTGACGAGGTACTTGACGATCGCGGCGTCGTCGATGCCCATGAAGCGGACGTTCAGGCCGGGTTGGAACTCGTCGGGGATACCGGTCTGGTGCAGGCCGACCACGCCCTGGTCCGCCTCGCCGGTGCGCAGCGCGATGATGCTGCTGGTGTGCACGTCGCTGATCGGGATCTTGCCGCACGGGAAGATCGGGACGCCCCGCCAGGCGGGCACCTCGTGCCCGTCGACGCTGGCCGAACCGGGCACCAGACCGCGCTTGTTGCACTGCCGGAAGAAGGCCGCGATCGCCTTGGGGTGGGCCAGGAAGAGCTTTGTCTTGCGGCGCATGGACAGCAGCTCGTCCATGTCGTCGGGGGTCGGCGGGCCGGTGTAGGTGCTGATCCGCTGGCCGTAGTCGGCGCTGTGCAACAGCCCGAACTCCCGGTTGTTGACCAGCTCCCACTCCTGGCGCTCGCGGATCTCCTCGACGGTGAGCCGGAGTTGCTGCTGGGTCTGGTCCATCGGGTGGTTGTAGAGGTCGGCGACGCGGCTGTGGACCCGCAGCACGGTCTGGGTCAGGGAGAGCGGGTACTCGCGCGGGGCGAGGTCGTAGTCGACGAAGCCGCCGGGCAGCGTCGGCTCGCCGACGTGCCCCGCCTGCACGGGGACGTCCGCCTCGCCCTTGCGGTTCATCGGGAGCTGCTGGCGCTCCGCGTAGGCCGTCAGGTGCGCGGCCAGGGACGGCACGCGGTCGGTGAACTCCCGGAGCACGTCCCAGGGCAGCACCATGAGCACGCCCGGGGTCTCCGCCCGGACCGAGCTGCGCCACTGCGGGTCGGCCTGGCCGAGCGCCTCCTCCCCGATCTGGTCGCCGTCGGTGATGACGCCGGTGACCTCTTCCCCGCCGTACTTGCCGGTGGTGTACCGGGCGAACCGCCCGTGGACGATGAGGTACGCCTCGGTGGCGGGCTGACCGGTCTCGAAGAGCACCTGCCCGGCGCGGACCTCCCGGACGCTGAAGCGGCCGGCGAGCTCCCGGAGGACGTCCGGCTCGTCGTAGCCGCGCAGCACCGGCAGTTCGGTGAGGGTCTCGGGAATCACCTTGATGTCGTCCGCGCCGTTGTGCTCGAACTGGACCCGGCCGCGACCGATCCGGAGCGTAAGGCGCCGGTTGACCCGGTAGGTGCCACCCTTGACGTCCACCCACGGCAGCGACTTGAGCAGCCACCGCGAGGTGATGCCCTGCATCTGGGGCTCGGACTTGGTGGTGGTCGCGAGCTGCCGCGCGGCCTGGGTGCTGAGGCTGGTGAGCGCACTGTCTGTGGGCGGCACGAGGTCGGGCTCGTCGGTAGCGGAACCGGTGGCGTTGTCCGGCACGGGCACTTTCCCTCCCGGGACGTGAACAGAAGTGAGCAAAGACGGCCGGCGGTACGGGGGTTGGCCGTGGCAGCTACCAGCGAAACAGGCTGGAGATCATCTCGGTACGGCGCGAAGGGGGGCGGCTTCGCAAAGGAAAGTCATAAACCCCGAGTGGTTGCGTTATGGAGCGCGAGTTCACAACTACGCGCCCCCACTTGTGACATGGGACGGAACGGGCGTCGCGGGAGGTGGTGTCCGCGCCCCCATCGTGCGCGGTCGCTCCGCCCGGCTCCCCCGCACCCGTCCGCCGGTCACCCGCCGTTCGTCACCACCCAACAGAACGGTATAAAAGCAGTGTGGCGCGACAAAGCGAAGACGACGGACAGCGGCGGCCCGCGAGTCGGCCGGCGGACGAGCTGCACGAGACCGTGGAGGAGGTCGCCGCCACGGTCATGACCGCGTCCCGGCTCTTCGTCGCGCTCTCCGCACGGGCGCTGGCCGAGACCGAGCCGGCGTTGACGCTGCCCCAACTGCGCACCCTGGTGGGCCTGCACGGCGAGGGCCCGGTGAATCTCGCCGCGCTCGCCGCCGGGTTGGACGTGAACGCCTCGACGGCGATGCGGATGGTCGACAAGCTGGCGGCCCGCGGCTTCGTGGACCGCCAGTTGAACCCCGGCAACCGCCGCGAGGTCATCCTCGACCTCACCCCGCCGGGCCGGCAGTTGGTCGAGCAGGTCATGGCCCATCGCCACCGGGAGATCCGGGCCATCGTCGCCAGTCTCCCGGTCGACCGGCGCGCCGAGTTGGTGCGCGGGCTGCGCGCCCTGACCGACGCCTCCGGCGAGCGGGCCGTCGACTCGCTGACGGAGCGCTGACGGGGCTCTCCCGGGACGGGGCACCCCTGGGGCGGGGTCTTCGCGGTGGCGCGGGCCCCGTCCCGGGAGTTCGGGGTCGGCTCAGAGGGGCACCACGTCCGGTTCGCGCCGCCGCTTGGCGGGGATGAGGCGCTGCCGGTGGTGTTCTTCCGTCAGGTCGTGCCGGCGCGCGTGCAGCAGATGGTGGAGGGTGACGGTTCCCACCACCCGCCCGCCGGGGCCGTGGGCGACCACCGGGGCCTGGGTGACGCCGTGTTCGGCGAAGAGGTAGGCGGCCCGGCGCAGGGTGTCGTCGGGCCGGAGCGTCACCGGCGATGGCCCGCAGACGTCGGCCACCGTGCTGCTCCCCGGCCCGTCGGCGTCCCGGGCGGCCGCCTCCAGCAGGTCGCCCGTGGTCGTCACCAGGCCCGTCGCCCCCTCGTCGGTGACCACGGGAATCAGCCGCCGCTCGCCACCGGGTGCGCCGTCGGCATCCCTGGTGAGCCGGATCGCCGTCGCCACGCCGTCCCCACCCTCCAGGAGCAACGGCCGGCGTTCCATGACCTCTTCGACGAAGAAGGTCTCCAACGGGTCGGTGGAGTACTCCCGGGTCAGGTGCAGACCGCGGCGGGCGATCTTCTCGGTGAGCACCGAGCGCTTGAGCAGCAGCGCCGAGAGGGCGTAGGCGGCGGTGGAGGAGAGCAGCAGCGGCAGCACCGCACCCCAGGCGTGGGTGAGTTCGAGGGTGAAGACCACGCCGGTGAGCGGGGACCGCATCACCCCGCCCACCACGGCGGCCAGCCCCATCATCGCCCAGAAACCGGGGACGACATGGGGGAAGAGCAGCCCCTCGGCCGCGCCGACCGCCCCGCCGATCATGAAGACCGGGGCGAGCACCCCGCCCGAGGTCCCCGAGCCCAGCGAGAGCGACCAGATCAGGGTCTTGACGACCAGGATGCCGACGATGAGGGACACCGTGGCGCGCCCGGTCAGCAGTTGGTCGATGACGTCGTAGCCGACGCCCAGGGCGCGCGGTTCGACCAGGCCGCCCAGGCCGACGACGAGCCCCCCGATGGCGGGCCACCACATCCAGTGGAACGGCAGCCGCGCGAAGCCGTCCTCGGCCCGGTATACCAACCAGGTCGCGGCCACCGCGAGCGCCCCGCCGAGCAGCCCGGCCACGGCGCAGAGCACCATGACGACCGGGGTGGCGTGCAGGTCGGCGGCGGAGACCGGGAAGAGGGGCGCCGTCCCCAGCAGGAAGCCGCGGACCACGGTGCTGACCCCGACCGCCGCGACGACCGGCACGAAGCTGCGCGGCCGCCATTCGAAGAGCAGCAGCTCCACGGCCAACAGCACGGCCGCCAACGGGGAGTTGAAGGTCGCCGCCATGCCGGCCGCCGCGCCGGACACCAGCAGCGTCTTGCGTTCGTCGGCGCTCAACCGCAGCCCCTGCGCCAGTATCGAGCCGATCGCGCCACCGGTCATGATGATCGGCCCCTCGGCGCCGAACGGGCCGCCGGTCCCTATGCTGACCGCCGCCGACAGCGGCTTGAGCACCGCCACCCGCGGCGCGACCCGGCTGCCGCCGGTCAGTATCGCCTCGATCGCCTCGGGCATGCCGTGCCCGCGGATCTTCTCCGACCCGTAGCGCGCCATCAAGCCGATCACCAGGCCGCCGACCACCGGCGCGCCCAGCACCAACCACCACGGCCGGTGCTCCAACCCCGGGGCGACCAGCGCCGTCGACCACCGTTGGTAGAACACCACGTTGGTGACCAGTCCGATCAGCCGCAACAGCGCCAGGGCCGCGACCGCACCGGCCCCGCCCACGAGCAGCGCCCAACCGCAGATCACCAACATCCGCGGCTGGACCGTGAAATCGCCGAGGTGCGCACCACGGTGCCGCACCCCTTGCTCGCGCGCCCCGCTCACCGCGGCGCCCCACCGCATCGCGGAGCGACACCGCTCCCGGTTATCGACGACCGCCCGTCCGGACTCGGGCATGCACATATTCCTCGCATGGCTTCCATGGCCGAAGTATTGCAGTGGGCAATAGTTGCGAGCAGGGGGTGTCCAGGGCTCGGACAGGTCGGTGGTTGGCTCCCGGGGGCGGTTTTGCACCGATGGCGCGCCCGAGTGCGCCGCTCGGCGCCCGCGCCGTGCGCGCCGCTCGGGTCGCGATCGACGAAGGGCCGGCTCCGGGAACGTCGTACAGTACGTAACGCCCTCGTGTACGCCGTGCACGACGGGTACGAACCGAAGTCCCCGCAGGGAGGAGGGCCGTGTCGCCCAGGCCACGTTCCACGCGCGAGCCCCTCGCGGACCGCATGTACGACGTGCTGCTCCGACAGCTGTTCGCGGGGGAGCGCGGCGCCGGTTCGCCGCTCAACATCGGCGCGCTCGCCCGCGAACTCGACGTCAGCCAGACCCCGTTGCGGGAGGCGCTGGCGCGGCTGGAGCACACCGGGCTGGTCCGGCGGGAGGCCCTGAAGGGGTACCGGGTCGCGGACGCGCTGACCGACCGCGAGGTCGGCAAGCTCTTCGAGGCACGGATGGTGCTGGAGCCCGCCCTCACGCTGGAGGCCGGGCACCGGACGACACCGGAGTTCCTGGCCACCCTGCGCGGGGCGGTGGACGAGCTGGCGGAGTCGGCCACCAGCGCGGACGACCGGCCGGACGGGTTCCAGCACTACTGGACGTCCGACGACGCCTTCCACCGCCTGATCGCCGCCCAGAGCGACAACCCCTTCCTGGAGCAGGCGTTCCTCTCGCTCGGCGGCCAGATGCACCGCTTCCGGCTCTTCACCAAGCGCGGCCACACCGGCGTCCCGCACGCCGTCAAGGAACACCGGGCGATCTGCGCGGCCCTGGAACAGCGGAAACCCGAGCGCGCCGCGGAGCTGATGCGCCGCCACCTCACCAACGCGCGCACCCGCATCCTCGGCACGGAGGGGACGGCCCGGACCGTCTGAACGGCCCGGACCGCCCCGGCCGTTCAGAGCGCTTCGAGCCGGGTGCGGGCGTAGCAGGCGGCCGCGCGGGGGCCGCTGAGGTGGGCCAGCAGCGACCGGGCCCGCGGATCGGCCGACGCGCCGGGGCTCAGCGCGACCGCGAACTCCGTGGTGTGCTGCACCTCTTGGGGAAGCGGGGCGACGATCTCGGCCTCCGGGACGAAGAGCAGCTCGCTGAGCTGCTGGATCGCGAGGTCGGCGCGGCCGTCCACGACGGCCTCGGCGACGAAGCCCTTGTCGATCACGGTCGCCCGGGAGTTGACCTCCTGGGCGATGCCCAGCTCCTCCAGGAGCCGCGCGAAGTAGATGCCGCTCGCGCCGGTCCGCGAGTAGGCGACGCTGCGGGCCGCGCGCAGCGCCGCGATCAGCGCGGCGCGGCTGCCGAGGTCCGGGTGCGGCGCGCCCGGCGGCACGGCGACGCCGATGCGGGTCCGGGCGAGGGGAGTTCGGGTCGCGGGGTCGATGAGGCCGCGCTCGGCGAGCGGGCCCAGGGAACCGGCCACCGCGACCAGCGCGTCGAACGCCTCGCCCGCGTCGATGCGGCGGAGTAATGGGACGGTCGGGTCGAAGACGGCGGTGACCGGCGTCCCGGACCCGGCAGTGAAGGCGTCGAGGAGGCCGTCGTCGAACGCCTTCCGCACCGCCAGCGCGCTGAACAGGGTGAGGGGACGGGAGTCGGTGGCGCCGGCGCTCATGCCTCCCCCTCCGCCGCCGAGGCGGTCAACAGCAGCCGCCGGTCACCGAAGTTCCCGGACTTCAGCAACAGGCACGGCCCGGCCGCGGGATGGATCCACGGCACGCCGCGGGCCGCCTCGACGCCCACCTCGCCGCCCGCGATCCCGAGCGCGGCCACCACCGCGCCGGACGTCTCACCGCCGGCGACGACCAGCCGCGCCACACCCCGGCGGGCCAGGCCGACGGCGATCGCGCCGATCGCCGCCTCCAGAATCCGGGCCGAGCGGGCGACGCCCAACACCCGCTGCGCGGTGCGCAGTTCGTCGGGGCGGCGGGAGGCGTGGATCAGCACCCCGGCCCCGGCGTCGACGGTGTCGTACCAGCGCAGTGCGCGGGTGGCGAGCGCGTCCGGGTCCGGCACGGCGAGCGGGTCGAGGAGATGGGCGGGGCGGCCGGCGGCCCGCAGCGCGTCGATCTGCTCCAGGGTGCGGCGCGCGCAACTGCCGGCCAGTACGGCGGCGCGCCCGCCGGGTGGCCTCAACGGGCCGGCCCCTTCCGGGTGTTGGGGCAGGCCGCGCTCGGCCCGGACGGCGCCGAGCGCCCCGACGAGCCCGGCGGCGCCGGCGACCAGTGGCGCATCGACCACCGCGCGGGCGACCGCCAACAGGTCGCCGTCGTCGAGCGCATCGGGGAAGACATAGCGGGCCCGCCCGGCGAGCGCGTCGAGCGCGGCCCGGATGCGCACCGGGCCGGCGGCGACCGTCCGGTGGTCCAGAACGGCGCTGCCGGGGTGGGCGCTCTGGGCGTCCAGGAGCCGGGGGAGCAGGGAATCGGTCATGGGCGTCAACGGGTGGTGGCGCATCGAGGACTCGGCCAACAGCCGCTCGTGGACGAAGAGATGGCCCAGGTACTGGGTGCGGCCGTGCTCGGGGGTGGCCGGGGCGGTGACGACCGGACGGGCCCCGGTGCGCGCGCTCAGCGCGTCCAGGACCGGGCCGATGGTGCCGCGCGGCGTCGAGTCGAAGGTGGAGCAGAACTTGAAGTAGAGCTGGCCGGCGCCGGCGGCGGTGAGGTGGTCGGCGGCCGCGAGGGCGTCGCGGACGGCGTCCGCGGCCGGGGCGGTGCGGGTCTTGAGGGCGAGGACGGCGGCGTCCGCGGGGAGCCGCTCGGCGGGCCCGGTCGGGACGCCGAAGCCGAGCCGGGTCCGCAGGCCCCGGCGCCGGAGGGCGGCCGCGGCGTCCGTGCCGCCGGTGACGTCGTCGGCGATCACACCGATCATGGGACATCTCACGGGACATCGTTCCTTCGTTGATGGTCGGAAGAGCGCCAAGTGGCGCCCGATGCAAGGAAGTTGGTGGTCCGGGAAGCGTCAAAGGAGCGCGGAGGCGGCGAGCACGCAGCCGAAGCCGAGCACCGAGACGGTGGTCTCGATGACGGTGAAGGACCGGAACATCTCCCCGAGCGACATTCCGAAGCTCTCCTTGACCTGCCAGGAGGCCGCGTTGTTGAGGTGCGGGAAGATGATCGAGCCGCAGCCGAGGGCCAGCACGACCAGCGCCGGGTGCACCCCGGGCGTGGTGGTCACCACCGGCGCGACGATCCCGGAGGCGGTGATCACCGCGACCGTCGCGGAGCCGACCGCGAGCCGGATGAGCACCGCGATGAGCCACGCCAGGACCAGCGGGGAGA
Organism: Streptomyces sp. WZ-12; assembly: GCF_028898845.1. NCBI lineage: Bacteria > Bacillati > Actinomycetota > Actinomycetes > Kitasatosporales > Streptomycetaceae > Streptomyces > Streptomyces sp. WZ-12. Next base: position 1,229,492 of record NZ_CP118574.1, on the reverse strand, counting down.
TCCCGAGCGCGTGCGTGGCGTGCGCGATCGCCCGCCCGATGCCGGAATCCACCATCACCCCGCTGAGTGCGCCGCCGCCCCCGATGATCAGCAGGATCGGAGCAATGGCCGCAATGCCGTCCTGCACCTGGGAGTTGAACCGACCGGCGCCCCGCCCCCGGCCGAGGCCGATCCTCGCGACGAGGACGGCGACCAGCAGCGCCACCACCGGCCGGCCGATGAATCCGAACACCGCGGCCCAGGCCCCTGACCCATGGGTCACGGTCACCACCGACTGCGCCAACACCAGTACCAGCGGCAGCACCACCGGCACGATCGCGGCGGCCAGGCGCGGCGGGGTGCCGCCGTCGTGGGGGCGGGTGAACTGCTCGACGAGCCGGGGCGGCGGCACCGGGAACATCCGGCGCGCCATCGGCCCGGCGAGGAGCTGGCCCGCCACCACGGTGGTCAGCACGGCGACCGGCAGACCGAGGCCGATGACGGCGCCGACGTCCGCGTGCAGGGCGCCGGCCGCGGCCGTCGGCCCGGGGTGCGGCGGCACCAGGGCGTGCACCGAGGCGACGGTGGCCAACGCCGGTACGCCGACCAGGAGATGGGGCGAGGTCCTCCGCCCCCTGGGGTCCCGGCCCTCGCTGTCGAGCATCGTGGTCGCCACCCGTTGGGCGATGCCGAACAGCAGGGGCAGCAGTACCGCCAGCGCCACCTCGAAGAAGAGCGGCAGGGCGACGACGAAGGACAGCAGGCTCACCGTCAACGGCACGCTGCGGAGGGTGCGGCCGCGGGTCAGCGCCGCCGCGAGCCGCCCGGTCGCGCCGGACTCGGCGAGGACGGTGCCGAGGACCGTGCCCAACACCAGGATCAGACCGGTCCCGCCGAGCGTGGTGCCCGCGCCGGCGGTGACCGAATCGACCAGCGCCGCGGGCCGTTCGCCCGCGACCAGGCCGATCCCGAGCGAGCCGATGAGCAGGGCCAGGAACGGATGGACCCGCAGCGGCGTCGTGATCATCAGGACCACGGCGATGATGCCGAGGAGGCCGGTGGCGAGCAGGCCGGCCTCGGAAGCTGCGACCACGCTGCACCTCTTCTGTTCGGGTGGGGGAGGCTGACGGGCGAAGTCCGGTGGAGGGGAGGGGCGTTGGCGGTGTGCACCGGGTCGGTCAGAAGCGCCCCAGCGCCGAGCGCAGGGCCCGCGCCGCGCTCGCCGGGCCGGACACCACCGGCACGCCCAGGGCGTAGGCGAGTCCCCGGGCCGCGGGAGCCAGCGAGAACTGGGCGAGGAAGACCGCGTCGACGCCGGCCAACCGACCGGCGCAGCCGCCGGCGAGCGCGGTGACCAGCCCGGCCGCGTCACCGGCCCCCGCGGCGGCCGCCGCGTCCGGCACCGCCACGCCGAGGACCTCCACCGCCGCGCCGGCCGCGCGCAGTGCCGCGCGCAGCCGGGCCGTCGAGTCGTCCCGCGCCCCCGCGAACGACGCCACCACCAGCACCCGCCCGAAGCGGCCCGCGCCCAGCTCGGCGAAGGCCGCCTGATCGGGCGCCAGGACCGGTACCCCGGCCGCCGCGCGCCCCGCCACCGGCCCGTAGAGCGAGCAGGTCAGCAGCACGGCAGCGGCGCCCCCGCGCACGGCATGGGCGATCAGCCGCTCCATGCGCGCCGCCAACTCCGCGTCCGGACCGCCCCGTTCGGTGGCGTCCGCCAGCAGCCGGTCGTCGAGCAGGTTCCAGGCCACGGCCTCGGGGAAGCCCTCGCGCAGCGCGTCCACCGCGGGCGCGATCGCCGCCGGTACGGCGCTGATCAGTGCGATCCGGGGGCCGTTCACTCCGCCACCGCCGACATCCAGCCCAGGCCCGGCACCGTCCCGGCGAGCGGCGCGTACTCGCAGCCGATCCAGCCGTCGTAGCCGGAGTCGCGGACCGCGCGGAACACCGCCCGCCAGCAGATCTCCCCGGTGCCGGGCTCGTGCCGGCACGGCGGGTCGGCGATCTGGAGGTGGAACACCCGGTCGGCGAGGCGCCGGTAGGTGCGGACCAGATCGCCCTCGGCGACCTGGAGGTGGTAGAAGTCCAGCAGCAGCCCGAGGTGGTCAGCGCCGACCGCCTCGACCACTGCGGCCGCCTGCGCCTGGGAGTTGAGGACGAACCCGGGGGCGTCCCGCCCGTTCTGCGCTTCGACGACCAGGCGGACCCCGGTGCCGGCCGCCCGCTCCGCCGCCCACGCGAGGTTGGTGACGTAACGCGCGAACGCCCGGTCGCGGCCGACGCCCTGCGGCACGATCCCGCCGACGACGTGCAACAGCCCGCAGCCGAGGGCGTCCGCGTAGGCGAGGCCGCGCTCGATGCCCGCGCGGAACTCCGCCTCCAGGCCCGGTATGCAGGCCAGGCCCGCGCGGGCGGGCGAACCGGGCGAGCCCTTCGGGGAGTTGAGCAACACCTGGGTCAGCCCCGCATCGGCCAGCCGTCGCCGCAGCCGGGCCGCCGGGTAGTCGTAGGGGGAGGAGTACTCGACGCCGGCGAACCCGGCGGCGGCCGCGGCCTCGAAGCGGGCCTCGAAGTCGACCTCGGTGAACAGCCACGTGAGGTTGGCGGCGAAGCGCGGGCCGGTCATGCCGCACCGCCCCGCCGCGGTGCGGTGGCGCGTGCGGCGAACGCGGGGTTGATGACGTGCTCCGGGACGGAGCCGTTCAGGACCGCCACGACCGAGCGCGCGGCCGCCAGGCCGGACCGGGCCCGCGCCTCCCTGGTGGCCGCCCCGATGTGCGCGGTCACCAGCACGTTGTCGAACCCGCGCAGGCGGTGGCCGTTCGGCAGCGGCTCGGTCTCGACGGTGTCCAGCGCGGCGCCGGCCAGGGCACCCGCGGCGAGCGCGTCGGCCAGCGCGTCCTCGTCGACGATGCCGCCGCGCGCGGTGTTGACGAGACGGGCGCCGGGCTTCATCCGGGCGAGGGCGGCGGCGTCGAGGAGGTGGCGCGTCGCGGGGCTCAGCGCGAGGTGCAGGGTGACGAAGTCGGCCGCGGCGAGCAACCGCTCCAGCGGCAGCAGCCGGATGCCGTGGGCGTCCGCGAACTCCCGGTCCGCCAGCGGGTCGTGGGCGACGACGACCATGCCGATGGCCCGGGCCATGGTGGCCACCCGGCGGCCGATGGCGCCGAGGCCGACGACGCCGAGCACCGCGCCGCCGAGCTCGCGCCCGCTGTGCTGTTCCCAGCGGCCCGCCCGGACGGCCGCGACGCTCTGCGGGATCGCCCGGGCGACGCTCAGCAGCAGCCCGAGGGTGTGCTCGGCCACGGACTGGCCGTTGACGCCGGGGGTGGGGCACACCGCGATGCCGCGGGCGGTCGCCGCGTCGACGTCGATGTTGTCGTATCCGGCGCCGGTCCGGGCGATCACCTTCAGCCGCGGGGCGCGGGCGAGGAACGGGGCGTCGAAGCGGGCGGTGCCGGCGATGACCGCGTCGCAGCGGGCGAGGGCCTCCCGGAGCGGGCCGTCGTCGGCGGTCCGATCGGGTAAGGGCCGGTAGGAGACCGAAAGGCCGGCGTCGACGAGGAGTTGGTGCACCTCGTCATCCGGGCCGAGCCAGCTCGTCGTCACCAGGACGTGCGCGTCCGTCACGTTGCTCTCCTCGTCCGCCTCGGATCCGCGTCGATTCGTATCGGTTGAGCAGCATCAGTCGAGCGAGGAGGAACATACTATAGAATTGCACCCCGTAGTCCAGGGGTCGGAGCGGACGGGTTTCGGTGGGCGGCGAGGTGGGCCCCCGCGGGCGCCGGGCGGTCGCCCCCCGGGGTCGCGGCGCCTCGGTCCTCCGGCGTTCCCGCGCGGGTAATCCACGGGCAAATTAGGTCAATTATCAATCGTTGCCCATTCAATAATAGGGGTGCCTTTGGGGTTCCTCCTCCTTTTGGCCCAGGGAATTCCGGGAAGCCCCGGGACCAAAGTCCCGTGAAGTGTCTTGATTGTGTCACCGCGGCCTTTCTTCGATCTGCTGTTACAAACCCGACGGATTGCCGTGATGTGGGCTGAATAACTTCCGAGACGTCGCCGCTCAACGGGGCGGATGACGACCGACTCGGACCTGCAAAGGAACTCCCGATGACTTCCTCCCAGCGCACGACCATGCGTCGCCGCAACCTCGTCCGTACTTCCGCGATAGCCGCCGTCGCGGGCTCGGCGCTGCTGTTCCCGGCCGCCGCCGCGTTCGCCGACAATCCGGCGTCCGAGAACTCGGCGACCCCGAATGCCGAGCAGGACAAGAAGCAGGACGACGCCCAGCAGCAGGACAAGGGCGGCCAGGAGAAGGACGGCCAGAAGGACAGCCAGGACAAGAGCGGCCAGGACAAGGGCAGCCAGGACAAGGGCAAGGACAAGAAGGCGGAGCGGAAGCTGATCCGCACCCAGAACCTGGCCGGCGGCTTCACCGCCAAGGTCTACCAGTTGGGCCAGAACCACTACCAGGCCGACATGTACGCCAAGGCCCCCGACACCGGAAAGCTGGTCAAGTACGACACGTTGGAGACCAAGGGCGGTAAGCCCGCCTACGGTCAGCACAACGGCGCCCACTTCGTGCTCCAGCCCGACGGTTCGATGAACTCCTGGATCGAGGGCGGAAAGAAGCAGGACCACAAGAAGTCCGACCACGACAAGTCCGGCCACAAGGACGCCAAGGGCAAGAACGGCAACGACGCGAAGAGCAACCAGGGCAAAGTCATCCCCAAGGGTGGCGTCAAGGCCGGTGCCGAAGGCGTCGAGCCCGCCGACCACACCATGCTCGCCGCCGGTGGCGGTGCCGCCGCGGCCGCCGCGGGCCTCGGCTTCACCGTGCTGTACCGCCGCCGGGTCGCCGGCCGGTCCGGCGCCAACGGCTGAACCGCCCCGATAACGCACGGGAGTTGAGGTGGCCCGCTCCTCCCTCACCGGAGCGGGCTACCGCCCTCCCGCCCACTCCCCGCACCGCTCGTCCCGCCTGCACCTGGAGTCGTCGTGAACCCCACCCCCATCCCCCGCCTCGGCCGCATCGCGACCTGTGCCGCGCTCGCCCTCGCCGTCGCCGGCGGGCTGACGGCCTGCGGCAGCGGCGGCGCTCCCGGTCCCGACGTCAACGTCAAGAACGCCGCGACCACACCGGCCAAGGAGACCGCCCCGCCCATGGCACCCTCCAAGCCCAAGCGGTTGGAGATCCCCTCCGCGGGCGTGAACGCCGGACCGTTCGTACCGCTGGAGGTCGGCGACGACGGGGAGTTGGGCGTGCCGCCGGTGAACAAGGCCGAGCAGCCCGGCTGGTGGACCAAGAGCCCCACCCCGGGCGAGAAGGGCGCCTCGGTCATCGTCGCCCACTACGACACCAAGAACGGCCCGGCCCTGATGCGCAACGTCAAGAACATCAAGGTCGGCGACGAGATCAAGGTGCAGCGCGAGGACGGCTCCACCGCCACCTTCACGATCCGCGAACGCCAGCAGGTCAAGAAGGACGCCTTCCCCACCCAGAAGGTCTACGGCGACACCGACCGCGCCGAGCTGCGCCTGCTCACCTGCGGCGGCGAGATCGTGGGCGGCCACCGCTCCGCCAACATCATCTTCTACGCCGACCTCGTGAAGTGAGCCGCAGTGCACCACGCGCCCGAACATGCCCGGTAGTGAAGTGACCCGTACGCACCCGATCGTCCGCGCCCTGGCCCTGACCGCGACCGTCGCGGCTCTGGCCGCCTGCGCCGCCTGGCTGCTCACCGGCTGCGGCACCCCCGGCGAGGCGCGTAGCGCCGGTCCCGCCCCGACCGCCTCCGCCCCGGTGCGGCTGTGGCCGGGCCAGAAGGCCGCCACCACCCCGCCGGTCGAACCGGGCCCGCAGGCCGGCGAGCGCGTCCCCGGCATCCCCGCCCACCCCGACGGGAACATCCACGCGCTCTCCGCCCTCGACATCGTCAAGGCGGAGATCACGGCGCGGCCGCACACCTACAGCGGCGCCGACGGGATGGACGACGACACCGCCCGCAAGATCCTGGCCTGCACCGAGCCCGGTCCCCACTGCCCGCTGCGCGCACCGCAGTACCACGACCTGACCGGCAACGGCCGGGACGACCTGGTCGTGGGCTTCGACATGGCGGAGGGCTCGGTCGGCCTGCGCGCCTACACCCTCGACGCCGAGGGGCGCCTGATCCGCATCCTCGCCACCTCCGACGTCCCGTTCTCGGTGGAGGTCGCCGGCCGCGAGCTGATCGTGCGCAGCCCGGCCCAACTCGCCGGCTACGAAACCCGCTACGTGTGGGCCTGGGACGCGGCCCTGCACAGCATGCGACTGGCCCGACAGGAGATCCGCAAGATCCACCCCACCCCTGCGGACCGCAACTCATGATCCGCATCCTGCTGCGCCGCGCCAACCGCCTGCTGCGGCTGGTGCGCCCCGGCCTGCCCGGCTGGACGGCCAGCCTCTACGGCAGGTTCGCGCTCTTCATCACCGTCATGTGCTGCGGACTGGCCCTGGTCCTCGGCCTGTTGGTGCACACCTCGGTCACCCGGCAGACCGTCCACCAGGCCCAGAAGGAGGCCCTCGCCGGCCTCGCCCGCGCCACCGACGCCTATGTCGCGGGCGAGTCGATCGGCAAGGACGCCCGCGTCGACCCCGCCGAACTGCCTGAATCCCTGCGTCGGATCGTCCTCAGCGGCCGCCGCGGCACCCAACTCGGCACCTACCGCGGCATGCCCACCATGTGGGCGGCCGGCCCCGCCGACGCCCGGGTGCTCGCCTACGCGCTCGACTACAGCGCCCAGGAACGCAACAGCACCGCCCTGACCCGCTCCATCATGGGCTCCTCCGCCCTGGCCATCGCCCTGACCCTGCTCATCGGCTTCTTCGCGGTCTCCCGGATCACCCGCCGGCTGCACTCCACCGCCCGCGTCGCCCGCCGGATCAGCGCCGGCGACCTCGACGCCCGCGTCGACGACCAGCGCGCCGGGTGCCCCGCCCGCTCCCACGACGAGGTCACCGTCGTCTCCAACGCCCTGGACACCATGGCCGCCGCCCTCCAGAGCCGCCTCCAGGTCGAACAGCGCTTCACCGCGGACGTCGCCCACGAACTGCGGACCCCGCTGACCGGACTGCACGCCGCCGCCGAACTGCTGCCGCCGTCCCGCCCCACCCAACTCGTCCAGGACCGCGTCCGGGCACTGTGCCGCCTGACCGAGGACCTGTTGGAGATCTCCCGCCTGGACGCCGACGCCGAACGGGCCGATCTGGACGCCTGCGACCTCGGCCCGATCGCCCAACGGGCCGTCCTGGCCTCGGGGTTGGCGATCGAGGTCACCGTCCTGGGCGAGGCGCTCGTCAGGACCGACCGCCGCCGCCTGGAACGCGTCCTGTGCAATCTGATCGCCAACGCCCACAAGCACGGCACCGCCCCGGTCGTCCTCACCGTCGACGGCCCGACCGTGACCGTGCGCGACCACGGTGGCGGCTATCCCGCCTACCTCCTGGAACACGGCCCCCAACGCTTCCGCACCCACACCACCCGCGCCGGCCGCAGCGGGCACGGCCTGGGCCTGACCATCGCCCTCGGCCAGGCACGCACCCTCAGCGCCACGCTGACCTTCGCCAACGCCCCGGACGGCGGCGCCCTCGCCACCCTCGACCTCCCCACCGCCTGAACCAGCCGTCAACGCACCGCAGTTGGAGCCCCGACCGTTCGCGCGGCTCACCCCCGACCGCGAAGGCCCCCGGGCACGGCCGCTGCCTGACGCACCGGCCACGGGCTCATACACCTGAGGGTTCTCGGCCCCGCCCCGGGCACCGACGCGCGTTCCGGTGGGGTGCCCGGGGCAGGGGTGGCCGGTCTCGGGCCGTACTGCGGGCGGGAGTCGCTCTGCGCTCAGGAAGCGGACTTGCCGCAGGCGCAGGCGCTCACCCGCTCGGGCTGCGCCGGCGGGCTGATCGGCGCCAGATGGTGGACCCGGGCCGGCGGCAGGTTTCCCAACACCGTCTCCGTACGGAAGGTGTGCCGGCGCAGGATGCGGCGCAGTGCGCCGAGGCCGGCGAGGGTGCGCTCGCGGTCGTCCCCGTCGGCGAGCGTCCGGCGCAGGGTTTCGCCGCCCACGTAGCCGAAGAAGGACAGCGTGCCGCCGGGCCGCAGGGACCCGAGGAGCCGGGCGAAGATGTCCTCCGTCGTCCGCGCGTCGAAGTTGGCGAACGGCAGGCCGCACACGATGGTGTCGTAGGAGCCGAGGTCGTGCTCCTGGAGCAGGCCCGTCCGGATGCGCAGCCGCGGGTCGTCGGCATAGGTGTGCCGCAACAGGGTGGCGAAGCGCGGGTTGGCCTCGATCAGGTCCAGGGTGTCCTGGCCGCCGAGCGAGCCGGTGATGTACCGCGTCACCGCCCCGGTACCGGGCCCCACCTCAAGGACCGCGCGGGAGCGGCCCGGGTTGGGGATCATGTACCGGGTGAGGGCCCTGCAGAGCCGGGAGCTGCTGGGGGCGATGGCCCCCACGTCCCGACGGCTCTTCGCGTATTCCCGCAGGAACAGCGTTACTTCAGTCACGCCGCCAGCCATCCGTCTCTCTAGTTGCTTGCGAAATCGTCGAGGTGTGAGTGATGACACCTGCTTAGACGCCGTGCCGGGCGACAGGGTGCCCTTGAACTGGTAAAGCAACTGGCGAATGACCGGGGAGACGTGGTGAAGGTGGTGTGTCGGTGCCTCCATTCCGTGGTCACGCGGTCCGATGTGGGCCGGAAGATCGCCTGATGGGCGCAAGGCCGGATTTCGCCGCGTCGTCGATGCTGGGACAGGCTTCGGAGGATCTCTGCCAAGGTGTGCGGATTTACGCCGACTTGGCACGCTCTGCGGCGCCCGCGATGCGGGGCGACATGACGCGTTGCGACGCGACGTGACGTGATGCGACGTGATGCGCGAACGAACGCGCCGTGCCCGGCACCGTTGTCGGTGCCGGGCACGGCGCGGGCACGTGCGACAGGTTCAGGCGGTCGGCAGCCACTCCGCGCGTTGGGAGCCGCGGGGCACCAGGATCTGCCGGTAGGCACCGGGGGTGTCCGACATCCTCACCTGGTCGGTGATGCCCTGGTAGTGGCCGAGCGGGGTCTCGGCGGTGAAGACCTCGGGGTCGGGGTAGGCGTGGCGGTCACCGGTGCCGGCCACCTGCTGGGCGTAGGACTTGTCGAAGATGCCCATCGACAGGATCCACAGGGCGACGCGGGAGAGCGAGACGTGCACCCGGTAGCTGCCGCCGTCGACGGCGCGGCGCCGCAGCGCCTCGGTGATGCCGGCGGTCAGGAACCACGAGACGAGGTAGTCGTTGACGACCGTGATGGGCGGCAGGGCGGGCTCGTCGCCGTCGCCTTCCAGGTGCAGCAGACCGGTGAGCGCACCGGCGGTCTGGTCGAAGCCGAGGTAGTCACGCCACGGTCCGGTCTGGCCGTTGAGCGAGACGGTGGCGTGGATCAGTCCGGGGCGCCGGGCGATCGCCTCTTCCTCGGACAGGCCGATGGAGTCGAGGAACCCGGGGCGGCGGTTGGCGTAGAACACGTCGGCGCCGGCCTGGAGTTGGTGGATGCGGGCCAGTCCCTCCGACGTGTAGGGGCTGATCGTCGCGGAGCGGACGCCGACGCTGGTCGTCAGGTAGGTGACGTCGTGCTCCAACTCGTAGGGTCGCCAGAGGTTGAGCACATCGGCGCCGTGCAGGGCCATCGCGCGGCCGGCGCCGGCGCCGGCGATGATGTGGCCCATGCCCAGCGCGCGCACCCCGTCCAGCGGGGCACTCGCGCCCGCGGGCAGCGGCTCGGGGGCGCTGTCACCGACCCGGGTGATCTCCACCAAGGGCATGTCGGCCAGTACCTCGGTGTATTGACGTTCCGTCAGAAGTTCGCTGGGGGTGCGGACCATCGGCATGACGCAGCCGGCCTCCGCGCCGGCCTGCTCCAGCTCGCGGGCGTTCCACTTGCCGATCGCGGCCGCGACGTGCTCGGGGACCTCGCCAACGCCGAGCAGCCGCTGTGCGGCGACCTTGATGTTGGGGTAGATGTTGAAGGGCATCATCCAACGGCCGTCGGCGGTCCGGTAGAAGTTGTTGGCGAGCGCCATGTTGATGACGGAGGGGTGGCCGCCGGTGTAGCCGTTGAGGAGTTCCCACTTCTGCTCGTAGAACGGGCAGAGGCGGTGCGGGCCCACCCGCAGGTCCATGTGGATGTCCTGGCCGCGGCCGGTGCGGTCCTTCCAAAGGGCCGCGAGCGCCGCGGACTTGGCGACCAGGGCGATGCCGGAGGCCGCGCCCAGGCGCAGCGTGCTGGGCACCACCGGGTCCGCGCCCTCGAAGGTGATCGCGCCGCCGGTGTCCTGCGGAGCCAGCCCGATGCCGGCGAGCACCTCGGCCGTTTCCGCCTGGACGTCGAACGCGTCGTCGGTGGCCGGGTTGGCGATCGCGCGGTTGATCTTTTCGGTGAGGGACATGGCCTCTTCGTTTCTCGCGTGGGTGCGGATGACGGGGATCAAGAGCGGTCGGTGGAGCCGGAGTTGGCGTCCGGCGTCTCGCCCAGGGCGCGCATCAGGGCGATCTGGGCGCGGTCGCGAACGGCGGCGAGCCGCGCGACGGTCTCGTCGCCGAAGGCTTCGCGCGCCTGGCCGACGAGGGTGGCGACGGTGGCGTCGTCGAAGCTGGGGTTGCCCAGCGCGGGCCACATGTCGGCCGCCATGGCGCGGCCGAGGTGTTCGATGAAGTGCGGCAGTCCCTCGGGCCCGCCGCCGAGGTGGAAGGTGCGGAACGGCCCGCCGACGGCCCACCGCAGCCCGATCGAGGCGGTGACGATGTCGTCGAGCTCCTGCTCGGTCACCACGCCCTGGGCGACGAGGGAGACGGCCTCGCGGAAGAGCGCGGACTGGAGGCGGTTGGCGACGAAGCCGGGGATCTCCTTGCGCAGCACCTGCGGCCGCTTGCCCAGCGCGGCGTAGAACGCCCGGGCCTGTTCGACGACGGCCGGGGAGGTCTGCCGGCCGGGCACCACCTCCACCAGCGGTACCAGGTGCGGCGGGTTGAACGGATGGCCCACCACCAGCCGTTCGGGATGGAGCAGCGCCGCGGCGATCGCGGTGGCCGGGATGCTGGAGGTCGAGGTGGCGAGCAGCGCGTGCGCGGGGGCGGACCGCTCGATGGTCCCCCAGATCTGCTGCTTGAGCTCCAGCCGCTCGGGGCCGTTCTCCTGCACGATGTCCACGTCCGCGACGGCGGTCGCCAGGTCGGCCTCGAAGCCGAGGCCGTCGGCGAGGCGGTCGGTGGGCAGGCCGAGGGCGGCGAGGGCGGGGGTGATCTCGTCCAGGCCGGCGCGGACGAGGTCCTCGATGTCGGGGCGGGGGTCGTTGATGACGACATCGATGCCGCGGGCGAGGAAGAGGCCGGCCCAGGAGATGCCGATCACGCCGCCGCCGATGATCGCGGCACGTCGGTAGGAGTCCAGCGCGGCAGTTCCGTCCCGGCCGGGAGTGGCGGCCGGGGCGGGCGCAGGGGTGGAGTTCATGGTTGCGCAGCTTTCTCGAATGTCGTGAACTTCTCGAAGCGGATGTGCCTGGCGCGGTGGCGCACCGGGCGTGCGGCAGGCGGACGGGGTGGCTACCGACTGGCCCGCGGGCGTCCTCAGGCGGCGAGGTAGTCGTAGACCGGCTCGACGGGGTTGAGGCTCAGGTCGGTGACGAGGTGACTGGCGCGGACGACTTCGAGCACCGGCAGGTCCGCGAGCGGGGCGAGCGCGTGGGCGAAGAGTTCCAGGCGGGCCGGGCCGGTGAAGGCGCTCTTGACGGTGACGTCGCTGATCCGGGTGCGGACCAACTCGCAGATGCGGGGCGTGCCGTCGTAGTGGGGCACGGTCTTGAGCATGAAGGTGGGGGCGCAGACTTCGGCGCGGGCCGCGTCCAGGTCCACGGCGTGGTGCCGGTAGCCCATGGTGGCGGTGGCCACCCGCAGGGTTCCGTAGTCGAGCGTGCCGACGAGGGTGTCGGAGTCGACGTAGAGGCGGGGCGAACCGGACTTCTTCGGGTACGCGCTGAACTCGCGCCCGCTGGAGATCGCCGGGACGCTGTCCACGTACATCGCCAGGTTGAACTCGCCCGCCTCACCGTCGTGTTCGACGGCGATGAGCTGGCCCGCCTCGGTGTAGTCGCCCAGCCCGGTGGTGTCGGGCATCCGCATGACCTCGAAGCGGACCACCGGCTCGGCGACGGTCAGCGGCTCGGGAACAAGGCGGCGCAGCGCCTCGGGGTCGGTGCGGTAGTAGATGTTGAGGTACTCGCGGTGGGTGAAGCGGTACCGGGTGGGCGGGTAGGCGGGGGAGTCCAGCGGGGTGGTGACCAGCCGCGCGACGTCTTCCTTCTGCATCTTGGCCTCCAGGGAGAGCGGCGTGCCGCCGGACCGCCCGAGTCCGTGGCTCAGGGCGCCCGAGGGGTCGCGCCGGCCTCTCCCGCATTCGGTTGTCGAGAGGGAGGGCGCCAGGCTCGCTCGCGAAGCGCCCGAGATCCAGTGGACGCCTGGAGACGCATGTCTGTCCAATATATGGACACGTCATGATCGATATTATTTAAAGTATGTACGGCTCAATGTGCCTGTTCAGAAGGGGAGTTGACACCTCCCGTAGTCGGGTCGTCACGGGGATTGGGTCGCGCGGGCTTCGCGCTGCCGGGCGGTTGCACGGCTACTTGGCCAGGTAGCCGCCGTCGACCACGTGGTCGCTGCCCGTCAGGTACGAGGCGTCGTCGGACACCAGGAACGCCACCAGCGCCGCGACCTCGGCGGGCTCGGCGGCGCGCCCCAGGGGGACGGTGGACAGCAGCCCGTCGGTGGCGCCGGGCGGCAGCGTCGCCACCATCGGCGTGTCGACGACGCCCGGCGATACGGACAGGACCCGGATGCCCCGCTCGGCGTACTCGCGGGCCGCGGTGCGGGTCAGTGCGAGTACCCCCTGCTTGGCGGCGGCGTAGGCGGCGTGGTGGCGGAAGCCCGAACGGGCCGCGATGGAGGCGAGGTTGACGATGACGCCGCCGGTGTCGGCCATCGCGGGGAGTTGGCTGCGCATCGCGTGGAAGACGCCGTAGAGATTCACCTTCAGCACGGTGTCGAAGTCGGCGGGCGGGAGTTCGGCCAGCGGGCTGAGCGGGCCGTTGACGCCCGCGCAGTTGACCGCGATCCGCAGGCCGCCGCGCAGGTCGGCGGCCTCCGCCACGACCCGGGCGACGCCAGCCATCCGCCTCCTCAACGACCTGCGCGGACACCACCGCGAACGGGACGAGGGGAAGGTCGACGCACTCACCCTCGGCCTGTCCGAACAGGAGGCGCACGACAGGGCGCAGGCGGCGATCGGCGACTGCCGGCGGGCCCTGGCTCCGCTCACCGCCGCCGGGTATGGTTCCGCGGTGGCGGTGGCGGTGGAGCGGGTGGTCCTCTGGCACGCCCGCATGTACCACCGGTTCGACCCCGTACGCCCCGACCGGTCGGCCCCCGCCCCCCTCCCGGGTGGACCAACCGCCACCACAACCACCGCGACAGACACCGCCCCAAGCACCACCACAGGCACCCGATCCACCCCGCTCATCCGTCGGTCGAAGGAGGCCCCGCCCGTGGGTACCGAGCAGGAAGTCCTGGACGCCATCGCATCCGGAGGGGAGTGCGACGACGCGGAACTGGCCGCACTCTTCGACCGGCTCGAACCGGTCGACACCGCCCTCCTGATCGGCACTTGGCGGGGCGGCGGCTTCGAGCGGAGCAGCGAGAGCGCCAGGCTGCTGACGCGGATGAGGTGGTACGGCAAGCGGTTCGTGGACGCCGACCATGTGGAGCCCCTGCTGTGCCGGGACGAGCAGGGGGCGGTGTTCTCGTTCGAGGAGATGGGCCTGGCGACACTGCGCGAGGTGGTCTTCCGCGGCAAGTCGTCCACGGCGATGGTCTACGACCAACTGCCCGTCGTCGACCACTTCCGCCGGCTCACCGACGATGTCCTCCTGTGCGTGATGGACAAGAAGGGCGAACCCGCGGACTTCTTCTTCCACCTGACCCGCGTCCAGGCACCGACCCCCTGACCGCCGCGCGCCGGCGGGTGACCGGCCCACGACGCGGCGCCCGTACGCCCCCAATGGGGCTGCCCGGACGGAAGTCGTTCCGTCCGGGCAGCCCGGTGAGGGGGGAAGGTTCAGCTCGCCGATCGCGAGTCGATCACTGGGTCAGTGCGCTCATGACGCCACATCAACTTCCTTGCCCCGTACGCTAGTCGGTCACCTCGATCTTTCCGTTTCCCTTGACGGACGCCGCAGCGGATACGGGTCCCGCGGCGACGGCGGTGTCCGAGGCGGCGTGGCCGTTGACGCCCCCGGTCACCCGCTTCAGCATGCCCGCCAGGTCGACGCCCGAGACCGAGTTGAGCAGTTCCACGCCCTGGGCGACGTTGTTGGCGACCGCACGGGGCAACTGGCCGGCGCCGTCGGTGGAGATGACCGTCATCTTGTCCACCGCGCCCAGTGGTTCGGATGCCTTGGCGACGACCTGCGGGAGGACCTCCATCAGCATCTGGAGCACGGCCGCGTCGCCGTACTGGGCGAAGGAGTCGGCCTTCTTCTGCATGGCCTCGGCCTCGGCGGCGCCCTTCGCGGCGAGGGCCGCCGCCTCCGACTCGCCCTCCAGACGCACCGCTTCGGCGAGCGCGGCGCGGCGCAGCTTCTCGCCCTCACCGGTCAGGCGGGCCCGTTCGGCGGTCGCCTCGGCCTCCTTGACCTCGGCGATCCGGCGGGCCTCGGCCTCCTGCTCGGCCTGGTAACGGGCGGCGTCCGCGGGCTTGCGGACCTTGGTGTCCAACTCCCGGTCGGTGAGCGCGGCCTGGCGCTCGGCGACCTTCTCCTGCTCGGTCAGCACCTCCTGTTGGCGCGCGGCATCGGCGAGCGGGCCGGCCGCGTTCGCCTTGGCGGCCGCCGCCTCGGTCTCGACGCGGATCTCGGCCTGCTTGAGGTAGAGCGTGCGCTCCGCGATCGCGATCTCCTCGGTGGCCTTGAGCCGCGCCTGCTCCGACACCCGCTTGGCGTTGGCCTCGGCGATGTCGGCCTCCTGGCGGGCCCGTGCGGCCTCCGGCCGGCCCAGGTCCTCCAGGTAGGAACCCTCGGTGGTGATGTCCTGGATCTGGAACGCGTCCAGGATGAGGCCCTGCCCGGAGAGGCTGGCCTCCGCCTCCTCGGCGACCTGCCCGGCGAACGCGGCCCGGTCGCGGATGATGTCCTCGACGGCCATCCGGCCGACGATCGCCCGCAGCGCGCCCGACAGCACCTCCTGCGTGAACCCGACGATGCCGTCCTGCTGTTGGAGGAAGCGTTGGGCCGCGGCCCGGATGGCGTCCTCGCTGCCGCCGACCTTGACGATCGCGACGCCGTCGAGGTTGGCCTTCACCCCGCGCAGGGTGACCGCGCCGCGCACCGCCACCGGCAGGTGCCGGCTGGACAGGTCCAACGAGAACCGCTGCTGCACGAACGGGACGACGAAGACGCCGCCGCCGACCACGACCTTCTGGCCGCTGTTGTCGACGCTGACCTGACCGGTCTCCGGATCGGTGGACTTCTTGCCCCGGCGGCCGGTGATGATGAACGCCTCATTCGGTCCGGCGACCTTGTAGCGCGTGATCACCGCGAGGGCGAGCAGCACGACGAGGACGACGGCACCTATGACGGCGATAACAACTGAACTCATGAAAAATCCCCCCTGCCTCCCTGGGGGTAGGCAGATCAAGATGGTGGTTGTGCGGGATCGGTCCCGCGGCGCGGAGCGCGCCGGGGGACCGGGCGAGCGGGGGCGGGTGCCGACCCGCATCGGCGTCCGGGTCCGGGCCGCCCCCGCTCAGCGTTCGACGGGGCGGACCGCGACCGCGGTGGACGACAGCGACGCCTCCACCCAGATCTCGGCACCCCGGGCCACCGGGACCGCGCTCCGGGCCGACAGCTTCACGGGATGCCCCGCGAGTTGCAGCAGCACCTCGCCGTACCCGTCCGTGGGGATCGGGGTGATCACCGAGCCCGCGGTGCCGACCAGGTCCTCGCGGCGCGGTGCCGGGTCGGTCCGGTCGTCCATCAGGGTCCGGCTGAACCGCCAGGTGGCCGCCCCGGCCGCGGTGCCGGCCGCCAGCCCGACGCCGACGGCGGCCGCGGTGCCGAGTCCGGCGCCGCCGTGCACGATCGCGCCGGCGAACCCGAACATCGACAGGAACCCGGCGATGACCGGCAGCGACAGCAGTCCGTCGAAGGGCCCCGCCAGCACGCCGCCGAACAGGCCCTCCAGTACGCCGTCGAAGATCAGTGACAGCGCGAGCACGACGATCCCGCCGATGCCGAGACCAAGAAACCAGGCCATGTGTCAGCCCTCCCGCACTCGCTCATTCCGCCTGAACGAGGATGATCGTGACACGAGGCCCGGCCGGCGCACATTGCCGCATCCCGGCAATCTTTACGCGTCCTTGATGTGCAGCACCGCGCGCCGGTGCTTGCGCCGCGGGCTTTTTACCCGGCCTCCCTGACATACCCCTTGACTGTGTGCAAATCGGGAGGAAACTGGTCTGTAACCAGATAAGCGGAGAGCCGCACCGCCGACGAAGACGTTCGTGGGCAGGAGACCCTTAAAGTGGCTCTGGCTAGGCCCCCGGAAGCCCCGCGAACCGGAGCCTCAGCGACGACTGAGGTAGATGGTGGCGATGTGGACTCCCGGGGACTGTGTTGTTCGAGATGGTTGTTGTTGGGGATCGATTGATGAGGCGGCCCGGGAGTTCTTCCCGGGCCTGAAGTGTGTCTGAGGGCGTGACGGTGGGGCGCGGGGCGCCCGGTGGGCTATCGGCCGTTGTCGCAGCGTTCGCGGGACTTGACCACGGTGAGCGTCACCTTCTGGTGCCGCAACGGGGCGCCGGCCTTGGGGTGTTGGGCGCACACCTTCCAGTTGCCGGGCCACAGCACGTGGCGCCCGGCGCCCCTGCCGTCCTGGAGTTGCACGTCCTTGTTGTTGTGGAGCGCCTGGTAGGCGAGGGAGAGGGACTTGCCGTTGACGTTGGGCATGGTGCCGTCGGCGGCGCGTGCCGGGGCGGTCGCGGCGAGGGTGGCGAGGGCGGTCAGGGCGAGGGCCGCGGCGGTGCGCGGTGCTCGGCGTGCGCGCGGGGCGTGGGGGGTGAGCTTGTTGGTCATGCCTGGAGAACGCGCGGTGCGGGTGGGAGTCACGACGGGATGGTCGGGGGCCCCGTCGGGGGCGTGTGGGGCCTGGACTAGGGTCGTTATCCGCTCGTGACCACGTGACTACAGCTGTGTAGACATCTTCAGACGGTCTGACTAAGGTATGCCTTCGCTAACTGAGGTAAGGCATACCGGTGCGGTGATGCGGCCGGAGAGGACGACTATGTGGGACGACGCGTTTCCGAGTTTCTTGATCGGCTTGAGAGAAGGTCTGGAAGCCGGACTGATCGTTTCGATCCTCGTCGCCACGCTCGTCCGGGCCGGGGCCAAGTCCCGTCTCCCGCAGGTGTGGACCGGCGTGCTGGCCGCCATCGCGATGTCGTTGAGCTTCGGTGCGGTCCTCACGTTCACCGCCGCCTCGCTCTCGGCCACCGCGCAGGAGGCGTTCGGCGGCACGCTGAGCGTCATCGCGGTCGCGTTCGTCACCGCGATGGTGTTCTGGATGCGGCGCTCCGCGCGCAGCCTCTCCGGTGAGATCAAGGAGAAGGTCACCGGGGCGCTCGCGATGGGCGCGGGCATGTTGATCGTCACCTCCTTCCTGGCCGTGGGCCGCGAGGGGTTGGAGACCGCGCTGTTCCTGTGGACCACGGCGCGGGCGGCCGGCGAATCCGTCGGGCCGATGATCGGCGCCGGGATCGGCCTGGTCATCGCGGCGGGGCTCTGCTGGGGCCTCTACCGCCGGGTGCTCAAGATCAACCTCACCAAGTTCTTCACCGCGACCGGGGCCGTGCTGATCGTCATAGCCGCCGGCGTCCTGGGGTACGGCCTGCGGGACCTCCAGGAGGGCGGGGTGCTGCCCGGCAAGACCGCGTTCGCCTTCGACCTCAGCCAGAGCATCGACCCGAGCGCCTGGTACACCACGTTGGTGCAGGGCGTCTTCAACCTGATGCCGGCCATGACGTGGTTGCAGGTCGTCGGGTACGCGGCGTACCTCGCCGTCGTGATGACGCTGTTCGTCCGCGGGGTGCGGACGGCCGCGAAGCCGGCGCCGGCGCCGCGTGCGACCGAGGCGAAGGCGGCAGCGGCACAGCCGGTCGAGGCGGAGTCGGCCGAAGTGGGGCCGGCTGAGGGGGAGTCGGCCGAGGAGCAGGCCGCGTCCACGCCCGAGTCCACCCCTGAGTCGCAACCCGAACCCGAGCCGCAAAAGGAAGCCGCGCCGGCTGCCGCCGCGCCGGTCGCCGCCGCGACCGGCCGGAAGCGCCCCGCCTGGGTGTTGCCCGTCGCCGTGGTCGCCGTGCCCGCCGTCGTCGCGGGCGGGATCGTCGCCTTCGGCAAGTCCAAGCCGGCCGGGGCGCCGACCATCGCGGTGTCCGAGAAGGAGTGCGGCAAGGGCTTCACCGCGCCCAAGACGGGCCGGCAGACCTTCCAGATGCAGAACACCGGCGACAAGACCTCCGAGGTGTACCTCGTCGACCCGACGAGCAACGCGGTCTACGGCGAGATCGAGGGCCTGGCCCCCGGCACCACCCGCGACCTGGTCGCCACCGTCGCCGGCGGCTCGTACGCCTGGCGCTGCGTCCCCACCGGCGGCAAGGCCGTCACCTCGGCCGCCGTCCGGGTCAGCGGCGGGGGCGGTGCCAAGGCCGTCGTGCCGGTCTCCGAGGAGGACCTGGCCGGGCCGCTGCGCGCGTACAAGAAGTACGTCGACGCGGGGTTGGCCACGCTGACCGACCAGACCCAGCGGCTCAGCGACGACCTCGCCGGCGGCGACCTGGACGCGGCCCGCGCCGACTGGCTCACCGCGCACCGGACCTACTCCTCGCTCGGCGCCGCCTACGGCACGTTCCAGGACTTCGACAAGAAGATCAACGGGCGGGCCGACGGGCTCCCGGGCGGCGTGCACGACAAGGAATTCAGCGGTTTCCACCGGATCGAGTACGGGCTCTGGCACGGGGCGCCCGCCGACGAGCTGACCGGGCCGGCGGAGCAACTGCACGGCGAGGTGATGGGGTTGCGGAAGGCGTTCCCCACCCAGGACTTCGCCCCCGGTGACCTGCCGCTGCGCACCCACGAGATCCTGGAGAACACCCTCCAGTTCGAGCTGACCGGCGACACCGACGAGGGCAGCGGCAGCAACCTCGCCACCGCCGACGCCAACCTCACCGGCACCCGTGAACTCCTCGACGTGCTGCGCCCGCTGATCGCCAAGCGCGACCCGCAGTTGCTGACCACCATCGACGACGACATCGCCCGGCTCCAGAAGATGCTCGACGCGGCGCACCACGGCGATGCCTGGACGCCGGTCGAGAAGCTGGACGCCGCCACCCGCCAGCGGTTGAACGGGGTCACCGGGCAACTGCTGGAACACCTGGCGCCGGTGCCGGACCTCCTGGAGATCCGCAAGTCCGCCTGACCGCCCCGGGATCGGGGCGCCCGGACCGCGCACGCGAGCACCGCCGCCGACCACCGGGCCCCCGCCCGTATCACTCCCCACCACCCAGCCACCCCGCAACCGACGCACCACCCCGCGCACGCTCCGAAGGGATCCACGAGATGTCCGCCGAAACGCCCGGCCCGCAGGGCCGCTGTCCCGCCGACCGGCGCTCGTTCGTGAAGACCGCGCTGGGCGCCGGCGCGGCCGGTGCGGTGCTGGCCGGCGGCGGCTTCGCCCTGGCCCAGGGCCAGACCGGTACCGCGCGCGCCGCCGACACCGCCGACGCCGGCAAGGTGTCGTTCCACGGCGTCCACCAGGCGGGCATCCTCACCCCGCAGCCCGCCGCCGCGGCGTTCGTCTCGCTCAACGTCATCGCGGAGAACCGCAAGGAACTCACCGACCTGCTGCGGACGATCACCGAGCGGTCCCGCTTCCTGACCGCCGGCGGCGCGCCGCAGGACCTCGGCGTCGGCGCCCCGCCGTCCGACAACGGGATCCTCGGCCCGGTCGTCCCGGCCGACGCGCTGACCGTCACGCTCGGGGTGGGCGCCTCGCTCTTCGACGGCCGCTACGGCCTCGCCAAGGCCAAGCCGCGCGGGCTGGCCCCGATGCGGACCTTCCCCAACGACAACCTCCAGGCCGCCGAGTGCCACGGTGACCTGTCGTTGCAGATCTGCGCGGAGCGCCAGGACACCGTGCTGCACGCGCTGCGCGACATCGCCCGGCACACCCGCGGCGGCATGCAGATCAAGTGGCGCATCGACGGCTTCCAGAACGCGCCCCGACCCAGCGGCACCCAGCGCAACCTGCTCGGCTTCAAGGACGGGATAGCCAACCCCGACGTGAAGTCGGGGCGGGAGATGGACCACTTGGTGTGGGTCCGCGACGGCCAGGGCGAGCCGGCCTGGGCGACCGGCGGCAGCTACCAGGTCATCCGGATCATCCGGATGCTGGTGGAGTTCTGGGACCGGGTCTCGCTGGCCGAGCAGGAGAAGATGTTCGGCCGCCGCAAGGACACCGGCGCCCCGCTGGACGGTGCAGGCGAGTTCGACGTGCCCGCCTACCACAAGGACCCGCACGGCACCGCGATCCCGTTGGACTCGCACATCCGGCTCGCCAACCCGCGCACCGCCAAGACCGACGACTCCCGCATCCTGCGCCGCGGTTACAACTACGACCGGGGCGTGGACAACGTCGGCAACCTGGACATGGGGTTGGCCTTCTGCTGCTACCAGCAGGACGTCCGCCGCCAGTTCGAGGCCACCCAGGAGCGGCTGATCGACGAGCCGTTGGTGGACTACATCTCGCCGACCGGCGGCGGCTACTTCTACGCCCTGCCGGGCGTGCGGGACGGCTCGGACTGGCTCGGCCGGAGCCTGCTGGCCGCCGTCTGATACGACTTCAGGAGCCGCGGAGGGGCGCGGCGGCCGCTGGCTCAGATCCGTAGGGTCAGCGGCGGGTGCGTCCCGTTCAAGTAGTGGTCGCCGATGGCCCGGAGGCTGTGCGCGGGCGAGCGCTGGGCGGTCAGCACGCGGGCGTTGCGCCAGAACCGGTCGAACCCCGGGTCGCCGGCGGAAGAGTCGGCGGTGCCCGTCAACTCCAGGATGCGGGTGGTGATCTGGAGCGCGGACTGGTTGGTCACCGCCTCGGCGGCGGCGACCAGCACCGCGATGTCGGCGCGCTCGTTGGAGCCCAGCTCCCGGCCCATCAGCAGGCCCCTGGCCAACGCCTCGGTGGCCGGTTCCGCGACGGCCGCTGCGGTGTGCGCGGCGGCGACCAGTTCTCCGTAGGCGAGCAGCAAGTAGGGGTCGCCGCCCGGCCGTTCGGCGTACGGGGCCGGGTCGGGGTCGGCGGTCGGCCAGCCGCCGGGCGCGGCGCGGCTGAGGTCGCGGGCCTCGGCGAGCGCGCCCTCGGCGATGCCCAGCGCGACGTGCACCAGGGCCAGCCGCAGCGCGAGCGGGGCCAGGGTGGCGTAGGGGGTGAGGTGTTGCTCGTCGTGGGAGGCGGTGCCGAGGAGTTGCTCGGGCAGCACCGGTACCCCGTCGAAGGCGACGCTGCCGGCGCCGGCGAGGCGCTGGCCCAGGCGGTCGTGGGCCGGGTCGGTGGTGACGCCGGGGTGGGCCGGGTCGACCAGTGCGGTCAGCCAGTCGCCGGTCTCGGTACAGGTGGCGCCGACGACCAGGCGGTCCGCGACGGTGACGCCGGCGGCGAACGACCGGCGGCCGTGCAGGAGATAGCCGTTCCCGTTCGGGGTGAGGGTCAGGGTGAGGTCGGGGGCGGCGCCCGAGGACGCGGGCTCGGCGTCGGCCGGTGAGTTGCCGGTGTCGCCGGCCAGCAGCCACTGCTCCGCCGCCACCCGGCGCTCGAACCCGTCGGCCTGGTCCGGGCCGCCGAAGAACCGGGTGTTCCAGGTCAACGCGTAGTGGCGGGCGAGGAGTTCCCCGATGGAGCTGTCGGCCGCCGCGATCTCGCGGATGACGGCGCAGGCGGTGCGCCAGTCGCTGCCGCCGCGGAGCGGGCTGGGCGGGGTCAGCAGGGCCGGCAGGCCGGCCTCGCGCAGCCGGGCGAGTTCGTCGGCGGGCGGCTTGCCGGACCGGTCGCGGGCCAGCGCGTCGACGGCGAGGTCGTCGGCGACCTCGCGGGTGACGCGGGGCCAGATCTCCTCCTCCGCGGGGCGGGACTGCGGGGCGGCAGGACGTGTTGCGGACCTTTTCGGCATGCGCCGTTCACCGTCCTCGTCGGCTGGAACCGGGCTGTGGGGGTGGCCCCCGGTCGGGCTTCCCTAGTTTTCCCACTGGATTGGTAGGGAATAGCTGCATGATGCGGCCTGAACTTCTGGACGGGCAAGGGGTGTTCGAGGGGTGGACGGATCGTGGTCGCATTCCGGACACGGGGTCGGTCGCCCGACGGTCCGTCGCGGGCCGTCCGCAGGTCAGCCGGGTTCGCCCTAGGGGTTCATCCAGGAGGCCGGGTCGCGGGCCAATGCCGAGACCTGATGGGGGAGTTCAGCCGACGCCACGTCGGCCAGCGAGACGCCGTCGAGGATCTGACGGACGTTGGCCCGCAGCGCGATCCACAGCGGAAGCAGGGACTCCGCGGGGCCGCTGTACGACAACTCCGGCGGGCGCACGCCCCGTACGGACACCAGCGGACCGTCCACGACCCGGATCACATCGGCGATGCTGATCTCGTCGGCGGCCTTGGCGAGGCGGTAACCGCCGTTCCCGCCGCGCTGGCTGAGGACCAGCCCGCCGCGCCGCATGTCGCCCAGGATGCCCTCCAGGAACTTGTGGGGAATGTCCTGGGCGTCGGCGATCGCCTCCGCCTTGAGCGGGCCCCCGTCCGGGGCGTGCGCGAGTTGCAGTGCGGCGCGCACCGCATAGTCCGCTCTGGCTGAAATCCGCATGGTGGCATTATCCCCGAGCGGTCGGGCCCGGCCGTCGCCCCGCCCCCTGACGAGGAGCGCAACCCCGGTATTCCCGGCGCGCGCCGGCCGGTTCACCCCCGGCAGGGTGCCGGCGCACGACCCTTGACGCGGCCCGGCGGGGCCTTGAGACTCAAGGGCGGGAACCACGGCGAACAGGGTGGGAGTCGATGGGGCACACAGAGCGGGACGGCGACCGCGCGGCACGCGCGGACCGGCCGCGTCCCCTCCTCACCTCCCGCCGGCACATCGATCTGCTGCGCGTCTGCAGCGCCGCATAGTCCGCCGCCGGGCGCCGGCAGCCGTTTTCCGCTGACCCCGCGCCCCACTTGGGCCCCGCCCCGTGCCACCGTGCCGGCGCCCGTCCGCGTCCGCGCGCGACCGCCGACGGGTGCCCACCCGTACGACCCGCTACCGGACCTCGCACCCAGGGACTCGTATGACCACCTCCGCCTCCACCGCCACCGGGACGTCCGCCTTCCGAGGACGGATCGGCCCCGACCCGCGCAGCGGCCACTACCCGGTCCCGCACCGCTACCGCCTGCACCTCTCCCCGTCCTGTCCGCACTGTCTGGGCATCGCCCTCACCCACGCCCTGCTCGACCTCGACGACGTGCTCCCGCTGAACCTGCTGCCCGCCGTCCCCGACGCCCCGGAGTGCGGCTACACCGCGCTGCGCCCGCTCTACGAGGCCAGCGCGCACCAGTACCAGGGCCCCGCCACCGTCCCGGTGCTCAGCGACGACTGGACCGGACGGATCGTCAGCACCCATGCCCCGGACATCCTCCGCGACCTGGCCGAGCGGTTCGGCGGCCACGGACCCGCCCTCTACCCCGACCACGCGCGGGACGCGATCGACGCACTGGTCCGACGCTGCGAGCGGGACCTCAACCAGGCCGCCCAGCACGCCGGTTCGCTCGGCAGCGACCACCCCGGCTACGAGGCCGCCCTGACCACCCTGCTCGACGCGCTCGCCGCACTGGAGCGCCGCCTGACCGACCGCCGCTACCTCCTCGGTGACCGACTCACCGTCGCCGACGTGCAGTTGTGGGTCACCCTGGTGCAGCTCGACACCGTCCACCGCTGGCACCTGGACGCCGCGGCCGTGCACCGCATAGCCGACCACCGCGGCCTGTGGTCCTACGCCCGCCGGCTCGCCGCCCTCCCGGCCTTCGCCCGCCACCTCGACCTGGACGCCATCGCCCGCCGCCACCACGCCCGTTGCCGGGGCCAGGAGGCCGCGGGGGCGGCCGTGCAGATCGTCGACTGGACCACCGCACACGCCCCCGCGCCCCGGGTCACCCCGGCCCCGCGCTGACCGCCCGCCTCATGTCGCCACCCGTAGGGGCAGCGACTTCAACCCGTGGATGAAGTTCGACACCAGCCGCTGTGGCGGTCCGGCGACCGCCACAGCGGGCAACAGCGCGCAGGTCTCCTCGTACAGCACGCGTAGTTGGAGGCGGGCGAGGTGCGCGCCCAGGCAGACGTGTGGGCCGTCCCCGAAGGACACATGGGGGTTCGGGGTGCGGGCGAGGTCCAGTCGGCCCGGGGCGGCGAAGGCCCGCTCGTCGTGGTTGGCCGCGCCGTGGAAGACCACGACCTTGTCGCCGGCGCGGATCCGGGTGCCGGCCAGTTCGGTGTCCTCGGCGGCGGTCCGGCGGAAGCTCAGCACCGGCGTGTGCCAGCGCAGCAGCTCCTCCACCGCCGTGCCCACCGCCACCGCGCCGGTGCGCAAGCCTGCGTAGGCGTCCGGGTGGCGCGCCAGCGCCAGCAGCCCGCCGGGGGCGGCGCTGCGGACCGTGTCGTTGCCCGCGATGGTCAGCAGGAAGAAGAACATCTCCAGTTCGGGCACGGTCAGTTCGGGGTCGGCGGCGAGCGCGGTCAGCACGTCGTCGGCAGGGTGCCGCCGCTTGTGCGCGGCCAGTTCGCGGGCGAACGCGAACATGTCCTGGAGCAGCGCGGGGGAGCGGGGGTTGGCGGGCCGGCCGTCCGCGCCGGCCACCGCCGGGCCGGCCTCGTCCGGGTCCTGGTAGCCGATCACCCGTCGGGTCCAGTCCAGCATCAGCCCCCGCTCGCCCGGCGGCACGCCCAGCAGGTCGGCGAGGTTGAGCAGCGCGTAGTCGTCGGTGACGGCGGTGACGAGGTCGCACACCCCGTCGCCCCCGGTGCGCGCGCCCTCGACCGCGGCGCCCAACAGGGCGCGGGCCCGCTCCCGTACGACTCCCGCGAAGCGGTCCACCCGGCGCGGGGTGAAGGCCCGACTGACCAGGCGGCGCAGCCGGTTGTGGTCGTTGGGGTCTCCCCCGCTCGAACGGGGTCGAGAGCTTGGGGACGGGTCCTGGTTGAGCATCATCCGCCGGATGAACGGCAGGTCGTCCGGGTCGGGGTCGCGGATCTGGGTGGCGCCCAGGTGGGACGAGAAGGTCCGGGCGTCCTTGAGGACCCGGACCACGTCCCGGTGCCGGGTCACCGCCCAGAAGCCGGGACCGGCCGGCCAGCCCAGCACCTCGGGCTCGTTCTGCCAGGCCACCGGGTGGTGGTCGCGCAGGAGCCGGTAGGCGTCGAGCGGCAGCCCCTCGGCGTAGCGGCGCGGATCGAAGACGTCGGGAATCGCCGGTGCGTCGGGCGCGTTGGCCGTGGTGGGGTCGGGGTGCGGCGCGCTCGCGCCGTTCCCGTTGGTCATGCGGCCGCCGGGGGATGCCACGCGCCCTCCACTGGTTTGCGGGCCGGGCGCTCCCGGCGGGGACGGGACCACCCTCGCCGCCACCACCCCGCCCGCGCAAGGGCACCGCGCCCCCCCCGGGGGGCGGTCGTCACGGCCGGTCGGGCGCGCCGTCGGCGTCGTGGGTCCGGGCCGCGGCGGGGCCGAGGAGCCCCGCCTCATGGGCCAGGAGCGCCGCCTGGACGCGGTTGTCCAGGCCCAGGCGGGTCAGAATGCGGTTGACCCGGCTCTTGACGGTCGGCTGGGACAGCCCGAGGTCCTCGGCGATCTGGAGGTTGGACCGGCCGCGGGCCACCAGGAGCAGCACCTCCAACTCGCGGGCGGTGAGGGCGTCCAGGCGCCGGCCGGCGGCGGTGGACGGGGCCGGGGCGCCCGGCAGCAGGCCCGCGGGGAGCGCGGTGAAGGCGCCGATCAGCCGCTGGGTGACGCTCGGCGCGAGCATCGCCTCCCCGTCGGCCACCACCCGTAGGGCGTGGGCGAGTTGGTCCGGCGGGCTGTTCTTCAGCAGGAAGCCGCAGGCGCCGGCGCGCAGCGCCGCGTGCACGTACGCGTCCAGGTCGAAGGTGGTCAGGACCAGCACGCGGGGCGGCGGCCCGGGGTGCGGCCAGTCGGCGAGCAGCCGGCGGGTGGCCTCGATGCCGTTGGTGCCGGGCATCCGGACGTCCATCACGACGACGTCCGGGCGGAGTTCGCGGGCCCGGGCGACCGCCTCCGCACCGTCGGCGGCGGCGCCCACGACCTCGAAGTCCGGGCGGCGGTCGATCACCGCCCGCAGGGCGTCGCGGACCATCTCCTGGTCGTCGGCGAGGAGCACCCGGATGGTCATGCGAGGGCCTCCAGGGGGAGCGTGGCGGAGAGCCGCCAACCGCCGTGCGGGCGCGGGCCGGTGTGCACCGTACCGCCGAACGCCGCCACGCGCTCGCGGACGCCGAGCAGGCCCCGGCCCGATCCGGGCGGCGGCTGGTGCCCGGTGGCCGCCGGCCCGTTCTCGACGGCTATGGTCAGCGCCGTCGCGCCGCGGCGCAGCGCGACCCGCACGTCCGTGGCGCCGGCGTGCTTGAGGACGTTGGTGAGGGCCTCCTGGACGATGCGGTAGGCCGACACCTGGAGCGCGGGCGGCAGCGCGCCGAGGGCGTCGTCCAGCTCCGCGGTCATCCGGCAGCCGGCCGCCTCCACCGCCGCGAACAGCGCCCGGACGTGGCCGAGGGACGGCTCGGGCGCGGGGCCGACAGCGCCGTCCCGGTCCTCGCCGGCGGTCAACAGGCCCAGGATCCGGCGCATTTCGACCAGCGCGGTGTCGGCGGTCTCCGCGATCCGCGCCACGCCCCGCCGGCCGTCCGCCACGTCGTCCTGGAGCACCTCGTCGGTGGCGCGCGCCTGGACGGCGATGGCGCTGACGTGGTGGGCGACCACGTCGTGCAGATCGCGGGCGATCCGGGCGCGTTCGGTGACCACGGCCTGACGGGCGTTGCGCTCCCGCGCGGCGCGCAGGTCCTCGTTGGCCTCCCGCAGGCGGGAGTTGGCCTCCTTCAGGCGCCCGTTGGCCTCGCCGAGCCGGAGGTTGAGGTCGCGCAGCCGGTCCGCCTGGAGCGCGATCCGCCGCCGCCCGTAGCCCAGGAGCCAGGCGACGCCGTAGAAGACCACGAAGGTGGTGGCGGTGACCGGCTCCAGCGAGCCGAGCTGCGGCGGGTCGGTCCGGCCGGTGAGCAGATCCGTCCCCACGGCCGTGAGCAGCGACAGCGCCGTCCACAGGAGCCCGGAGCGGGCCGGCGTGCGGCGAGCCACCGTGTACCCGGCGAAGATCAGCAGATACGGGCCGGGGATCTTGCCCGGCACCGGATCGACGACCTCGAAGACCACGAACGCGGCGGTCATCGCGCACAGCACCGTCCGCGGCCACCGGCGGCGCCAGATCAGCGGCAGGGTCTGCAGCCCCCAGAGCAGCACCCCGACCGGGCTCGGAGCCGGGTGCCGGGCGAGCAGGGTCAGCATGTCGAACGCGGTCAGCCCGCCGCCGAGCGCGAGATCGCCGAGCCAGGGCCGCCGGTCGGTGAGTTGGCGGTGGGCGCCCCGGAGGGCGGCCGTGAGGTGCGTGTCCATAACGGGTCGCAAGGCTAACCAGCCGTCCCCGGGGCGGGGATCGTCCGCGGGGAGGGAAACGGGCCGCCCAGCGACGCAACCAAAGGTGCGCGTCCCGGCGGCGGATCGGCAACCAGGACGACGCCGCGGCCGCCCCCGCCTTTTAGCGTCAAAACCCCACGGAATCCGACCGGACGGCGCGCCGCGCACCGCCCGGTCGCCGACCCACCGACCCATCGAAGGGATCGATGAAACCCCGTGAACACCACGAGTACCGCCGGGCGTCCGGGACGCGACGGCCCCCGGACGACCTCGGCCCGCGCCCGCTGGACGCTGCTGCTCCTGGGCACCGCGGCCCACCTGCTCGCCGTCGGCGGCCGGTGGGACATCGCCGCCGCGGCCTGGCTCTGCCCCGTACTGCTGCTCCGCTTCGCCCGCACCGGTCGCCCCTGGACCGGCGCCCTGGTGCTGTGGGCGGCCAACACCGCGGCGGCGGTCTTCTGGGTCGCCGAGTCGGCGCTGGGCCTCAACCCGGTCGTCCTGCTGGGTGTGACCGGGCTCGCCGCGCTGCTCACCCTGCCGTTCCTCCTGGACCGCTTGCTCATAGGGCGGTTGCGCCCCTGGGCGGCGCTGTTGACGTTCCCGGCCGCGACGGCCGCCGCCGAGTTCCTGATCACCGTGCTCAGCCCGTTCGGCACCGTCTACGGCTCGCTGGCGGCCACCCAGACCGGCGCGCTGCCGCTGCTGCAACTCGTCTCCGTCACCGGCTCCTACGGGATCGGCTTCCTCGTCGCCTGGTGCGCCTCGACCCTCAACCACCTCTGGGAGGCGGGCTCTTGGGCCAGCGCCCGGCGCGCGGTGTTCACCTGCGCCGCGGCGCTGCTCGCCGTCGTCCTCGCCGGCGGCGCCCGGCTCGCCCTCGCCTCGCCCACCGGGCCGACGGTCCGAATCGCCGGCGTCACCGCGGACGCGGCCCTGGTACGGACCCAGAAGGCGCAGTACGCGCGCGCCACCGGCGGGCCGGCCGGCCTGGTCGCCCACCCGCCGCCGGGCCTCCGGCCGGCCCAGCGCGCCGTGCTCGACGGCCTGTTGGCCGCCACCCGGCGGGAGGCCGCAGCCGGCGCCGAGATCGTGGTCTGGCCCGAGGAGGGCGCGCGGGTGCTGGTCGGCGACGAGCCCGCGGCCCTCGCCGCGGCCCGCGAACAGGCCCGCCGCTCGCGGATCTACCTGGAGGTCGGCCTGCGCGTCCACACCGCACGGGCACCGTCCTACGGCCGCAACGAGGCGCTCCTCATCGACCCCCGCGGCACCGTGCGCTGGACGTACCAGAAGGCCCACCCCATCCCCGGCTCGGAGACCTACACCCCCGGCGACGGCCGCGTCCCGACCGCCGCCACCCCGTACGGCCGGATTGCCAACGTCATCTGCTACGACGCCGACTTCCCCGGCCTGATGCGGGTCCCGGCCGACCTCATGCTCGTCCCGGCCCACGACTGGCCGGAGTTCGGGCGGGTGCACACCGCCAAGGCCGCGGTCCGGGCCGTCGAGTCCGGCTACGCGCTGTTCCGCCAGGACGCCGAGGGCGTCTCGGCCGCCTTCGACGACCAGGGCCGGACGCTGGCCACCACGGACTACTTCGGCACCGACCGGCAGGCCACCGTCGCCCACGTCCCGCTGCACGGCACCACCACGGTCTACGACCGGATCGGGGACACCTTCGCCTGGCTGTGCCTGGCGGCCGTCGGGGCGCTGCTGGCGGCCGGCGCACTCACCCGGCGCCGGCCGCCCGCGTCGTGACCGTCGTCAACGCCGCCTATTCTTCGGGGCGTTGGCCGACGGGGCGCCGGCCACGGCCACCTGGGCGGGGCGCAGCAGGCGGTCGCCCACCCGGAAGCCCCGGCGGAGCACCTCGGCGCAGACCGGGCGTTCGCCGGCCGCGGGGCGCGCGCCCGGTCCGGCGGGGTGGTAGGTCACCGCCTCGTGGACGTTCGGGTCGAAGGGCTCGCCCGGGGTGCCGAAGGGCGCGAGCCCCAGGGAGGCCAGCTCCGTGTCCAGGAGGTCGGCGACCCGCCGGAAGCCGCCGGTCACCTCGCCCTGCTCGGTGGCCTCGGCGATCGCGTCGAGCACCGGCAGCAGCCGTTCCACCACGTTGACCACGGCGATCTGGCCCACCGCCAGCCGGTCCCGGTGGACCCGGCGCCGGTAGTTGTCGAACTCCGCCTTGAGCCGCTGGAGATCGGCCGTGCGCTCCCGCACCTCGGCCGCCAGCCGCTCGGCGTCCGACTGTCGGGCGCCGGGGCCGGGCGGCGCGGTGTCGCGCCGGGCGGTGCGGCCGGCGTCCTGGCCCGGCCGCACCCGGTCCGACTCCGGCCGGGGCGGCGACGCCGGCCCCCGCTCCGGCCCGGTGCGCCCGACGAGCGCCAGCGGCGGGCGGGGGAGCCGACCGGCATCGGTCGGACGGTTCATCGTCCGCCTCCTTCCCGCTTGTCGTCGTCCACGATCTCCGCGTCGACGACCTCGTCTTCGCCCGTGGCCTGCTGGCCCGAGTGCCCGCCGGCACCGTCCGGGCCGGCCGCCGACTGGGCGGACTGGGCCTCGGCGTACATGGCCTGGCCCAGCTTCTGGGAGACCGTCGCGAGCCGCTCCGACGCGGTGCGGATGGCGGCCGTGTTGTCGCCGCCGGCCGACTCGCCCTTGAGCTTCTCCTTGAGCTCGCCGACGGCGGTCTCGACCTCGGTCTTGACCTCGGCGGGCACCTTGTCCTCGTTGTCCTTGAGGAACTTCTCGGTCTGGTAGACCAGTTGCTCGCCCTGGTTGCGGGTCTCGGCGGACTCCCGCTTCTGGCGGTCGTCCTCGGCGTACTGCTCGGCGTCGCGGACCATCCGGTCGATGTCGTCCTTCGGCAGCGAGGAGCCGCCGGTGACGGTCATCTTCTGCTCCTTGCCGGTGCCCAGGTCCTTGGCGGTCACGTGCATGATGCCGTTGGCGTCGATGTCGAAGGAGACCTCGATCTGCGGGACGCCGCGCGGGGCCGGCGGCAGGCCGGTGAGTTGGAACATCCCCAGCTTCTTGTTGTACGCCGCGATCTCCCGTTCGCCCTGGAACACCTGGATCTGCACGGAGGGTTGGTTGTCCTCGGCGGTGGTGAAGGTCTCCGAGCGCTTGGTGGGGATGGTGGTGTTGCGCTCGATCAGCTTGGTCATGATGCCGCCCTTGGTCTCGATGCCGAGGGACAGCGGGGTGACGTCGAGCAGCAGGACGTCCTTGACCTCGCCCTTGAGGACGCCGGCCTGGAGGCAGGCGCCGATCGCGACCACCTCGTCCGGGTTGACGCCCTTGTGCGGGTCCTTGCCGGTCAGTTGCCGGACCAGGTCCGTCACCGCCGGCATCCGGGTCGAACCGCCCACCAGGATCACGTGGTTGATGTCGGCGACCTTGATGCCCGCGTCGTCGATCGCGTTGTGGAACGGCGCCTTGCAGCGCTCCAGCAGGTCCGCGGTCAGCTGCTCGAACTGGGCGCGGGTCAGCTTCTCGTCCAGGTGCAGCGGGCCCTCGGGCGAGGCGCTCAAGTACGGCAGGTTGACCGTGGTCTCGCTGGCCGCGGACAGCTCGATCTTGGCCTTCTCGGCGGCCTCGCGCAGCCGTTGGGTGGCCATCTTGTCCTTGGCCAGGTCGATGCCGTACGCGCTGTTGAACCGCTTGGTCAGGTGGTCGACGATCCGCTGGTCCCAGTCGTCGCCGCCCAGGCGGGTGTCGCCGTTGGTGGCCTTGACCTCGACGACGCCGTCGCCGATCTCCAGCAGGGAGACGTCGAAGGTACCGCCGCCGAGGTCGAAGACCAGGATCGTCTGGTCGTTCTCCTTGTCCAGGCCGTAGGCCAGGGCGGCGGCGGTGGGCTCGTTGACGATCCGCAGCACCTTCAGCCCGGCGATCTCGCCGGCCTCCTTGGTCGCGGTGCGCTGGGCGTCGTTGAAGTAGGCGGGGACGGTGACGACGGCGTCGGTGACGTCCTCGCCGAGGTAGTTCTCGGCGTCCCGCTTGAGCTTCTGGAGCACCCGCGCCGAGATCTCCTGCGCGGTGTAGCGCTTGCCGTCGATGTCGCCGCTCTCCGGGAAGTGCCACTGCGCGTCGCCCATGTGGCGCTTGACCGAGCGGCAGGTGCGGTCGACGTTGGTCACGGCCTGGCGCTTGGCGATCTCACCGACCAGGACGTCGCCGCCCTTGGCGAAGGCGACCACCGAGGGGGTGGTCCGGGCGCCCTCGGCATTGGCGATCACCGTGGGCTCGCCGCCCTCCAACACGCTGACCACCGAGTTCGTCGTCCCGAGGTCGATACCGACTGCTCGTGCCATGGTCTTCTCCTCGTCTTGCGGCCCGATCCGGGGCGACGGCGCGGCGGAGGCTGTCCCGAGGGGCGGCGCCCGGCCGTATCCCTCGCGACCCTTCTCACCTGCCGATATCGCGGCCGAGCCGGCTACATCATCTGCATAGAACGTGCCCCGACGACTGTCAAGGTGCACCTTTTGCCGAGAATGTTCCCCATGGTGGAGCGTGGCCGCGGCCGGGCCGGCGGAAATTCGGGTGCGGCGCGGTGACGGCGGCGGCTACGGTCGTCCGCATGCCGATACACACTCACTTCCTCTGATCGCCGTCCGCGACGGGCGCGACGCACCGCTGGCCGGACGGCCCGGTGCCGGCCGCGCCTGCGCGCTCGCGTCCCGCGGCCCCGCCGGCCCACGGACGCGCGACCGTCCCGGATTTCCGTACGCGGAGCAGAGACCTCCGTACGCAGAGCAGAAGTGAGATACCCCCATGCCTGACCAGACCGCCCCGCACGCCCCGCTCGCCCCCTGGTTCCGCGCGCACGCCACGGAACTGACCACGCTCGACCCGCACGCGCCCCTCGACGACCTCCAGGCGCTCCAGGAGATCGCCGACGGCGCCCGGGTCGTCGCCGTGGGCGAGGGCGCCCACTTCGTCGAGGAGTTCTGGCTCGCCCGCCAGCGGGTGGTGCGGTTCCTCGCCGAACGGTGCGGATTCACCGTCCTCGCCCTCGAATTCGGCTTCAGCGAAGCCTTCGCCGTGGACCGCTGGGTGCAGGGAGAGGGCGACGACGAGGGCCTGGCGGAGGTGAGCCGGGCGGCCGCCGAGTGGGGCGCCGGCGGCTTCCTGCGCTGGCTGCGCGGGCACCAACGCGCCGGCGGCCACCCGCTGCGGTTCGCCGGCCTCGACCTCCCCGAGGCCGGCGGCGCGCTGCGGCCCGCTCTGGAGCCGGTCGGCGACTACCTCCGCGCGGCCGACCCCGACGCCCTGCCCCTCCTGGAGACCGCGCTGGAGATCAGCGACCGCTTCTGCGGCGGCTCCGGCATGACGGCCGCACCGGCCTGGGCCCGCCTCGCCCCCGCCGACCAGGACGCGCTGACCGCCGCCCTCGCCCGGCTCCGGCTCCGGCTGCGGGCCACCGAACCGCAGTGCGTGGCGCACGGCGGCCAGGAGCGCTACGACATCGCCCTGCGCCGGGTGGAGGCCGCCACCCACGCCGACTACCTGTTCCAGGCGATGCACGCCCTCCAGTCCGGCCGCGGCAGCGGCAGCGACCTCGCGGTCCGCGAGGTCTACCTCGCCGAGTCGGTCCGCTGGCACCTGGAGCACAGCGCCCCCGGGACCCGCATCGTCCTCCTCGCGCACAACAACCACATCCAGAAGACCGAGATCTCGTTCGGCGGCGCCTTCAGCGCGCTGCCCATGGGCGGGCACCTGGCGCGCACCCTCGGTGACGCCTACCGCACCGTGGCCCTGACCCACACCGCCGACCACGTCCCCGAGATGCTCCCGGACGCGCACAGCCCGGTCGGCTTCACCCTCGCGGACACGCCCCTGGCGCCCCCGGAGCCCGGCAGCGTCGAGGGCGCCCTCCTGGACGCCGGGCTCGGCGAGCGGACCACCCTCACCGACCTCCGCCGGTCCCCGCGCGGCGCCGACGGGACGCCGCTGCTCGACCGGATCCGCACCCAGAGCGCCAGCGTCGTCACCCGGGTCCCCGCGGCGATCGACGCGGTCCTGTCCGTCCCGACGGTGACCCGGGACCCGTCGGTCCGCTTCTGAGCCCGCGGGAGGTGCCGTCCCACCGGGGCGGCACCCGTTGAGGCGGAGACCCCCGGGACGGGCCTCCGCCTCAACGGACCGCCGCCCCGGTACACCGGACACCGGACCGGGGACACATCCCGGCATGACCCTCCACCTCGGCACCTCCGGCTGGCAGTACCGCGACTGGCGCGGCGTCCTCTACCCGCCCGAACTGCCGCAGCGACGCTGGCTGGAGGAGTACGCCCGGCACTTCGCCACGGTGGAGAGCAACGCCGCCTTCTACCGGCTACCCGAGGCCCGGACCTTCGCCGAGTGGCGGGACCGGACGCCGCCCGACTTCGTCATCGCCGTCAAGGCCAGCCGCTACCTCACCCACATCAAACGGCTCCGCGACCCAGGGGAACCGGTCCGCCGGCTGCTGTCCCGCGCCGGACACCTCGGCCCCCGGCTCGGCCCCGTCCTGCTCCAACTGCCGCCCACGCTGCCCGCGGACGCCGGACTGCTCGACACCTGCCTGGGCTGCTTCCCCGCCGGCATCCGGGTCGCCGTCGAACCGCGCCACGCCTCCTGGTGGACCGACCCGATCCGCGCCGTACTGGAGCGCCGCGGCGCCGCCCTGTGCTGGGCGGACCGCGACTCCCGGCCCGTGACGCCGCTGTGGCGCACCACCGACTGGGGCTACCTCCGCCTCCACGCGGGCCGCGCCGCCCCCTGGCCGCACTACGGCCGGCAGGCCCTGGACACCTGGGCGCACCGGATCGCCGACACCTGGCCCGAACGGGCCGACGTCTACGCCTACTTCAACAACGACCCCGGCGGCGCCGCCGTCCTCGACGCCGCCCGCTTCGCCCGCGCCGTCACCGCCGCGGGTCGGGCGGTGACCCGTACCCCGCCGGAGTGCTAGGTGTTCTGTCCCGGGAGGTTGTGGACGGGTGATGCAGGTCTCGGTTGCGGGATCTTGAACGGGTGAGGGCCTTCCGGGTTCGGTGTGGATTGCGACGTCTACACCGACCGAAAGGCCCTCGTGCCCCACCGTAATGCACCCCTGACCGAGACCGGCCGGCTGCGTCTGGCCCGCTGCGTCGTCGAGGACGGCTGGACCCTACGGCGGGCCGCCGAACGCTTCCAGGTCTCCCCGACCACGGCCCAACGATGGGCCGGCCGCTACCGAGTCCTGGGCGAGGCCGGCATGACCGACCGCTCCTCCCGCCCCCACCACAGCCCACGCCGGACACCGACCCGCACCGAACGCCGGATCATCAAGCTCCGCATCCTGCGCCGCTGGGGGCCAGCCCGCATCGCCGGCCTGCTCGGCCTGGTCCCCTCAACGGTGCATCGAGTGCTGACCCGCTACCAGCTGGCCCGGCTCACGCACCTGGACCGCGCGACCAGCCGAGCCATACGCCGCTACGAAC
This sequence comes from Streptomyces sp. WZ-12, assembly GCF_028898845.1. NCBI lineage: Bacteria > Bacillati > Actinomycetota > Actinomycetes > Kitasatosporales > Streptomycetaceae > Streptomyces > Streptomyces sp. WZ-12. Next base: position 1,194,169 of record NZ_CP118574.1, on the reverse strand, counting down.
GCGAACGGCCCGGCGAGCTGGTGCACGTGGACATCAAGAAACTCGGCAACATCCCCGACGGCGGCGGACACAAGGTGCTGGGCCGCCACGCCGGCCGCAAAACCCGTTCCGGCACCGGCTACAGCTACATCCACACCGCCGTCGACGACCACTCCCGCCTCGCCTACAGCGAGATCCTGACCGACGAGAAGAAGGAGACCGCGACCGCCTTCTGGACCCGGGCCCAGGAGTTCTTCACCTCGTGCGGGATCACTGTCGAGCGGGTCCTGACCGACAACGGCTCCTGCTACAAGTCCCACCTGTGGCGCGATGCCTTGGCCGCCGCAGGCATCGCCCACAAGCGCACCCGACCCTACCGGCCCCAGACCAACGGCAAAGTCGAGCGCCTGAACCGCACCCTGCTCGACGAATGGGCCTACGCCAAGCCCTACCGCACCGAGCAGGAACGACGCGACGCCTACCCCGCCTGGCTGCACACCTACAATCACCACCGCGGACACACCGCGCTGAAAGGTCAGCCACCCGCCAGCCGCGTCCCCAACCTCACGGGTCAATACAGCTAGGGCGCTCACCAGCGGGCAGGGATACCCCGCCGACACCTGCCGCACCCCGCGGGCGCTCCGCCACCTGGCCGCCCGCGCCGAACGAGAGGACCGGATGACCGCACAACCACCGCTCCGCCTGGGCGTGTTCACCCGTCTCGTGGACGACGCGCCGCCGACCGCGCTCTATGCGCAGGCGCTGGAGCTGCTCACCGCGGCGGAGGAACGGGGCTTCGCCAGCGGCTGGGTCGCCCAGCACCACGCCCGCCAGGACGGCGGACTGCCCTCGCCGCTGGTCTTCCTCGCCGCCGCGGCGGCCCGTACCCGACTGCTCCGGCTCGGCACCGGCATCATCACCCTGCCGCTGGAGGACCCGCTGCGGCTCGCCGAGGACGCCGCGGTGCTCGACACGCTCAGCGGCGGACGCCTGGAACTCGGCCTCGGCACCGGGGGCGGCGCGCTCGTCTCCGGCCTCTTCGGCCGCTCCCCGGCGGACCGCCGGGCCGCCTACGCCGACGGTCTGCGGGTGGTGCGCGACGCCCTGGCCGGCGCGGAGTTGGCGCCCGGCGGGCCCGCGTTGTTCCCGCCGGCGCCCGGGCTGGCCGACCGGCTGTGGGAGGCCACGTTCGGCGTGCCCGGCGCGGTGCGGGCGGCGGAGCACGGCAGCGGGCTGCTGCTGGCCCGCACCTCGGTCAGCCCCGTCCCGGGTGGCCGCTCGGCGCCGCCCGGCACTCCGCTCGATGAGGCCCAACTCCCGCTCGTAGAGGCATACTTGGCGCACTGGAAGCATCCGGACTCCGCCCCGCGGATCGGGCTGTCCCGCTCCGTCTACGTCGCGCCCACCCGCGCCGGGGCGTGGGCCGACGCCGAGGCCGGATTCGCCCGCCTCGCCGCGCGGACCGGCCCGGAAGCCGCCCGCGGCGCCCGCAACGACAGTTGCGTCGGCACTCCGGACGAGGTCCTCGCCGCGCTGCGCGCCGACCGCCTGCTGCCCCTCGCCACCGACCTGATCATCCAGGTGCACCCGGTCGACCCCGGCCCGGGCCGGACCCTGCGCTCGCTCCACCTCTTCGCGTCCGAGGTCGCCCCCGGGCTCCGCTGAACCACCGCGCGCCCGCGCCTCACCGCAGGCGAACCGCCGCGCGGGTGTTCAGCCGATGGCCAGCTCGCCCATCGCGCTCCAGCCCTCGGCGCCCGGGATCGTGGTGCTCACGATGTCGGGAGTGCGGCGCAGCAGCGGACGCATCGCCTCCAGGCCGGCGCGGAAGTGGTCGGAGTTGACGTGCGCCTCGCCGGCGTCGTCCTGGAACGCCTCGACCAGCACGAAGGTGTTCGGGTCCTCGATGCTGCGCGACCACTCGAACCACAGGTTGCCGGGCTCCTCCCGGGTGGCGCGGGTGAACGCGGCGACCTTCTCGGGCCACTCCTCGACGTGCTCGGGCTTCACGGGAAACTTCACAACGATAAAGATCATCCGGGTACCCTAAACCATTTGCCGTATCCCACGCATATCGCCTCGCACTGGCCCCCAAGTGGCCGCCGGTAGCGGTGCATTACCCGTCGGTAATTTGGCTGATCATGATCTCGTCCGGGGGCGTCGGGCGGCCCTACGCTCCCGATCACCGCACCCTACGGACGCCATTGTGGCGCCGTGGTCAGACCCCCCTGGAGCACCGATGGCGCGACCCCGCCGTACCGCAGGCAACCCCCTCGGCCGACGACGACGCACGGCAACGTCCCTGTGCGCGGCGGCAGTTGCCCTCGCCCTGGCCGTCGGCGTGCCCGCCGGTCCCGCGGCGGCGACCGGCGGGGAACGGCCCGCGTCCGCCACCGCCGGCGCGTCCGCCGCCCCGGCCTTCCGCCTGGTCGACATCCCGATGAAGGACGGCACCGTCCTCAAGGCCGATGTCTTCACCCCCGCGCCCGGCACCCCCGGCGCCGACCGCAACGGCCACTACCCGCTGGTCGTCCAGCCGGCCAGTTGGGGGCAGAACGACCTGGAGTACGTGGCCCAGGGCAGGGCGTTGGCCGCCGACGGCTACGTCGCCGTGACGTACACCGTGCGCGGCTTCTGGGCCTCCGGCGGGAAGATCGACGTCGCGGGCCCCAAGGACGTGGGCGACATCTCCTCGGTGATCGACTGGTCCCTCGCCCACACCCCGTCCGACCGCGGCCGCATCGGCATGGTCGGCCTCTCGCTGGGCGGCGGCCTGACGCTGATGGGCGCGGCCTTTGACCCGCGGGTCAAGGCGGTCGCCTCGCTCAGCGGTTGGGCGGACCTGACCGACGCGCTCTACAGCGGCCGCACCCGGCACCTCCAGGCCGCCGGCCTGCTCGCCGCCATCCAGATCCCCACCGGCCGCCGCGGCCCCGAGTTCTCCCGGACGCTGTCCGACCTCTTCGCCGACCGCGACATGCCCCGCGTCGTCCAGTGGGCGCACACCCGCTCCCCGGCCACCTACGTGGACCGCATCAACGCCCACGGCACCGCGGTCTTCCTCGCCAACGCCTGGGGCGACAGCATCTTCAACCCCGGCCAGATGACCGCCTTCTACCAGCGGCTGACCGTGCCCAAGCGGCTCGAACTGCGCCCCGGTGACCACGCCACGCAGGAGTTGACCAGCCTGCTCGGCCTGCCCAACGCCACCTGGACCAGCGCCCGCCACTGGCTCGACCGCCACCTCAAGGGCGCCGCCCCGACCCCCGCCACGCGCGAAGGGGTGCAGCTCCAGGTCCGACCGACCGGCGTCCAGGAGGACTACCCCAACTGGCAGTCCGTCAACTCCCGTACGGAACACCTGTCGTTGGGCCGACCCGACTCCCACGGGACCGGCACGCTCGCCACCGGCGCCGCCCCGACCGGCTGGACGCGGCAGGTGGCCGGCGGCACCGACTCGGGCGCCGACGGCGGCATCGCCGAGCTCTCCGGCGCCCTCGACCAGGTCGTCGGCCTGCCGCCCACCGTCGCCGTCCCGCTGCTGTCCCGCCGCTCCGCCGCGGTCTGGCAGTCTTCGCCCTACGCGACGACCCAACACCTGCGCGGCGCCGCCCACTTGCGCACCACCGTCACCGCCTCCGCCCCCCAGGGCACCGCCTTCGCCTACCTCTACGACGTCAACGCGCTCGGCATCGGCAAGCTGATCTCCCACGCCCCCCAGAGCTGGACCGACACCCGGCCCGGCCGCCCCGTCCCCCTCGACGTCAGCCTCTTCCCCACCGCCTACGACATCCCCGCCGGCCACCACCTGGCCCTGGTCCTGGACACCGCGGACCCGCTCTACGGGGGGCGCACCCCGCGCGGCAGCACTGTGGCCTTCGGCTCCCCGGCGAACGCCCCGGCCGAGCTGACGGTGCCGCTGCGGTGAGCACCGCCGCCCGCGCCGTGGTCAGGAGCCGGCGACCAGCGGCGTGCCCCAGTGGGGGAAGCCCGCGGTGTGCCACGACCCGCCGTCCCGGGTGACCGCCAACGCCTCGTGACCGGGCAGGGATTCCAACCAGTCGGCTGCCTTCGCGTCCATCGCGAAGGCAGCCGTGGCGTAGGCGTCGGTCGTGGTCAGCCGGCGGCCGACGACGGTCACGGCGGCGGGCCCGCGGGCCGGAGCCCGGGTGTGCGGGTCCAGGATGTGCGGGCCGCGCTCGGCGGTGCCGGAGGTGGCCACGGCCAGGTCGTAGCCGGTGACGACCGCGCACAGGGCGTCCGCGCGCAACGGATGGGCGAGGCCGATCCGCCAGGGCATCCCGGGCGCCGAGCCGCCGAAGCACTGCAGGTCGCCGCCTCCGTTGACGCACACGTGCCGCGCGCCCGCGGCCCGGAGCCGTTCCGCGGCCCGCTCCACCGCCCACCCCTTGACCAGGCCCGACGGGTCGAGGGTGCCGCCGGCGACCGGGCTGAACCAGCCGCCCGTGGCGCGCCGGGCCGCCTCGCACCGGGCGAGGACCTCGCGCACCTCCGCCGAGCAGTCCTCGGGCCGCGCGGCGCCGCGGGCCAGGCGGCTCACCACGCTGTCCGGGCGGTAGGGGGAGAAGACCCGGTCGACGTGGTGCAGCCAGGCCACCGCGTCCTCCAACGCGGCCGCCACGCCCGGCAATACGGGAGCGCGGACGTCGAAGGAGAACACCGTCCCCATCACGTGCTCGACGTGCCGCAGCCCGGTGTCCCGCTGCTCCGGCGCCCGTCCGGGCCGGGCGCGGTCAGGCACCGGCCCGGTCCAACGCGCTCTGGAGCGACCGGACATAGCCCGCGCTGGTGTAGCTGGCACCGGACACCGCGTCGATCGCGGCCCCGTGGACGCTCAGCGCCTCCTGGGTCAGACGGGGCACCGCGTAGGCGGCGATCTCCTGGTCACGCCCGCTTTCGGAGGGCACCTGGAGCACCTTCACGGCCGTCAGCCGGCCGCCCTTGACCGTGGCGGCGACCTGCACGGTCCCGTAGCGGGTGGGGACCGGTGCGCCGGTGTAGGTGCCGTCGGTGGGCCGGCCACCGGGGTGCCGGGTACCGGCCGGCGACGGGGCCGCGGCGACCGCCGGCAGGCCGGGCGGCTGGTGCGGTTTGAGCGACAGCAGCAGGACGACCAGCGCACCGGTGGACGCGGTGGTGAGGATGGCTCGGCGCACGCGGGGCTCCTTGCGGACGGGGATCGGGACGGGACGCACGGAGGCGTCAGAAGTCGAAGGACTCGTGGTGGATGCGGCGCCGCGGCACGCCGGCGGCCCGCAGGGCGCGGCGCGCGGCCTCGGTCATGCCGGGCGGCCCGCAGACGTAGACGTCGTGCGCCGTCAGGTCCGGCACCAGCCGACCGAGGGCGCGGGCCGTCAACGGCCAGGAGGCGCCGGCGGGTTGACTGACGGAGTAGTGCACCACCGCGCCGCGGGCGGCGGCGATCGCGTCGAGCTCCCCGCGCAGCGCGAGGTCCTCGGGGCGGCGGGCCCGATAGAGCAGGGTGACCTCGCCGGGGAGGGTCTCGAAGAGCGCGCGCAGCGGGGTGATGCCGACGCCGCCCGCCAGCAGCAGCACCTTCGGGGCGCTGCGCCGGGCCGCGGTGAACGCCCCGTAGGGACCCTCCGCCCAGACCCGGGTACCGGGCCGGAGCCGAGCCAGCGCCGCGCTGTGGCCGCCGGCCGCCTTCACCGTGATCCGCAGCCGGTCGGGGTGCGGGGGCGCCGACAGGGAGTAGGGCGTGGCGGTCCACCACAGCCCGGGTGCCAGGAACCGCCAGCGGAAGAACTGGCCGGGCTCGGCCCCCAGGTCCAACAGGCGCCGCCCCGTGACGTGCACCGAGAACACCCCCGGCGCCTCCGGACGGACCTGCGCCACCCGGAGCCGGTGGCGTAGCGCCCGCCGCAGCGGGAGCAGGAAGCGGTACCACGCCACCAGGGCCGCCACCGTGAGGTACAGCGCGTACCAGGCCAACTGCGCGGCCCGATTGCCCACGAAGTCCGCGCCGTTGGAGAGCTGGTGCCCGAAGGTGAGGAACAGCGCCGCGTAGGTGAGGCAGTGCAGGTAGTGCCAGGTTTCGTAGCTCAGCCGGCGGCGGGCGGCGCGCGCGGAGAGCACACCGGTGCCGACCAGCAGCAGGAACCCGGCGGTGGCCTTGAGCATGTCCGGGTAGTGCAGCACCAGGGTGGCGGTCTCCTGGACCACCGGGCTGTGCACGGTGAGCGAGGACCCCCAGACGATCAGCAGGGTGTGGGCCAGCGCCAGGCCGACGGCGTACCGCCCGCCCCTCGCGTGCCAACGGGCCAGCCGGTCGGTACCGACGGTGTGGTCCAGCAGCGGCACCCGCGCCATCAGCGCGACCAGCACCGCGCAGACGTATCCGGCCAGCAGTCCGGTGATCCGGCCGGCGCCGGTCACCCAGCCCGCCGGCCCGGTCACCGACGCGGTGTCCGCCCACCACAGGCCCAGGACGCCGGCCGCGCCCGCCCAGACGGCGAGCTGCGCCAGCACCGGGGCCACGACGGCCGGCGGGCGCCCGGACCGGCGCTTCGGGACGTCGGTGCGGGGAGGGGCGAGGACACTCATGGGGCTCCGTTTCCGAGGGGCCGCCAGCGTGCCAGCGGAACTTCTGAGGAACCTCTGAGCGGCGGCCCGGCCCCCGGATTCACAGGAAACTCAGAGGCCCCCGGGCACCAGGTGCACAGTGGAGCGGGGGATGCTGGACGCACGATGACGAACCACCGCACCACCCCCGCCCGCCTCAACACCGCCGACGGCACGCCGGTCCGGGTCCTGGTGATCGACGACGAACCGGACCTGACCGAGGTCCTCGCCGGCGCCCTGGCGGACGAGGGCTGGGAGGTCCGTACCGCACCCGACGGCGGCACCGCGCTCGCCACCGCCCGGTCCTTCCGCCCGCACGCCGTCGTCCTCGACTGGATGCTGCCGGACACCGACGGCCTCCAACTCCTGCACCTGCTGCGCCGGGAAGTGGAGACCGTCTGCGTGCTCTTCCTGACCGCCCGGGACTCCGTAGAGGACCGGATCGCCGGCATCACCGCAGGCGGCGACGACTACGTCACCAAGCCGTTCAGCCTGGAAGAGGTCATCGCCCGGCTGCGCGGACTGCTGCGCCGGGCCGGCATGGCCCGGGAGCCGGCCGGGGACCGGCTGGTCGTCGGGGACCTCGTCATGGACGAGGAGGCCCGGGAGGTGTTCCGCGGCGCCGACCTCGTCGAGCTGTCCCGCACCGAGTTCGAACTGCTCCGCTTCCTGATGCGCAACCCGCGGCGGGTGCTCTCCAAGGCCCAGATCCTCGACCGGGTCTGGTCCTACGACTTCGGCGGCCGGGCCCATGTCGTCGAGCTCTACATCAGCTACCTGCGGAAGAAGGTCGACGCCGGCCGACCACCCATGATCCACACCGTGCGCGGCGTCGGCTACGTCCTCAAGCCCGACCCCGCATGAGGTCGCCGCTCCCGCGCAGCCTGCGCGGCCAGCTCACCGCCGGGCTCGTCGCGCTCCTCGCGCTCGCCTGCGCGGCCGTCGGCGTCACCACCGTGCTCGCCCTCCGGGGGTTCCTCGTGGGGCGCCTGGACCAGCAACTGTCCGCCTCCGCCGGCCGGTTCGCCGCCAGCCTGGAGCACGAGGCGAAGCCCGACGCCGACAACCAGCCCGACACCCGCGGCCAGGCGAACGGCACCTTCGGGGCGCGGCTGCTGCGCGGCGCCCCCACGCAGGCCGCCGTCGTGCGGCAGACCAACGACGCCCGGGTGCCGCTCACCGCCCACGACCTCGGCGCACTGGCCGCACTGCCGACCGACGGCACCGGGCGCACCGTCCACCTCTCCGCGGTCGGCGCCTACCGGCTCAACGCGGTGTCCGGGGACGACGGCGACATCCTGGTCACCGGGCTGCCGATGCACCCGGTGGAGGAGACCGTGCACCGGCTGGAAGCGGTGGAGGCGGCCGTCTTCGGCGGGGCACTCCTGGCCACGGGCGTCGTCGGGGCGCTGTGGGTGCGACTGTCCCTGCGCCCCCTGCGGCGGGTGACCGCCACCGCGGCCGGAGTGGCGGAACTGCCGCTCGCCAGTGGGGAGGTGGCCATGCCGGCGCCGGTGCCGGTGGTCGACCCGCGGACCGAGGTCGGCCGGGTCGGCACCGCCCTGAACCGGATGCTCGGCCACGTCGGCAACGCCCTGGAACGCCGCCAGGCCAGCGAGGAGCGGCTGCGCCAGTTCGCCGCCGACGCCAGCCACGAACTGCGCACCCCGGTGGCCAACGTCCGCGGCCACGCCGAACTCGCCCTCCGCCACCGCGGCCCGGTGCCCGGCGAGGTCCGGCACGCGCTGGAGCGCATCAACGCGGAATCGGAACGGATGAGCCGCCTCGTCGACGACCTGCTGTTGCTCGCCCGGCTCGACGCCGGCCGCGCCCTGGAGCAGACGCCCGTCGACCTGACCCGCCTGGTCCTGGTCGCGACGGACGACGCCCGGGCGGCCGGCCCCGACCACCGCTGGCTGCTGGACCTGCCCGAGACGGCGGTGACGGTCATCGGCGACGAGCACCGGCTGCACCAGGTCCTCGGCAACCTCCTGGCCAACGCCCGGACCCACACCCCCGCCGGAACCGCCGTCACGGTACGGCTGAGGGCCGCCTCCGGGACCGTACGACTGACCGTCGCGGACGACGGCCCGGGGGTCCCGGACGAGCTCCGGCCCGAGGTCTTCGGCCGGTTCGTCCGCGCCGACCACGGCCGCTCCCGCGCCGCCGGCGGCACCGGACTGGGCCTGGCCATCGTGCACGCGGTGGTCACCGCGCACCGCGGCACGGTCGCCCTGGCCAGCCGACCCGGGCGGACGGCGTTCACGGTCACCCTGCCAAAGAGCGCTCCGGCCGACGGGCCGCAGGGGGCTCCGGCCGAGGGATGACGGCCCCCGTAGACCCGGGGCATGCGGCCCCCACCTGGTGACCTTCGGCCCACTGGCCATGCCGGGCGCGGGCGCGCAGGCTCGATAGCGCGGGGCCGGTGCCCCGGCCCGCGGGGCGAGGGCGTCGCCCACCGTTCGTGTCGAGGGACAGCCATGGAGCCGGAGATCATCACCGTCGGGCTCGACGGCTCGGCGGAGAGCCTGGCCGCGGCGCGGTGGGCCGCCGACGAGGCCCACCGACGGGGAGCCGTGCTGCGGCTGTTGCACGCCTGGATCCTGCTGGCCGCCCAGGCGCCGGACACCGCCCCCGAGCGGGACCAGAACGTCTACGCCCGCCAGGTCGTCCGCGCCGCCACGGACGCGGTCCGGGCCCGCCACCCGCACCTGCGGATCATCGAGGACCTCGTCGGGGACGAGCCGGAGCCGGCGCTGCTGCGGGCCGCCGAGGAGTCCCGACTGCTGGTCCTGGGCTCCCGGGCCCTGTCGGCCTGGAAGAGCTTCGTCCTCGGTGACATCAGCCTGAGCGTGGTGGCGCGGGCCGCGGGCCCGGTCGTCCTCGTCCGGGCCGATGCGCCGGGGACGCCGGCGGAGACGGCGGTCTCCGGGCCGCGGGTCGTGGTCGGGGTCAGCCTCAGCGGGCCGGCCCCGCGGCTACTGGCGTTCGCCTTCGACGCGGCGGCCGGCCGCGGGGTCCTGCTCCAGGTGGTGCACGGCCGCCCGTTCCCGGTGCGGGTCTACACCCCCTGGGGCGTCGACCCGGACGCCGCGGCCGAGGTGACCACGGCCGCGGAGAACGAGCTGCGGGTGGCGCTCGACCCCTGGCGGGCGCGGTTCCCCGACGTGCCGGTGCAGCCGACCCTGCTGTCGGACAGCCCGGCCAGGGCCGTCGTCGAGGCCGCGGACGGGGCCGGGCTCCTGGTGGTCGGCCGCCGGCGGCATGGGCGACGGCTCGCACCCCGCATCGGCCCCGTCGTCCATGCCGCCGTCCACCACGTGACCTGCCCCGTCGCCGTCGTCCCGGACGACTAGCCGGGCCGCCGCCGCGGCACCGCTGCGTCGTCGCACCCGGATCCCGTGCGCCGTTCGGCGGCCCGACGCGGGATCATGAAGATGAGGACTCCGGTCGAAACCGGCCGGGGCCGACCGAACCAGGCACATCCGGAGGTAGTGGCCCACCATGAGGCACCGCAGAGTGGCCGACCTGATGACCCCCAACGCCGTCACCGTCCAGCGCGGCACCCTCTTCCGGGAGATCGCGCGGCTGCTCGACGAGTACGACATCACCGCCGTACCGGTCGTCGACGACGACGGGCGACCGGTGGGCGTGGTCTCCGAAGCCGACCTGCTGCGCCGGCAGCTCTCCAAGGCCGGCGCCGCCACCGCCGAGGCGATCATGACCAGCCCGGCCGTGGTGGCGCGGCCGGAGTGGAGCGTGGTCGAGGCGGCCCGGACGATGGAGCAGCGCAAGGTCAAGCGGCTCCCCGTCGTCGACGACGCCGAGCGGCTCATCGGCGTGATCAGCCGCAGCGACCTCGTCCAGCTCTTCCTGCGCCGGGACCGGGCGATCCAGGAGGAGATCCTGGAGGAGGTGCTGACCCGCACGCTCGGCGTCTCACCGTCCGCGGTCACCGTCGACGTCGCCGACGGCACCGTGACCCTCACCGGCACCCTGGAGCGCAAGAGCCTGCTCCCGATCGCGGTCCGGCTCTGCGAGAACGTGGACGGCGTCATCGAGGTGGTCGACCGGCTCACGTACGCGCGCGACGACGCCACCGGGTACGGCGGCGTGCCCGACGCCACCCCCGCCCGCCCCGGACAGCCGGCCCCCGAACCGAGCTGATCGGCGGCCCCCGAGCGCGGTGCCCCGTACGGCCCACCGGGGCGGACAGCGGCCGGACGCCGGAGGTGTACTTGACCCACAGCGACCCGTACGGACAGCAAGGCCGGCCGCCGGCCGCCGCCGGCGGCCCGTAACGAGGGGAGCGGGCCCGTGTCGCCATCGGATGCCACGACCCTGCCGGTCCGGCCCGACCGGATCTTCGACCGCGCGGAAGAGTGGACGGACCTCGCGCGCTTCGCCTGCGACGACCGCCCCGGGACCACCCTCGCGCTGGTCTCGGGGCAGCGCCGCCAGGGCAAGACCGTCCTGCTGGAGGCGCTCAGCCGGGCCACCGGCGGCTTCTACTTCGACGGGCAGGCGGCGGCTGAGGCGGAGTCCCTGCGGCGCCTGGCGGAGCGGCTCGCCGAGCACACCGGGGCCGACCGGCCGCCGCACTGGCACCGCTGGGACGAGGCCGCCGAGGCACTGCTCGCGCTGGGCGACGAGCGCCCCGCCGTGGTGATCATCGACGACTTCCCCGAACTCGTCGGACACAGCCCCGCGCTCTCCTCGCTCCTGCACTGCGCCTTCCTCCGCGTGCACCAGGAGCGCCCGCACAACCGCACCCGCCTGATCCTCAGCGGCGCCAGCCCCGCCGTCATCCGCCGGCTGTTCGGCGGCCCCTCCTCGCTGCACGGCCTGGCCTCCCTGGAGGTGGCGGTGCGGCCGTTCGGCTTCCGCAAGGCGGCCCGCTTCTGGGGCATCCGGGCGCCCCGGCTCGCCGTGCAGGTGCACGCCGTCGTCGGCGGCACCCCCGCCTACCGCGGCGACCTGGTCTGTGACGACGCCCCCGCCGGCCCGGACGACTTCGACGCCTGGCTCTGCCGGACCGTCCTCAACCCCCGGGTGCCGCTGTTCTGGGAGGCCCGCCACCTGCTGGAGCAGGAGGGCGACTACGCGGACCGCGCGCTGTGCCACTCCGTCCTGGTCGCCATCGCCGGCGGCCGCTCCACCCCCGGCGGGATCGCCGACCGCCTCGGCGCCTCGCTCCACGACGTCTCCCACGTCCTGGCCGCGATGCGCCACCACGGACTGCTGCACGACGAGGCCGACGCGTTCCGGCCCGGGCTGACCCGCTACCGCATCGCCGAACCGCTGCTCGCCTTCGAGCACGCCATCGCCTGGCCGCACCGCGCGGCACTGGAGCAGGAGGAGACGGCCCAGGTGTGGCGCCGGATCCGCCCGGACTTCGACGCCACGGTGGCCGCCCCACACTTCGCCCAGCTCTGCCGGGAGTGGGTCACCCAGTACGCCGCCTGGGACACCTTCGGCGGCGCGGTGCACACGGCCGTCCGCGGCACCGTCCCCGACCCGGAGGGGAACGCCCGGCTCGACGCCGAGGTCGTCGTCCGGGGCACCGCCGACGGGCGGCCCGGCGCGCTGCTCTCGGTCGGACTGGCCCGCTGGAACGAGGCCATGGACGTCCCGCACCTGGACCGGCTGCGCCGGATCCTCGCCCTGGTCACCGCGGCCGGGGAGGACACCGGCCGGACCGTGCTCACCTGTTACAGCGGCGTCGGCTTCGGCCCGGAGCTGCGCGCCGCCGAGGCCAAGGGCGAGGTCCTGCTGGTCGGCGCGGACCGGCTCTACCACGGCGAGTGAGCCCCCGCTCCTGACCGATGGCCGAGTTCCAGGAACTGCTCGACCGGATGAACCACTCCCTGGAGTCCGCCGCGTTCACCCCGCCGCTGGCCGAGGCGCCGGCCTTCGCCCCGCCGGCCGACCTGCCCGAGACCGACGAGGCGTACGTCGTCGAGTGCGAACCGCCCGGCATCCGGCGCGCGGACCTCGACGTCGAGGTCGGCGAGCACGAGGTGAGCATCTCCGGGGAGCTCAGAAAGTCCGAGCGGGCCGGTGCGCTGCGCCACCGCGGCCGCCCCACCGGGCAGTTCGAGTACCGGGCGCCGCTCCCGGTGGACGTGCGGTCCGGTGACGTGACCGCCTCGCTCACGGACGGCATCCTCACCGTGACGATCCCGAAGGCGCAGGCCACCAAGCCGCGCCACATCGAGATCCGGGGCTGAACCGGGCCGGCGGCGCCGTGCTCGCCGCCGCCGGTCGCCGCCGCGGACCGGCACCGCGCCCGCCCGGCGGCCGGCCACCGCCCCCGTGCGGTGCGCGGCGACGCACGCACACTGGAAGGAGGCGCGGCGCACGCCCGAAACGGCGTGCGCGGACAGTCACGGCAGTGCAGGGAAGGGTGAGTGGCGATGCAGGCGCACAAGGGAGACGTACTGCGCATCACCGGACGCGCGGTGGGCAGCCCGGAGCACCGGGCCACGGTGGTCGAGGTGCTCGGCCGCAACGGCGAACCCCCGTACCGGGTGCGCTACGAGGACGGCCACGAGACGGAGATCTTCCCCGGCCCGGGCTGCGTCACCGAAGGCACCGCCGGGGCGCGCCCCGCGCGGAGCGACGCGCCCCGGCACACGGTGTAGCCCCATGGGACGCCGAGCGGCGGCGCGCCGGCAGCGCGCGGGGGCCGCGGGAGTCGGACAGTCGGGGCGGGTCGGGAAGCCCGGCCGGGGCGGCGGGAACCCGGGTCGTGTCGGTGGGCCGGACGCCACCGGCAACTCGCCCAACAGCGCCGGGAGTTCCGGACGTTCCGGGAGTGCGTCGAGTGGCGTCGACCAGCCCCCGCGGGCCGATGAGCTGCCGGGCGGTCGACTGCCGCCGCGCCAGGAGCCGAAGCCCAAGCGGCCGGTGCGGACGATCCGGGTGCCCGGGCTCTTCGGCTGAGGTGGCGCCCCGTCCACAACCTCCCCGGACAGAACACCCAGGTCGGCGAGGCCGAACTGACCGGCGTTCGGCGCGCGGGCGTCGGCGTCGAGATCGGCGACCGGGAACTGCGCATCACCGGCGCGTACCAGGAGTGCGGGAGCGGGGGCGTGCTGCGCCGGACGACCCGCAGGACCGGCCGGTTCGCGTACCGGTCGCGTCTGACCGACGGGGTGCCGACCGCGACCGCCCCGAAGGACGAGCCCGCGCCCCCGCCGGATCGAGATCGCGGACCGAGCCGGCGGTCGGCGCGCGGAGGCTGCTCACTGGCTTGTTGGGCGGCGACCAACTCACTTGTACAGAAGGCGTGTTGTCGCTGTCGCACGCTCCGCCGGGGCTGCCTGCCCGCTCGGGTTCGGTGGCCGTCCCCGCCCTGGGGTGCCACCGCCCCGATTGACATGCAGCCAAATGGCTGCCTATCTTTTTTATGCAGCCAACCGGTTGCATAAAGGGGTGGGGCAGGAGAGACACGGGCCATGGACGAGGTCTTCAGGGCGCTGGCCGACGCGGGGCGCCGCCGGTTGCTGGACAGCCTCAACGCCCGCAACGGACAGAGCCTGCGGGAGCTGTGCGCGGAGCTGGAGATGACCCGGCAGTCGGTGAGCAAGCACCTGGCCGTGCTGGAGGCGGCCAACCTGATCACCACGCTCCGGCGCGGGCGGGAGAAGCTGCACTACCTCAACGCCGAGCCGATCAACGCCCTTGCTGACCGTTGGCTCAGCCACTACGACCGCGACCGGGCACGCGCCCTCGCCGACCTCACACGCGCACTGGAGACGCCACCCATGGACAGCAACGCGTTCGTCTACACCACCTACATCCGGACCACGCCGGAGCGGCTCTGGCAGGCCCTCACCGACCCGGCCTTCACCAGTCGCTACTGGGGCGTGGAGTTCGACACGGACTGGCGCGCCGGGTCGGCCATGACCTGGAACGAGGGCGGCGCCGCCACGGCCCACCCCGAGCAGGTCGTCCTGGAGTCCAGCCCGCACCGGAGACTGTCCTACACCTGGCACACCTTCACGCCGGAGTGGGCCCGGCGCATGGGCGTCGCCGAGGGCGTCCAGGCCGAGTTGGCGGCCGAGCCGCGCTCCAAGGTGACGTTCGAGATCGAGCCGCTCGGCGACATGGTGAAGCTCACCGTGGTCCACGACGGGTTCGCCGCCGACTCCACGGCCCGCGGCATGATCCAGAACGGTTGGCCCGCCCTGTTGTCCAACCTCAAGACCCTGTTGGAGACGGGCGAACTGCTCCAGGAGCCCGAGCCGCAGGCCCGGTCCTGACCCACGTCCCGACGGGCCCTCGCCAAGTCGGGGGAGCGCCCTCAGACCGTTGCCGACGCCCGCGCCGCGCGCGTCGAGGCGTCACCGGGAGCAGTGGACCCACTCCCGACCCGGGCCCCCGCGCCGCCGGCGCCGTCTCCGCCCTCCCCGCCCTCCGCCTCCGGCCGCATGAGCTGGGCGCCGGCCAGCAGTTCCGCGATCAGCTCGTCGAGGTCCAGGCGGCTTTCCAGCGCGTGCAGTTGGGGCAGTGTGGCCCGGGTGCTGACCTGGGGCGGGGCGAGCAGCCGGCAGCAGTCCTCGTCCGGGAGCACGGAGACGTCCGCGGTGCCGATGGCGCGGGCCTCGTCGATGATCTCCTGCTTCTCCCAGCCGACCAGGGGCCGGACGACGGGGAGCGCGGCGGCCTCGTCCACGGCCACGAGGTTCGCCAGCGTCTGGCTGGCCACCTGACCCAGGCTGTCCCCGGTGACCAGTGCCTGCGCCCGGATCCGGACGGCCAGCGCCGAGGCGGCCCGCACCATCAGCCGCCGCTGGGCGACCACCTGGAGCCGGCCGGCGCCGACCACCGCCAACTGCCGCTGCGCCCGCCCGAGGGCGATGACGTACAGCCGGCCCGGCGGCTGGTAACGGTTGAGTTCCCGGGCCAGCGCGTACGCCTTGTACGTCGAGGACGCGTTGGTGTACGGGGCGCCCGTGAAGTGGACGAAGTCGCAGGCCAGACCGCGGCGCATGGCGCGGTAGGCGGCCACCGGCGAGTCGTAGCCGCCCGACAGCAGCACCAGGGCCCGGCCGCTGGTCCCGACCGGCAGCCCGCCCTGGCCCGGATACCGGGCCCAGGACAGATAGGTCTCCTTGTGGTCGATCTCGACGGCCAGCCGGAGGCCGGGGTGGGAGAGGTCCACCGGCAGCCCGTCCAGGGCCTCCTGGATCCGGGCCCCCAGGTGGGCCGCCAGCCGTGACGACGTCATCGGGAACGCCTTGTCCCGGCGCTTGACCCGCACCGCGAAGCTGGCCACCGGCCGTTGGGCGGCCACCTCGGCGAGCGTCCGCACCGCCGCCGCGGTGATGGCGTCCAGGGAGCTGTCCACCCGGATCGCCGGCTGGACGGAGTTGAAGCCGATCACCCGGCGGGCCCGTTCGACCAGTGCCTCCTGCGGCACCTGGCCGCCCAGCACGGTGACGTTCTGCGCGATCTTGATCCAGGTCGATCCGCCGACACCGCGCAGCGCCACCCGGAGGTTGTCGTGCAACCGCTCGGTGAACAGCCGGCGGTTGCGCCCCTTGAGGAAGATCTCGCCGTGCTTGAGCAGGACGCAGGAACGGTCCGGGTCGCGCGTCCCGGTGGTGGGGAGGGATGGTGCGCCGGACACGACTCTCCTTCGGGTGGCGTCGTGCGGCCCGGAGCGCGGGCCCGTTGGGCTCTCGTCCGATGCCCCGCCCGTAGGACCGGGGAGGACCGCCGCACATCCAGAGTAGACACGCCGAGCGGCCCTCCCCTGGGAGCGAGGCGGGGGAACCCGCCGGTGTGCCGGGCGCCGCGTGGCCCGCGCCGGGAGCGGCCCGGGGCGGCGGCGGCCTCGGTCAGCCCGTCGGGGCGGGCCGCAGGCGGCCGGCGAGCGCGCGGGCGGCGAGTTCGAAGCGGAGCGCGCACTCGTGCCGGCCCCAGCCCGGGCCGGTCGGGTCGACGACCGGTTCGAAGACCCGCTGGAGCAGCACCACCACGTCGTCGTGCACGCTCGCGAAGTGGGCGAGATTGCGCCGCCATTCGCCGTGCCGGGCCGCGGGGGGCGACTCCCGGTGCAGGTGGTAGACGGCCGGCTCGGTGGCGTACCGCAGGCGCAGGCCGCGGCGGGTGAGCCGGTAGCCCAGCTCCGCGTCCTCCAACCCCCAGCCGACGAACGCCTCGTCGAAGCCGCCGGCCGCCACCAGATGACCGCGCCGCACCGAGGCGTTGCAGGCCCACACGTAGTGCCAGGCGGTCTCCAGCCCGGCCAGCTCGCAGTCGAACGCCTCCAGCACCGGCTCCCGTTCGTCGCCGCGCACCACCGGCGGCAGCGCCTCGAAACTGAACTCGTACCGCAGTCGCTCCCGGTCGACCGGGCCGTCCCCCAACTGGAACCGCCGGCCGACGACCACCAGGTCATCGCCCTCGGCATGGGCCCGGGCGTGCTCGGCGAGGAACGTCGGCGCCACCACCTGGTCCGCGTCGAGCAGCACGACGAGGTCGCCCGTCGCGTGCGCCAGCCCGAGGTTGCGGGCCCGCGCCCGCCCGGACGCGGGGGAGCGCGGCTCGTAGACGTAGCGGACGTCGAGGCCGGCCGGCAGCGCGGCCACCATCCGGTCCGTGCCGTCCGCGGAGCCGTCGTCCACCACGATCACCTCGGCCGCGTGCGCGGTGTCGAGCGATTGGCGGGCCAGGGCCAGCAGACACAACTCCAGCGCGTCCCGGGCGCGGTAGGCGGGGACGACGACGCTTATCCTCATGCGACGGTGATCCTCACGCTCCGATGGGCCTCGATCCTCGACGGGCGGCAGCCTGTTGAAGGACATGCGTGACCACAGCTCACCCGGAGCCGTGGCGCTGCCCGCGGATTCCGACGGACCCGGTGATCCCTTTCCGGCCTCCGGGTCGCGGGCGCGGAGCGGCGCCGGGTGACGCGGGAAGTCAATCACCGCGTCAAGACAAGGGTCAACTGCCCACTTTCGGGCCCGAATTCACCACCTTGACGGGAATGTTCCGGTGCAGTAGAGCGCCGACCCGGCGTTCCACCGGCCGCGCACCACCCCTGGCGGCGACAGAGTTGGGGATGCTGGGGCGGGTGCGCGGCTCTGGGGCGGATGCGCGCAGGAGCGGACCCGGGGCGTCGAACGTCCTTCTGTCCGCGCCCTGTTCGGCCGGTCCCCGGCGGCCCGAACGGCGCATCGGAAACCGGTCCGAACACGGCCGAGAGTCCGCCCCGAGGGTGGCGGCGGATTTCCCCTCCCGTGCCGCGTGCGCTAGGAGAACCCCCTAGCGACGGCGCTCCACCCGTCCCTCGTCCCACACCGGCTCCGGCACCTCCCGGACCCGGCCGTCCTGACCGAAGACCAGGAACCGGTCGAACGACCGGGCGAACCAGCGGTCGTGCGTGACCACCAGCGCCGTCCCCTCGTACGCCTCCAGCCCCTTCTGGAGCGCCTCGGCCGACTCCAGGTCCAGGTTGTCGGTCGGCTCGTCCAACAGCAGCGCGGTGGCGCCACCGGTCTCCAACAGCAGGATCTGGAACCGGGCCTGCTGCCCGCCGGACAGCTTCTCGAACGGCTTGTCCCCGTGCTGGTCCAGCTCGTAACGGCGCAGCGCGCTCATCGCCGGCCCCCGGCTCTTCGCATGCTCGGTCCACAGGATGTCGCACAGCGTGCGCCCCATCAGCTCGGGGTGTGCGTGGGTCTGTGCGAAGTGCCCCGGCGCCACCCGGGCGCCCAGCTTCCACTGCCCCGTGTGCGCCACGTCCTCGCCCGCCAGCAGCCGCAGGAAGTGCGACTTCCCCGACCCGTTGGAGCCCAGCACCGCGACCCGCTCGCCGTAGAAGACCTCCAGGTCGAACGGCTTCATCAGCCCGGTCAGTGCCAGCCGTTGGCAGGTGACCGCGCGCACCCCGGTGCGGCCGCCCTTGAGCCGCATGGTGATCTTCTGCGGCCGCGGCGGCTCCGGTGGCGGGCCGATCTCCTCGAACTTCTGGAGCCGGGTCTGCGCCGCGTGGTACCGCGACGCCATCTCGTCGCTGCGCGAGGCGTACTGCCGCATGTCCACGACCAGCCTCTTCAACTGGGCGTGCTTCTCGTCCCACCGCCGCCGCAACTCCTCGAAGCGCTCGAACCGCTCCGCCCGCGCCGCGTGGTACGTCGCGAAGCCGCCGCCGTGCACCCACACGTCGCTGCCGGCCGGCCCGGGCTCCACGCTCACGATCCGCCGCGCGGACCGCGCCAGCAACTCCCGGTCGTGCGAGACGAACAGCACCGTCTTGCGGGTCTCCCGCAACTGCTCCTCAAGCCACTGCTTCCCCGGCACGTCCAGGTAGTTGTCCGGCTCGTCGAGCAACAGCACCCCGTCGGGCCCGCGCAGCAACGCCTCCAGCACCAGCCGCTTCTGCTCACCGCCGGACAGCGTCCGCACCGCCCGCCACTGCGCCTTCTCGTACGGGATGCCCAGCGCCGACGTGGTGCACATGTCCCACACCGTCTCGGCCTCGTAGCCGCGCGCCTCCGCCCAGTCGCTCAGCGCCTGGGCGTAACCCATCTGGGCCGCCTCGTCGTCCCGCTCCATGAGGGCGAGTTCGGCCTCGTCGACGGCGTGCGCCGCGTGCCGGATCCGCTCCGGTGCGACCGCCACGAGCAGGTCGCGCACCGTCCGCTCGTCCCGCACCGAGCCGACGAACTGCGGCATCACCCCAAGGCCCCCGCTGACCGTCACCGATCCGCCGTGCGGCTTCAACTCGCCCGAGATCAGCCGCAACAGCGTGGTCTTGCCCGCGCCGTTCGCCCCGACGAGCGCGGCGACGGCCCCCTCGCCCACCCGGAAGGAGGCGTCATCGAGCAACACCCGCCCGTCCGGCAGGTAGTACTCCACGTGCGCGACTTCTACATGCCCCATGAATCGGCCCAAACTGAGGAATCGTTGCGAAAATTGCGGAACCCGGCACCCGATCGCAACGCGACGAGCGGCGCCCCCGCACACTCTTCCTGGTCCGGGCCCCGCCGGCCAATCGGTTTTCGCGCCGGTCGCGTCTCCCGGCCGGCTCGGGGCGCACGAGGGAGACGACCGGTCAACTTCCCTTACCCATCGGCGCGGACGGGCTTCTCCCAGACGGACACGTGCCGTTGGCTCTCGCCCGTGAACAGCTCCTCTGCCCATCCGCCCCACCGCTCGCGCAGCCGCAACCCGGCGAGCTGCGCCATCAGATCGAGCTCCGCCGGCCAGACGTACCGGAAGGGCGTCGAGGAGAAGCTGCCGCGGCCGTCGACCACGTCGACGTAGTGGGAGCTCATCGCCTGCGTCGCCACGTCGTAGACGTCGTACGCCCAGCGCGTCGGGCCGGTCTGGAACGGGACGGCCTGCGCCCCGGGCGGCAGCTTGCGCAGCTCGGGGACCATCACCTCGACGACGAAGGCGCCACCCCGTTCGAGGTGGTCAGCGACGTTGCGGAAGCAGTCGACCTGCGCCTGTTGGGACGTCAGATTCATGACGGTGTTGAAGACCAGATAGGCGACGGAGAAGCGCCCGGCCACCCGCGTCGTCGCGAAGTCGCCGATGCTCACGCCGATGTCGTCGCCGCCCGGCTTGGCCCGCAGCCGGGCGACCATCGCCCGGGACAGGTCGATGCCGTGCACCGGGACCCCGCGGCGGGCCAGCGGCAGCGCGATCCGCCCCGTGCCGACGCCCAGCTCCAACGCCCGGCCCCGCCCGGCCAGTTGGGCCAGCAGCGTCACCGCCGGATCCACCGCCTCCGCCGCGAACATCTCCGCACAGTCCGCGTCGTACCTGGCCGCGACGCCCTCTCCGAAGTACCCGTCCTCGTCCACCATGCCCGGACCGTACTGCGCCGGCCGGGTCCGCCGCCCGGTATTTTCCGGCGGGCTCGGGCGCCCGCGGCCCGGAGCACCGCGCCGCCTGCGCACTGCCGGCACGGCCCCCGGGCCCGCCCCGCTCACTCCCACACCATGGTGATCTCGCGGCCGATGTTGACGTAGCCGGCGCGCTGGAAGGCGGCTGCCATGGGGGAGTTGCCGAGGTCCGTGGACGCCCGGATGCGGGGGACGTCCTGTGCGGCGAGGACGCGGGTGCCCTCGGCGAGCAGGTCGTCGATGTAGCCGTTGCCGCGGTGCTCGGGCAGCACGGCGATATAGGCGACGACGGCGTTGTAGCCGTTGTGGGCGGGGAGGACGAAGCCCACCGGAGCGCCGCCGGGGAGGGTGGCGACGCGCCACCAGTCCCTGGGGCTGGTGTAGTTGGCGAGCTCGCCGTCGTAGTGCTCGACGGCCGCCGCGCGCGGGGACATCCGGGTCAGGTCGGCGCGGCTGTGCGCGTCCAGGGTGCCGGCGAGCGCCCCGGTCATCAGGGCGAGCAGCGGCTCCGGGTCCGGTGCCGGGGTGAAGGAGAGGCGTCCGGTCGGCGTGGGGACCGGCGTCCCCGGGCGCCACTCCAGGCGCAGCCGCTCGACGAACGGCCGGGCGCCGGCGCGCTCCAGGACCGTCATCCGGTCCCGGACGACCTGCCGGGCGGCCGGGGTGTCGCGCCAGTCGGGCGGGACGAAGCGGCCGTACTCGGGCGGGGTGGCGCCGCGCGGGAGGGTGGCGGCCAGGGCGGTGCGCAACAGGCGGACGCCGACGTCGATCCGCTCGTGGCCCGGGAGTTCGTCGTCGAGGTCGAGGAGGTCCAGCAGGGCCGGGGCGTCGTTTCCCGGTCGGGTCCACCAGGCGAGCCTGGCCAGCGGCCGGTCGCCGCGGAGCGCCAGCCACATCCACTCCGGCCGTCGACGGCCCTGGGCGAGGTCGTCCGCCAGCTCGTCGTTGAGGAGGTAGGGCAGGCGGTTGAAGAGGTCGAGCTCGTGCGGTCCGGCGAGCGGACGCAGCGTCAGTTCGGGTGTTTCCACGGTCGGGGGCACTCCCTTGAAGGTGCCCGTCCGCCTCCGGGGTTCAGCTCTGGTCGGAACCCCGGGAGGGGACGGGCGAGATGGTCATGGTGGTCATCGACCCGTCCCTCCTCTCGTTGTGTCGTCGTGGCCCGGCGGCGCGTGGTGGCCGGGGCTCGGAGGTTAGAGGTAATCCCCTCTCGGCGCACCGTGCAACTCCTTTTCGTGGGCGGGAGTGGGAACGGCGGGTCGACCGGGTCAGCACGGCACGGCCCCTCGGTGCGGCGAAGCGGGGCGTGCCGGGGGAACCGGCCGACTGCGCGGGGGAGCCGGTGCGGAGGATGTCGGCCCGGCGCCGGGCCGACAACTGCCGTCCGCCCGGCGGTCGTCGGCCCGTCGCCCGTGGTCGCCCGGCGTCGGATCAGCCGGCCGGGACGACGTTGGTGGCGTCCAGCGCGGGACGCAGCGCGCGGGCGAGCCGGACCGCGTCGCCGACCACCCAGAAGTGCACGAAGAACAGCCGGGGGTGGTCGGTCAGCCCGTGGTTGTGGAGCTCCACCAGCTTGGCGCCGGCCCGTCGCAGCGCCCGGAGCACGTGCTGGACCTCGTCGGCGACCATGCAGCAGTCCGCGCTGATCGCGGCCCGTCCGTGGCCCAGCGGTTGGAAGTTGAGGGCACTGGTCGAGCCCAGGCCCGGCGGGAGCACCATATGGCCGTCGGTGATCTTCTCGCGGCGGACGAAGACGCACTTGTAGATCCCGTCGTCCACGGAACCCTTGGCGCCCAGGGCGCGGGCGATCCCGGCGGTGTCCAGGTCGACCTCCTCGTCCGGGTCGGAGGTCGCCGGCGGCGGGGTCCCGGTGCCGGCGAACGCGGCGCGCAACCCGCGCGCCACCGCCACCGGGTGGTGGCCGTGCGCGTGCACATGGACCCACCAGACGTTGGGGCGCTGGGCCAGCAGGTGCTTGTGCAGGGCGGTCAGCCGGATCCGGTGTTCCTGCAACGTGTCGATGAAGTCCTGCAGTTCGTGCTCGGTGACCACGATGTCGCCCATCAGCAGGGTGCTGTGGTCGGTGTACCGGACGAAGGAGCAGTGCGAGCCCAGGGCGAGGGCCGATCGGACCCGGACGCGGTGGGAGACCACCCGGAGGTCCCGGCGGGGGAGCCCGATGTGGAACATCACGTTGCGCTTCACGTCGCCGCCGCGGCCCATCGCCTTGGCGACGGCCTTCCAGTCGTCGGGGGTGGTGTGGACGGGGGTGATCAGCTTCCGCCCGTGCGCCGCGGTCGACTCGGCGGGGCCGGCGGTGGGGCCGGCGGCGGGGCGGGCGGGTGCGGGGGTGGGCGTCGCGGCGAACACGGGGACGAGCGCCGCCGCGGCCAGCACGCGCCGCCGCGGGGACCCCACGCGCGGATCGGTGGTCTGCTGTCGGTCTTCAGCCATTACCTGAGCACCTCCACGAGGACCTCCATGAGGAGTGGCAGCATGGCTGACCTGATGCCCCGTCATCCCGCAACGAGGGGCCAGGTGGACTAAGCGGTCCAGCGGGATGGGTGAACGGGCGGGCGAAAAACGCGGGTACGGCGCATGCCCGTTCCCGTGAGGGCGGGCATGGCAGCGCGGCCGCCGCCCGGCGACCAGCGGGCAACGTGCCGCAGGGGAGGCGCTGTTGGGCCACCGTCACCAGTGGGCGCGCTGCGCGTCAGTCCCCCGCCTCGGCGAGTCGGCGGAGCACCGGCTCCACCTCGGCCAGCAGTTGGACCTCCTCCGGGCGGAGCACGCTCAGGCGGCGGGCGAGGACCTGGGCCTCGCCGCGGGCCACCTCCGCCAGCGCCGCCGAGCCCCGCTCGGTGAGCAGGACCCGGCTGGCGCGCCGGTCGTCGGGGTCCGCCTCCCGGCGCACCAGGCCGGCGGACTCCAGGCCGAGGACGGCCGCGGTGGCGGTGGGTTGGGAGCACGGCACCCACTGCGCGATCTCCCCGATCCGGGACGGTCCGCGCTGGGTCAACAGCGCCAGCACCGCGGTGTGCGTGAGCTGGATGCTGCCCGCCGTGGCGGACCTGCGCAGGCTCCGGGTGAGCCGGTGCAGCGAAACCACCAACTGCAGCGCCGCGTCGTCACCGATCGTCATCGCTCACCCATCGCCTGCCGTACCGGACTCGGGTCCGAGGGGCCCGTGCGGCCCCGCCGTGGATCAGGAGAGCGTAATGGTGGGGGAGTACATCTCCAACCAGAGCGCCAGGTCCAGGGTGCGTTCGAGGCCGCGCCGGGACGCCTGGGTGATCTGCGGCGCGCTGTGGTCCGCCGCGCGTTGGAGCCAGTTGCGGTCCACGATGTCGAAGATCTGGTGCGAGGGGCGCGCCAACAGGTCCTTGGCGTGCTGCTGGAGCGCGACCGCGTACCGCGGGTCCTGCGTGGACGGGTACGGGCTCTTCACCCGGTCGTACACCGAGCGCGGCAGCACATCGGCGGTGGCCTCGCGCAGCAGGCTCTTCTCCCGGCCGTCGAAGGACTTCAGCGACCAGGGGGTGTTGTAGACGTACTCCACCAGGCGGTGGTCGCAGAACGGGACCCGCACCTCCAGCCCGACGGCCATGCTCGCCCGGTCCTTGCGGTCCAGCAGGATCCGCACGAAGCGGGTCAGGTGCAGATAGCAGATCTTCCGCATCCGGTACTCGAAGTCGCTCTCCCCGTCGAGCCGTTCGACGTCCTTGATGGCGCGGTCGTAGTTGTCCTGGACGTAGGAGGGCAGGTCCAGGGCGCCGTTGAGGTCGGAGGTGAGGATGTGGTCGTCGTCGCCGAAGTGCTGGATGAAGCCCACCAGCCAGGGGAAGGTGTTGGCCTTCCGGGCGTTCTCGTCGAAGAACTGCTTGTACCCGCCGAAGACCTCGTCGGCCGACTCGCCGGACAGCGCCACCGTCGAGTGCTGCCGGATCGACTTGAACAGCAGGTACAGCGAGGAGTCCATGTCGCCCAGGCCCATGGGTATGTCGCGGGCCCGGATCATCTTGGCGCGGACGTCGAGGTCGGCCAGGGTGGCGGAGTCCAGCACGATGTCCTGGTGCTCGGTGCGGGCGAGCCGCGCCACGTCGTGCACGAAGGGGGTGTCGGGGGTGGCGCGGAGGTCGTCGGCGATGAAGTTCTCGGTCTGGCCGACGAAGTCGACGGCGAAGCTGCGCACCGTCTCGCCCACCTCGCCGAGTTGACGGGCCGCCAGCGCGGTCATCGCCGAGGAGTCCAGCCCGCCCGACAGCAGGGTGCAGCGCGGCACGTCGGAGACCAACTGGCGGCGGACGATGTCGTCGAGCAGGGTCCGGACGTGGCCGATGGAGGTCTCGCGGTCGTCCTGGTGGGCCCGGGTCCGCAGTGCCCAGTAGGCGTGCCGGCGCAGCCCGTCGCGGTCGACGGTGACCACGGTGCCGGGCTCGACCTCCCGCATGCCCTCCCACACCGCGTGCCCCGGCGTCTTGACGAAGGCGAACATCTCGCGCAGCCCGTCCAGGCCGACCCGCCGCTCGGCGAGCGGGTTGGCCAGGATCGCCTTCGGCTCGGAGCCGAACAGCACGCCGTCGGCGGTGGGGTAGTAGTAGAACGGCTTGATGCCCATCCGGTCGCGGATCATCACCAGCCGCTGGCGCTGCTCGTCCCAGACCGCGAACGCGAACATCCCGTTGAGGCGTTCGGCGACCGCCTCGCCCCACTCCAGGTAGGCGTGCAGCACGACCTCGGTGTCGGAATCGGTGGTGAACCGGTGTCCCTTGTCGAGCAGTTCGCTGCGCAGCTCGCCGTAGTTGTAGGTCTCACCGGAGTACACGAGGACGACCTTGGTGCCGTCGGCGCGCTCGGCGATCATCGGCTGCCGCCCGCCGGGCAGGTCGATGATGGCCAGGCGCCGGTGGCCCAGTGCCGCGGGTCCCTGTACCCAGGTGCCGCGGTCGTCGGGCCCGCGGCAGGCCATCGTCTCGGTCATCGCGTCCACGGTCGCCTGCTCGGCGCGCAGTTCGCGGTCGAAGGAAATCCAGCCGGTGATGCCGCACATGCCTTGTCCTCCTCCTCCGAGCCCTGGGGGCCGCCGGCGCCGCGGAACCGCGGGACGGGCCGCGGCGGACCGGGGGTCGGGAGGGGGCGGGCAACGCCGAGGAACGGTCGCCCGACCCGTCTCGCCAGAGTCAGTTGTATCGAGCACCTATGTAACGAGAGTGTTCCTCGGAAGCCGGTCGCGTCAACCAGGGCGTCATACGGGACGGCGCGCGCCGGGGCCCGCCGGGGCGCGGGTGACGGCCCGGCGACCGGCCGGTGCGACGGTGCTGAACTGCGGGTTCGGCGAGGGGACGGGCGCCGGGCGGCGCCGGCGGGGGAGCGGGCGCCCTACGGGAACGAGGGAAAGTTTTACCGGGAAGTGACGGACCGGAGTGGCTTCGGAGCCCTGGGGAACGGGAGCGGGCCGGCCGCGCGGAGATCCGCACGGCCGGCCCGGTGGGTCCCGCGTCAGACGCTCTTCTTCCGGCCCGCCCGCCCGGCGACCGGCACGTCCAGGGCGCGGGCGATACCCACCACGCCCTCGTCGAGGCGCTGGAGGTGCCGCAGCACCCGGAAGGTGACGGTGTGCGACGGCGGCACCGGCGAACCGTCGGCCTCCAGCAGCGAGGCGATGCTGGCGCCCGCCTCCACCTCGCCGTCGACGGGCTCGTCGTTCACCCGGGCGGCAATCAGCTCGATGTTGCGCGCGATCCGCCGGCCGGCGCGGGCGAGCCGGGGATCGGCCGCCACCGACCGGCTGGCCGGCAGGAGTTCGGCCGTCGCCGCCAGCGAACGCGCGTGGTAGGCGCAGGTCTCCAGCAGCGCCACCAGATAGCGCGCGGTCTGCCGGCGCACCCGCAGCGGGGTGATGGGGTGCACCAGCGGCTGGGTGGAGCCGCGCAGGTCGCTGAGGGCGGTGTCCAGATCGCGGGCCCGGGTCAGCAGGTCCTCCGCGGGGCCGCCGGAGAGCTGGGTCACCGCCGCCGACACCGCGTCCCGGAGCCGGTCCAGGACCGTGCCCAGGTGCTCGTCGGTGCGCCGGTCGGTGTGCACCGGGAGCACCAGCACCGCGGCGATGATGCCGCACGCCGCGCCCAGCGCGGTCTCCTCGATGCGCAGCACCAGCGTCGCGACGCTGTAGGTGTTGAGGAGGGTGTAGAGCAGGCCGAGCATCGCGGTGACGAAGAAGGACATCAGCGCGTACGACAGCGGCGCGGTGAAGAACATCCCGAAGACGCAGAGCAGCACCAGCGCGAACGCCGTCCAGGTGTGGTTGCCCACCAACCCGGCCAGCGCCACACCGGCGATCACGCCGAGGACCGTGCCCAGCAGTCGGCGGTAGCCCTTGACCAGGATCTCGCCCGTGGAGGCGGTGTTGAGGAACACCACCCAGCAGGTCAGGACCGCCCAGTACCAGCGCTGGGTGGACAGGAACTCCCCGCCGACGATGGCCAGTGCGGAGCCCGCCGCGACCTGGAACGCGGCCCGGGTGGTGGGCCGTTGGAGTCCGGTGCGCTCGTCCTCCTCGTCCTCCTCCGCGCCGACGATCGACAGGTCCTCGGCGTCGAGTTCCTCCCGCGAGCGGGCGGTCGCCGAGGTGTCGTCGGACTCGTCCTGCGGTCCGTCCAGCGCGATCCGCAGGCCCAGCACGGCCCGGGCGGCCTCGCCGAGCGCACGGAACGCGTCCTGCACCGCCGCGGAGCCGCGCGGCAGTTCGTCCTCGTCGCGGTAGCCGAGCAGTCGGTTGCGGACGTGGGCCAGCGCGGTGCCGCGGTCGCCGGGGGAGCGGTGGGCCACCAACAGCCCGAGCGCTTCGAGGTCCCGGCGCAGGGTGGGCACGGCGTTGCCCTCGGACTGCAGGGGTTTGGAGCCGGCCGGCACCGGGGCGTGTGGCAGATGCAGGGTGAGGGTGTCGGTGCGTTCCGCGCTGCGGGCGTTGAGCAGCGTCATGCCCAGGCGTTCGGCGGCGATCTCGGCGTCCGCGATGCGGCGTTGGAGCAGTGCCGCGGTGGCCGCGTCCCGGGTGCCCTCCTCCAGGCGGCCCTGGATCATCAGCGCCGTCTCGTGCAGCCGGGCGGTGTGCCGCCGCAGGTCGTCCAGGACGCCGTCCAACTCCTCGGGGTCGGCGTCCACCAACTTCCGCTGGGTGGCGACCAACTGGGCCAGGCGGGCTCGGAACGCCTCCCGCAGCCGGCCCAGCGTGTGCTCGGGGGTGTCCCGGACGACCGCGAACCGGATCACCGCGCTGCACGCGAACGCGACGGCCAGGGTCAGATACAGCTCCGGCAGCATCGCCACCTTGGCGTGCACGAAGAGCGAGATGAAGTAGACCTGAAAGCCGATCAGGCCCAGCGCCGTGCCGCGGTCGCCGAACCGGCGGGCGTAGGCGGCGCCGAAGATCAGCGCGATGAAGAACAGGTCACCGGTGATCACCTGGTTGTGCAGCAGCGCCCCCAGCGACACCGCGGCCAGCGCCGTCGGCAGCCCGAGGCCGAGGGTGACGGCCTGGCCGCGCACCTCCTTCTCCCGGATGGCGAACGTGGCGACCATCGCCGTCATCGCGCCGGCGACCATCAGCGAGACGCTGGTGCCGAGCAGCGCCAGGGCGACGAGGGCCAGCACGATCGCCCCCACCGTCCGCAACCCCGCCATCAGCCGCAGCAGTCCCGGGTCGGACGCCGCGAAGCGGTCCCAGATGCCGGTACTGGTCCGTCGTATCGCTGCCTTCACGCTGCCGTACGCTCCCCATCCTTGGCATCGGCCGAGGTCACATGCCGTCGGCCGGGCGTCCCCAGCATTGCACGAGGACCGGGAAAGCGGACGAGATCCGTCCCGTCAGGTGGCCTCGTAGGCGGCGCCGGCCACCGCGAGGTCCTCCCAGGCCATGCCGACGCTCTTGAAGAGGCGCGGCCGGTCCGGGTCGGCGGTGGCGGCTCCGGTGGCCAAACCGGCGAGCGTCAGCATCGATGCGGGCGCGAGCCGGCCGCTCTCCAACTCCGGGATCAGGTCGCCGGCCTCGCGGGCCGCGGCGGCCCGCGACTCGACCACGACCGTGCTGTCCAGGACGGTGGTGCCGTCCACCTCGCGGCTGCCGCGCTCGTGGGAGCCGACCGCGGTCACCGTGGCGTGCGGCGGGAGCAGCGCTCCGTCGAACAGCGGGGTGCGGGCGGTGGTGCAGCAGGCGACGAGGTCGGCGGCGGCGACCGTGGTCGGGTCGCCGGCCTCGACGGTCAGGCCGGTGTCCCGGCGGACGTCGGCGACGAAGCGCTCGACGTTGGCGGGGGTGCGGCCCACGACGGTGACGCGACGCAGCGGGCGCACCGCGCGGAACGCGTCGAGGTGGCCGCGGGCCTGCGGGCCGGTGCCGAACACCACCAGGTGGGCGGCGTCGGGGGTGGCGAGCAGATCGACGGCGAGGGCGGAGACCGCCGAGGTGCGCACGGTGGTCAGCGCGATCCCGTCGAGCAGGGCGACCGGGGCGAGGGTCGCGGCGTCGAAGAGGAGGTACTGGCCCTGGACGCGGGGGAGTCCGGCGGCCGGGTTGTCGGGGGCGACGGTGGCGACCTTGACGCCCGCGTACCGGCTGCGGTGCGCGGGCATCAGCAGCAACTGGCCGTGCTCTACGGGCACGATGGTGCGCGGCGGATCGGCCTCCGGGTCCGGGCCGTCGCGCAGCGCGGCGCGCAGCGCGTCGACGGCCGCGGCCATCGGGAGGGCGTGCAGCAGACGGGTCTCGTCGATGGTCCGCGGCAGGTGGGGGACCGGGGGTGTGGTGCTCATACCGCCGAGTCTGCCCCGGACCGGCGCCCGGATGCGTGATCCACCACGCACCGGGGGGAGGGTGCGGAGGGGAGGGGCGTCGATGTCCGGTCGGGTGCCCCTCCCCTCCGCGGCTCAGCAGGCGCCGAGGTCCTGCCAGACCCCGGAGCCGCCGGTGGAGGGCGCCTCGCCCTGCGTCCACCACCGGGCCTTCCAGGAGTGGCCGTTGAAGGAGACGGTGTCGCCGCCCACGTACACGGTGCCCGCGGCGTAGGGGCTGGCGGCGCAGTTGCCGCCCGGGGGCGTGGTGGGCGGCGCGGTGGTGGGCGGCGTGGTGGGCGGGGTGGCGCCGGCGAACTTCACCGAGAACTTGGTGAAGTCCCAGTCGCCCTGCGGCACGCTGCTACAGGTCCCCGACGTGCGGCCGTTGTTGTCCGGCGGGGTGCACTGCCGGTCCCGGTTGACCGACCAGTTGGTGAGCCGCGCCATGTGGTGGGAGGTGGCGAAGTCCAGCACGGTCTGGAAGTCGGCCTGGGTGAAGAACTCCCCGGTGTCGCTGCGGCCGTTCATCTGGGAGATGCCCTCGTGGGCGTAGGCGGTGGCCTCGTCCCAACCGAAGGTGGACCGCAGCACGGCGTTGAAGTTGGTGAGCGCGGAGGTCTGGGCGGCGGCGCCGTTGAAACCGCCGTCGAACGGCATGATGGAGAAGTTGTCCGGGGTGAAGGACTGGGACTTGGCCTCGTTCAGCATCTGCTTGCCGAACCAGCCGGTGCCGTCGGCGGTGCCGGCGGTGGTGACGGAGAGGTAGAGGCCGGGGTTCTTCTGCTGGAGGATCTTGGCGGCGCCGATCTCGTTGTGGATCGCCGCGGTGTTCTCGTACTCCGGCTCCTCCAGGTCGAAGTCGAGGGCCTTCAGGCCGTACTTGTCGATGACCTGTTGGTAGGCGGCGGCGGTGGCCTCGGGGGTGCCGCACGCCTGGCCCAGCTTGGTGCCGTTGTAGCCGCCGATGGAGGCGGAGACGTCGCCGCCCTTGGCGCGGATCGCGGAGATCACCTTGGCCACCGCGGTGTCCGCGTCCACCGGGTGGAGGCCGTCCCAAGTCGGCGCGCAGCCGCCGCCGTTGGGCGCGAGGACGAAGGCGAGTTGGAACGCCTTGATGCCGGTGGCGTCCATCACCGCGCCGGCGTCCGGTGGGTCGTTGTCGAGCGGCATGAGGTACGGCGCCGCCGCGTACCAGTTGCCGCCCAGCGCCGTGGGGGCGGTCACCGGGGCCGGTGGGGCGGCGTGGTGACCGGTGGCGAGCGCCGTGCCGGCGGCGGCGAGCGCGAGCGCGGCCGCCGAGACGGCCGTGGCGAGGGTCCTGAGTTGACGAGGTGGCACATGCCCTCCAGCGAGGCCGACGGGGGGATCCAGGGGGGTGGTCCAGACCAATCGACCACAGCGTGGACCCTCGGCGTGGGCACGTCAACACTTTGGACTGGACCACTACGCGCGAGCGCCGCCCGAGGGGTCCCGGGCGGCGCGGAGGGTGCGCGGACTCAGTCGGCCAGGTGGAAACCCGCGCCGACGCCGCCGTGCGCGTTCAGCTCGTCGATGATGCTCAGGATCGGTGAACTGTGCTGCGCGCCCCAGGCGTTGCCGACCAGCGTCTGGCCGTTGACCACCGGCGAACCGGAGTCACCGCCGTTGGTCCAGATCAGGTGGGTGAACCAGATGCCGTGGGTGCCCAGCTTGATGCCGCAGGTCAGGCCGGTCCGGTGGCCCTCCTTGCACATCCGGGTCCCGTTGGCCGGCGGCGCGCCGATCGACGTGATGGTCACCCCGCCGACCGTACTCGTGGGCCTGACCCGCTTCTCGTCCAGACGGATCACCGTGTAGTCCAGGCCCTTGGGGCCGGTGTTGAGCAGGTTGTTGGGCGTGCTGACGTACGTCACCGTGCCGATCTGGCCGGTCTTCAGGTCGGGGGTGCTCTTCGTGAGCGGGGCGGGCGCGGCCGCCGTCCCCGCGGGCGAGGCGTCCAGATAGACCGGCGCGCCGACCAGCTTGTTGCCCTTCTCGTCGATGAAGCAGTGGGCGTTGGTCAGGCCCACCAGATTGCCGGCCCGGTCCCGGCCGACCGCCGTGAGGGTGCAGACGTAGAAGTTCTTGTGCTGCTCGGGATCGGGCAGCATCCGGAAGATGATGCCGCTGCCGCCGCCGACGGGCGTGCGCGCATCGGCGCTCGCGCTCGCGGCCGGCGCCGCCGAGAGGGACAGGGCCGCCAGCAGGACGGCGGCGCCCAGCGCGCGTAAGGCGCGGAACATGCGATCACTCCCCGTGTGGTGGTGCTCAGTTGGTCGAAGGTCTGACCCGACCAGCTAAGCGCGGGCGGGGGTGTCCGCGCGACACATAATCCATTCTGGACTATGTGAGGTGCGTCACCTTGCGGTGGGTTGAACTCCTTTGTGGCTCAGTGGAGTTGGGCCGGCTGACGGGTTGGGGCTGATGGTGGCCGTGCGGGCGCATAGGGTGGCGTGTCGTGTCGCACATGTCCCGCATGCCCGTGCCGCTGCGCCGTGCCGTCGGCGCCCTGGCGCTCGCCGTCCTGCCGCTCGCCGGCTGCTCCCCGGCCGCTCCGGCGGAGGCGGGGCACCCGTCCCCGACGGCGCACGCCCGGCACGGCGTCGAACTGCCCGCCGCGGGCGCCGCGTTCGACTACCAGATCGGCGGCCCGTACCCCCCGGCCGACGGCGTCGAGGTCGTCTCCCGCGACCGCACCGCCCGGCCCGCGCCCGGCCACTACACCATCTGCTACGTCAACGCCTTCCAGGCGCAGCCCGGTACCGAGGCCCGACGCTGGTGGCAGCGGCACCACCCCGACCTGCTGTTGCGCGACCGGGACGGCGGCCCGGTCATCGACGAGGACTGGCACGAGCCGCTGCTCGACATCTCCACGGCCGCCAAGCGCACGGCCCTGCTCGACGTCGTCGGACGCTGGATCGACGGCTGCGCCACGGCCGGCTTCGACGCGGTCGAACCGGACAACCTCGACTCCTACGAGCGCTCCGAGGGCCTGCTCACCAAGGACCACGCGCTGGCCTTCGCCGCCCTGCTGACCCGACGGGCCCACGACCGGGGCCTGGCCGCCGCGCAGAAGAACACCGCCGACCTCCTCCCCGAAGCCCGCCGCGCCGGCTTCGACTTCGCCGTCACCGAGGAGTGCGCCCGCTACCGGGAGTGCCCCGCCTACGCCAAGACCTACGACGACCGGGTCTTCGACATCGAGTACCGCCGACCGGACCTCGCCACCGCCTGCCGCGCCTGGGGCGAGCGGCTCTCCTTCGTGCTGCGCGACCGCGACGTCGGCCGGCCCGGCGACGACGGCTACCTCCGCCGCACCTGCTGACCCGCCGTCCGTACCCGCCGGGCCCCGCCCGCGCCGGCGCCGCTGACCGGCCCGACCATCACCTAGACTCGCGAAAATGGCCAAGTACTTCGACGTCCATCCGGACAACCCCCAGCGCCGCACCATCGGGACGGTCGCCGAAACGATCCGCTCCGGCGGGCTCGTCGCCTACCCGACCGACTCCTGCTTCGCCCTCGGCTGCCAGCTCGGCAGCCGCGACGGCATCGACCGCATCCGGTCGATCCGGAACCTCGACGACCGCCACCACTTCACCCTGGTGTGCCAGAACTTCGCGCAGCTCGGCCAGTTCGTGCAGATCGACAACGACGTCTTCCGCGCGATCAAGGCCGCGACCCCCGGCCGCTACACCTTCATCCTCCCCGCGACGAAGGAGGTCCCGCGCCAGCTCCTGCACCCGAAGAAGAAGACCGTCGGCGTCCGCATCCCGGACCACACCGTCACCCAGGCGCTCCTCGCCGAGCTCGGCGAGCCGCTGCTCTCCAGCACCCTGCTGCTGCCCGACGAGGAGGAGCCGCTGACCCAGGGCTGGGAGATCAAGGAGCGCCTCGACCACGTCATCGACGCGGTGGTCGACTCCGGCGACTGCGGGACCGAGCCCACCACCGTCGTCGACTTCTCGGGCGACACGGTGGAGATCGTCCGGCGGGGCGCCGGCGACCCGGCCCGGTTCGAGTGAGGGGCGGCGCAACGATGGCACGCGGACGAGGCGGCGTGATACCGGTGGCCGCCGCGCTGTTGGCGGTCCAAGTCGGCGCGGTCGGGGCGGTGTTGGCCCAGGCGGGGCCGGCGGTGGCGAGCGCCCCCGCCGCGTCCCCGGCGACCGCGCTGCGGATCACCGAGGGCCAGGTCGGCGAGGTCGGGCCCGGCGGCACCCTCTTCTACCCCGCGGTGACCAGTTGTCTGACGGTCACCGTCCGGCTGGCGGACGGCGGGCTGATCGGCGCGCACGCGAGCCTGTTCCAGGTGCCGGGGGAGTACCGGTCCGACCGGATCCTCGCCGCCGTCAAGCAGCGGATCGGCGCCAGGGCGGTGCGGGCCGTGGAGGTGCGGGGCGCGGTCGGTGCCTGGCATCCCAGCTACTTCAGCCGGGCGATCGAGAGTTACCCGGAGGGCGCGCAGGTGCCGGTGCCCACCGCGCCCGACCCGGACGGACTGGCCCGGGCGGTGGCGGACGGGCTCGGCCAGCCGCGCGCCGGGGTCACCGTCCAGGACCTCCCCGACGGCGACCAGACGGTGAAGTGAGCCACCCCGACCGGTCACCTCTTGAACGCGGCGGGTATGCCCTGGGCGCACCGCGCCGAAGTGCATAGCGGCATCAACTCCGTTTAACGGCACGTACGTTGACGGTGGCTCGGTGGCCGGTCGGTGAAGTCGGGTAGGCCCTCTTGACGCACCCTTCACGAAGCTGAAGCATGCGACGGCGGGAGCGCGCTCCCCTCCCCCCACGGCTTCACTTCCTGAATCAGGAGGGTCGTCCATGACCCCTGCCTCCGAGGAACCCCCCACCCCGCAACGGCCCGCCGTCGGCCGCCGGGCCGTCCTCGGTGCCGCCGCCGCGGCCGCCGCGGCGCCCACCCTGCTCGGCCCCCTCAGGACGGCCGCCGCCGAAACCCCCCACCGGCCCCCGCGCGCCCTGCCCGGCGGCGGCGACCTCGGGCCCAACGTCCTGGTCTTCGACCCCGCCACGCCGGGCATCCAGGCCAAGCTGGACGAGGTCTTCCACCAGCAGGAGAAGGCCCAGTTCGACCAGGGGCGCTACGCCCTGCTGTTCAAGCCCGGCAACTACCACGGCCTCAACGCCCAACTCGGCTTCTACACCTCCATAGCCGGCCTGGGGCTGTCCCCGGACGACACCACCATCAACGGCGACGTCACCGTCGACGCCGGCTGGTTCAACGGCAACGCCACCCAGAACT
Source organism: Streptomyces sp. WZ-12 (assembly GCF_028898845.1). NCBI lineage: Bacteria > Bacillati > Actinomycetota > Actinomycetes > Kitasatosporales > Streptomycetaceae > Streptomyces > Streptomyces sp. WZ-12. The sequence continues at coordinate 1,159,610 of NZ_CP118574.1, read as the reverse complement.
TCTGGCGCTCCGCGGAGAACCTCGCCCTCGTCCCCGCCAACGGCACCAACCGCTGGGCCGTCGCCCAGGCCGCCCCGTTCCGCCGGATGCACGTCCGCGGCGGCCTCAACCTCGCGCCCGCCGGGGACGGTTGGGCCAGCGGCGGCTACCTCGCCGACTGCCGCATCGACGGCACCGTCGAGCCGCGCTCCCAACAGCAGTGGTACAGCCGCGACAGCGCCGTCGGCGGCTGGTCCAACGGCGTCTGGAACATGGTGTTCTCGGGCGTCGAGGGCGCCCCCGCGCAGACCTTCCCCACACCGCCCTACACCGTCCTGGACACCACCCCCGCCTCCCGCGAGAAGCCCTTCCTCCACCTCCACGGCGACGAATACCGGGTCTTCCTACCGGAGTTGCGCACCGCCGCCCGCGGCGTCACCTGGGGCAACGGCACCCCGCGCGGCACCGCGCTCCCGCTGTCGCGGTTCTACGTCGCCAAGCCCGGGGTCAGCGCCGCCACCCTCAACCAGGCGCTCGCCCAGGGACTCCACCTGCTGTTCACCCCCGGCATCTACCGCCTCGACCGGCCGCTCCAGGTGACCGCGCCCAACACCGTGGTGCTGGGCCTCGGTTACGCCACCCTGATCCCCGACAACGGTGTCACCGCCCTGAAGACCGCCGACGTCGACGGCATCCGACTGGCCGGCCTGCTGATCGACGCCGGACCGGTCAACTCCGCCACCCTGCTGGAAATCGGCCCGCCCGGCGCCTCGGCCGACCACGCCGCCAACCCGACCACCGTCCAGGACGTCTTCGTCCGGATCGGCGGCGCGGGCCCCGGCAAGGCCACCACCAGCATGGTGATCAACAGTCGGCACACCCTCGTCGACCACACCTGGGTCTGGCGCGCCGACCACGGCGACGGGGTGGGTTGGGAGACCAACCGCGCCGACTACGGCATCCGCGTCAACGGCGACGACGTCCTGGCCACCGGCCTGTTCGTGGAGCACTTCAACAAGCACGACGTGCAGTGGTACGGCCAACGGGGCCGCACCGTCTTCCTCCAGAACGAGAAGGCGTACGACGCCCCCAACCAGGCGGCCGTCCAGGACGGCAACGTCAAGGGCTACGCCGCCTACAAGGTCGCCGACTCGGTCACCACCCACGAGGCGTGGGGACTGGGCAGCTACTGCTACTACAACGTCGACCCCGGCATCGTCCAACACCACGGCTTCGCCGCCCCCAACACCCCCGGGGTGAAGTTCCACGACCTGCTGGTCGTCTCGCTCGGCGGCAAGGGCCAGTACGAACGCGTCATCAACGACAGCGGCGCCCCGACCTCGGGCGGCTCGACCACCCCCTCGACCGTGGTCGCCTACCCCTGACGGGACAGCGGTGACGGGCCACGCGATACCCACTTCTCTGTGGGTACTTGGCCAGCGGCCCGCCACCGGGAGAAGCTGATCACCGGCGGCCACCGGGGCCGCCGACCCGGCGGGAACGGAGGGGAGCGCAAGAATGACGCCACGTCAGGAAGCGCTCCGCGCCAGGCGGCGGTGCCCCCAGGCGTCGAGGGGCGCCAGGACCTCGGCGAGCTCGCGCCCGAAGTCGGTCAGGGAGTACTCGGTGCCGCGCCCGCGGCCCGCTCAGTACAGCGCCGCCCGGGTCGCCGCGTACGTCGCGCGGATCCGGTGCCCCGGCGAGGGGTCGGCCGGGGCGGGCACCTCGCGGGCGGCGGCGACCGGCCAGGGCGGCGGTTCGGCGGTGCCGGCCAGCGCCCAGGCGGCCTGGCGGGCGGCGCCGAGGGCCACGTACTCCTCGGGTTCGGGCACGGTCACCGGCATGCCGAAGATCCCGGCGGCGATCTCGCCGACCACCGGCGACCTGGCCGCCCCGCCGATGATCAGGACCCGGCGGGCCTCGACGTCCTGGGCGCGGAGTTGGTCCAGCGCCTCGGCCATGTTGCCGAGCATCCCCTCGACGGCCGCGCGGGCGAGGTTCGGCGGGGTCGCGTTGTCGTGCCGCAGCCCCTGCAGACTCCCGGCCGCCTCGGGCAGGTTGGGGGTGCGTTCGCCGCCGAAGTAGGGGAGCAGTACCAGGCCGCCGGAGCCCGGTTCGGCGGCCCGGGCCAGACGGTCCAGGTCGTCGAGGCCGACGCCGAGCATCCGGGCCGTGGAGCCCAGCACCCGGGCGGCGTTGAGGGTGCACACCAGGGGCAGGAAGTGGCCGGTGGCGTCCGCGTAACCGGCGACGGCGCCGGTGGGGTCGGCGGTGGGCCGCGCGGAGCGGCCGAACGCGGTGCCGCTGGTGCCCAGGGAGACCACCACATCGCCCGGCCCGAGGCCCAGGCCCAGGGCGGCCCCCATGTTGTCGCCGGTCCCGGCCGCCACCAGGGCGCCGTGCGGGGTGCGGCCGGCCGTCTCGTACGGGCCCAGGACGCGCGGGAGTTGGGGGGTGTGGCCGCCGAGGGCGAGGGCGAGCAGGTCGCGCCGGTAGTCGCCGTCGGCCGGGGACCAGTAGCCGGTGCCGGAGGCGTCGCCGCGGTCGGTGACCGGTTCGGTGTCGCTGCCGGGCCCGCCGCACAGTCGCCAGGTCAGCCAGTCGTGGGGCAGCAACACCCGTGCGGTGCGGGCCGCGTGGCGCGGTTCGTGTTCGGCCAGCCAGCGCAGCTTGGCGACCGTCAGCGCGGCGACCGGCACGGTGCCGACCGCCGTGGCCCACGCCTGCGGCCCGCCGAGCTCCGCGACGAGGTCCGCGGCTGCCCGTGCCGAGCGGGTGTCGTTCCACAGCAGCGCGTCGCGCACCGGCCGGCCGTCGGTGTCCAGGGCCACCAGCCCGTGCTGCTGGCCCGCCACCGCGACCGCGTCCACCTGCTCCAACAGGCCCCCGCCCGCGGCCCGAAGCGCCCGCCACCATGCCTCGGGCGGGACCTCGGTGCCCTCGGGGTGGGCGGCGCGCCCCCGGTGGAGCACCTTCCCGGTGTCGGCGTCGCAGACGACGACCTTGCAGGACTGGGTGGAGGAGTCCACCCCGGCAACGGTGGGCATGACGGTGTCGCCTCCGGGCAACGGGAGGGGGAGGGAGGGGAGTTCAGCGCTGCGGGCGGAGCTGGATCTTGCGCCCGGAGCCGCTGCGGAACGTCTCCAGGGCGGCGCCGAACTCGGCCAGGTCATAGCTGTGGGTGAGCATCGTGTCGGCGTCGATGACGCCCTTCGCCATCAGGTCCACGGCCCGCCCGAAGGTGTGCAGCACGGCCATCGACCCGACGATGGTGATCTCGTCGTTGTAGACGCGGAACGGCGAGAAGGACGCGGTCGCGGCGGACGGCGCGACGCCGAACTGCTGGAAGGTTCCGCCGCGCCGGACCCGGCCGAGCCCGTCCTCGATGACCGGGATGACGCCGGTGCAGTCGATGACGGTCTCCCAGCCCTGCGGACGGTCCAGTTCCGCGGCGCTGACCGCGGTGGCGTCCGCGCCCAGCCGCTCGGCGATCCGCAGCCGGTCGGTGTTGAGGTCGACGACGGAGAGGGACGCCGCGCCGGCGGCCCGGGCGAGTTGGAGCATCATCAGGCCCATGGTGCCGGCCCCGTAGATGAGGTAGTGGTCGCCGAGCCGGCGCGGCAGCACGTCGAAGCCGCGCACCGCGCAGGACAGCGGCTCGATCAGGGTGCCCTGCGCGAGGTCGACGCCCTCCGGCAGCCGGTAGCAGTTGGCGGCCGGGACCTTGACGTACTCGGCCATCGCGCCGTCCACGGTGTCGCCGATCGCGCCCCAGTTCTCGCACAGGTTGCCGCGGCCGTTGGCACAGTAGTGACAGGCGCCGCAGAACAGCGACGGGTCGACGGCCACCCGCTCCCCGGTGCGCACTGCGGTCACCCCGGCCCCCAGTGCCACGACCTCACCGGTGAACTCGTGGCCGGGCACGATCGGATACGGCGTGGGCGCGAACTCCCCCTCGACGATGTGCACATCGGTCCCGCAGATCCCGACCGCGGCGGGCGCGACGACGACCTCGCCCGGGCCCGGGACCGGGTCGGGGACGGTGGTGACCTCGTAGTGCCCGGGGGTGTGGATGACGACGGCACGCATGGGAGGGGGCCTTTCTCGGGGAAGGTGGGGCCTGGGGCTGGGTCGGGGTGGTGCCCGGCTCAGGCGCGGGGGGCGGGGGTCACCGTGCGGACCTCGACGCCGAGGTCCCGGACGGCCCGGAGCTCCGCCGCCGGGGTCGCGGTGTCCGTGACCATCAGGTCGTAGCCGCCGGCGTCGCCGTACGGATGCGTTGCCGTGCGGCCGAACTTGCTGTGGTCGACGGCGAGTACGGCCCGGTCGGCGGCCCGGAGGTAGGCGTGCTTGGACTCGGCGTAGGCGCGCACCGGGTGGAACAGCCGGCCGTGGCGGACCGACGTGGCGGTGACGAAGGCGACGTCGGCGCGCAGGTCGTGGAGCTGGCGCCGGGCCTGCGGGCCGGCGCAGGAGGCGAAGTCCTCGTAGTAGCGGTCGCCGAGCACCGTGACCTCGACCGGAGTGCCGGCCAACAGGGCGGTGATCCGCAGCGAGTTGGTGATCACCCGGACCCCGTCGACGGCGGCGAGCCGGCGGGCCAGCGGGAAGAGCGTGGAGCCGCAGTCGAGCAGCACCGTGTCGCCCGGCGACACCTCGGCCACCAGGGCGTCCGCCAGCGCGGCCTTGATGTCGGCGTTGGCGTGCTCCCGGAAGCGCAGCGCGCTCTCCATGGTGACGTCGGGGAAGGCGGTGGCCACCCCCCGGCCCTTCCGCAGCAGTTGCCGCTGGTGGAGGCTGTCCAGGTCGCGGTGCATGGTCATCAGACTGACCCGCATCCGCTCGGCGAGCGCGGCGATGCGGATCTCGCCCTCCCGCGCCACCAGGCGCAGCACCGCCTGCCGACGCTCCTCCACCTCGGCCTCGGAGCCACGGCTCGTCCCCATCGCGGGTGCACCCCTTTTCGTCTCCCGGCGCCCGTCGCGCAGTGCGCTCACCCTAGAACATCACACACTTTGTGTGAAGTCCTGGGGTTCTGGAGTGCGGGCCCGGCGGCGTGGCGCGGCCGAGCGGGCCCGCGGAGCCGCTGTGATGGGTGCGGGGGTGGCCCGGCGGCGTGCGCAGCGACGCCACTACTGAGCAAGGGAGTTGACGCATGACCGTCGCCGTCGTCCTCTACACCTCCGACCTGCGGCTGCACGACCATCCACCGCTGCGCGCGGCCCTGCGTTCCGCCGACGCGGTGGTCCCGCTGTTCGTCCTCGACGAGGGCATCGCCGCGGCCGGGTTCGCCGCGCCCAACCGCCGGGCGTTCCTCGCCGATTGCCTGACGCAGCTCGACGCCGGGCTGCGCGACCGCGGCGGCCGCCTGGTGGTCCGGGCCGGGGACGTCGTCGACCAGGTGTGCCGGGTCGCCACCGAGGCGGACGCCGTCGAGGTGCATCTGGCGGCCGGCGTCAGCGGTTACGCCGCGCACCGCGAGGAGCGGCTGCGCCGCGCGCTGACGGCCGAGGGGCGCCGGCTCCGCGTCCACGACGCGGTACTCACCGTGGTCCCGCCCGGCGCGCTCACCCCGGCGGCCTCGGACCACTTCGCGGTCTTCACGCCCTACTTCCGGCACTGGTCCCGGCAGCGGCTGCGCGACGTCCTGGCGGCGCCCCGCGACGTTCCGGTCCCCGCACACCTCGGCTCCCGGGACATCCCGACGTCCCGAGGGGTGTCCGGGGTCTCGGCGGGGCTGGCGGCAGGCGGCGAGGCGGCGGGCCGGAAGCGACTGACCGCCTGGCTGCGCGGTGGGGCGGCGGACTACGCCGACCGCCACGACGACCTCGCCGGCGACGCCACCTCGCGGCTCTCCCCGCACCTGCACTTCGGCACCCTCTCGCCCGTCGAACTGGTCCATCGGGCGCGCGAGCGCGGCGGCCCCGGCGCCGAGGCGTTCGTCCGGCAGCTCGCCTGGCGGGACTTCCACCACCAGGTCCTGGCCGCCCGCCCCGACGCGTCCACCGCCGACTACCGCACCCGGCACGACCACTGGCGCACCGCGGAATCGGCCGCCGACGACATCGCCGACTGGGAGGCGGGACGCACCGGTTATCCGGTGGTCGACGCGGCCATGCGCCAACTGCGGTACGAGGGCTGGATGCACAACCGCGGCCGGCTGCTCACCGCCAGCTTCCTCACCAAGACCCTCTACGTGGACTGGCGGGTGGGCGCCCGGCACTTCCTCGACCTGCTGGTGGACGGCGACCTCGCCAACAACCAGCTCAACTGGCAGTGGGTGGCCGGCACCGGCACCGACACCCGACCCAACCGCGTGCTCAACCCGCTCCTCCAGGCCAGGCGGTACGACCCGGACGGCGCGTACGTCCGCCGCTGGGTCCCCGAGCTCGCCGGGCTCGCCGCACCCGCCGTCCACGAGCCGTGGCGGCTGCCAGAGCATGAGCGCGCCGGCTACGACTACCCCGCGCCCCTGGTCCAACTGGCCGACGGGCTGGCCAGGTTCAAGCGGGCCCGCGGCCGGGCCTGACGGTCGGCGGCGTCAGGGCTGGTCGACCAGCCCCGTCCGCAGTTTGGCCAGGATCCGGGCGAGCAGGCGCGAGACGTGCATCTGGGAGACGCCGAGCTCCTGGCCGATCTCCGACTGGGTCTTCTCCTGAACGAACCGCAGGGCCAGGATCCGGCGGTCGCGGCGGTCCAGCTTCTGCACCAGGGGCGTCAACGCATGGAGATCCTCGGCGAGTTGGAGCCGCGGGTCCTCGTCGCCCAGGGCATCGGCGAGGGAGTGGGTCGCCTCGTCCTCGGCCGGGTCGGTGGGCTGGTCCAGCGAGCCCGCGGTGTAGCCGTTGCCGGCGATCAGGCCGTCGATCACCTCCTCCTCGGAGCGCCCGAGGTGTGCGGCGAGCTCGGCGACGGTGGGGTCCCGGTCGAGGCGGGCGAACAGGCGCTCCTTGGCCTGTGCGATCTCGATCCGCAACTCCTGTAAACGGCGCGGCACATGGACCGCCCAGGTGGCGTCCCGGAAGAACCGCTTGATCTCGCCCACGATGTACGGCACCGCGAAGGTGGTGAACTCGACCTCGCGGGACGGGTCGAAGCGGTCGATGGCCTTGATCAACCCGATGGTGCCGACCTGGACGATGTCCTCCATCTCCCCGGGGTCCCCGCCGCGGTTGCGGAACCGCGCGGCGGAGTACCGGACCAGGGAGAGGTTCATCTCGACGAGGGTGTTGCGCACGTACTGGTACTCGTGGGTGCCCTCCTCCAGCGCCGCCATCCGCGCGAAGAACGGCCGCGACAGCGCCTTGGCGTCCTTCGGTGCGACCTTGGACGCGTCCGGGACGTGCGGCAGTCCGCCGGTACCGGAGCGGACGGTCCGGTGTCCCTGGGGGCGACCCTGGCCATGTCGCGTTCCGGGGTGCGTGGTCACTGCCGTCGCCATAACTGCCCTCCCATAATTTGGATCATGGTCTGGTAAGGCGCGCCTGCCCTTCGTTCGCGAGTCAAAACGTCGGATCCGTCTTCGGATCCTTCTTTTGGCGTCCTGGATCTTGACTTGGCGTCAACTGGTGTGGTGCGCGAACGATTTCGGCCAGCGGGTCGATCGACGGCCCGGGCCGGATCAGGGCGCGGTGCGCCGGTCGAGCTGCTCCAGGACGTGCGGCCACGCCTGCTGGTGCCGGTCGCGCGCCGCCTCGTCGGCGAAACCGGCGTGCGAGAGCCGCAGTCGGGTCCCGGTGCCCTCGGCGGCGAGCTCGACGGTGACCACGGTCTCCGCGCCCCGCGTGCCGCCGTCGCCCGTGACCCAGGTGAGCTGCACCAGCCGGTCCGGATCGAGCCGCAGGAAACGGCCGTAGTGCGGGTGGCGGTTCCCCTCGTGTTCGGTCTCGAAGAAGAACGGCGTGTTCACCCGGCCCGTCATCAACACCGAGCCGGGGGCCGCGAACCACCCGTCGAACCGCTCGGTCCAGGCCCGGTACAGCGCGGCGGGCGGCGCGCTCATCAGGCGGTCGACGGAGAGCTGGTGCGGACGGGCGGCGAGGTCGGGGAAGCGCAGCGGTTCGTTGGTCATGGGGGGAATGTAGTGGAAGGGGAGAGAAGGGCGGCAAGGGGCGTTTTGTCCGGCTGGGGGAGTTGGGGCGCCGGGCCCGTCGGACCGCGGGGTGAACCGCGGGCTGAGGAGTTGAACGGGCGGCCCGCGAGCTGAACGTCCGCTGAACAGTCGGCGGCGGGCGGAGCCGCGCCGGCCGGACGGTCATCTGGCACACCGACCGGTGAGTTCCACCAGGGAGGACCGTCCATGGCCAGCACCACCTCAGCGAGGAGCGCACCCCCGGCGATAGCCGCGCCGACCGGGCCCGCGGGCGCCGGCCGGCTGCTGGCGCGGGCCAGGGCGGCGCGGCCGGCCCCGGAGCCGCGGCCGGCGCACGCCAGGCCGGTGCTGCTGGCGATCCTCGTGGTGGCCGCGGTGCTGTTCGCCTGGGACATCCAACACAGCGCGTTCCACGCGTTCTACTCCGAGACCGCCCGCAGCATGTCGGAGAGCTGGTGGGGATTCCTCTTCGGCTCCTTCGACCCCGGCAACTCCATCACCATCGACAAACTGCCGGGCTTCCTGTGGCCGCAGGCGCTCTCCGTGCGGATCTTCGGCTTCCACCCCTGGGCGTTGACCCTCCCGCAGGTGATCGAGGGCGTGCTCAGCGTCGCGATCCTGCACCGCGCGGTCCGGCGCTGGGCGGGCGAGAACGCGGCGCTGCTGGCGGCGGGCGCCTTCGCGCTCACCCCGGCGGTCGCCGGCCTGTTCCGCACCGAGGTCGAGGACCCGGCGTTCACCCTCTGCGTCCTGCTGGCCGCCGAGGCCGCACTGCGCGCGGCCCGCGAGGCGCGGCTGCGTCCGCTGCTGGCGGCCGGTGCCTGGGTCGGCCTGGGCTTCCAGGCGAAGATGTTGGAGGCGTGGGCGGTGCTGCCGGCGCTATGCCTGCTCTACCTGCTCTCCGCGCCGGCCACGCTCCGGCGGCGGCTGGCGCACCTGTCCGCGGCGGGCGCGCTGTGCCTGGCGGCGTCCGCGTCGTGGGTGTTGCTGGTGACGTTCACCCCCGCCCAGGACCGCCCGTTCGTCGACGGGACGACCAACAACTCGGCGGTCAGCCAGGTCGTCGGCTACAACTTCGTCAACCGCTTCTCCAACCTCCACGTCAACGCCGCGGACACCGGGAGCGTCGCGGTGTCGACCATGGCCGGCACCGCCCCGGCGCCACCGACCGGCCACACCCGGCCGACCGCCGCGCAGTGGGTCAAGATGTTCGCCCCGTCGATCGTTTCGCAGATCGGCTGGCTCTACCCGACCGCGGCGCTCGCCACCGTGTGCGGGCTGGTGTGGCGGCGGGGCCGGCCGCGGACGGATCCGCTGCGGGCCGGCTTCGTGCTGTGGGGGGTGTGGCTGGTCACGTACTTCCTGGTGTTCAGCGCCGGGGCGATCGGCGGCCATACCTACTATCTGGGCGTGCTGGCCGTCCCGTTGGCGGCGCTGTTCGGCGCCGGGACGGTGCAGTTCTGGCGCGGCTGGCTGCGCGGCGGCCGGTCGCGGGCCTGGGCGTTGCCGACCGCCGTGGTGGGCACGGTGGCCTGGTCGGCGGCGATAGCGGAGCTGTTCCCGGACTTCCTGCCGTGGCTGGCGCCGGCGGCGGTCGCCCTGGCGGTGGCCGCCCTGGCACTGTTGGCGCGGGGGCGCTCGGCCGCCCGTTCGCGGGTGGCCGTCGACGGCGGACCGGCCGCTGGGTCCGGGGCAACGGCCGGCTCCGGGGCGGCCGTTGACGCCGGGCCCGTCGCCCGCACCGGCGGCCGAACGGCCCGGCGGCGGACGGCGCTCGTCGGTCTCGGCGCCGGGCTGGTGGCCATGCTCCTGCCGTCCGCCGCCTGGGCGTCGTCGGTCCTCGACCCCGCCTACGGCCACTCCGGCATGGGCTCCACCGGGCCCGTGGTCAACCGGCACCGCGCCGTGGCCCATCACCCGAAGCCGTCCGGCAAGAGCGGCCACAAGGGTCACCAGGCCGCCGACCGGGCCTACGACGGGACGGCGCTCAGCCCCGCCCAGCGGCGGCTCCTCGACTACGCCCGCGCCCACCGGGACGGCGCCGCCTTCCTGTTCGCCACGACCAGTTGGCGCACCGCCTCCCCGTACATCCTGCACGCCGGCGCCCCGGTGCTCCCCATGGGCGGCTTCACCGGCACCGCGCCCACGCCCACCGCCGCCGGCTTCCGACACCTCGTCGCCACCGGGCAACTGCGGTACGTCGTCCTCGGCGGCCCGGCGACCGACCCGGGCCGCGCCATCGGCCCCTGGGTGCGCGGGCATTGCACCCCCGTCCCGGGGCAGGCGTACCGGCTCTACCGGTGTACGCCGGCGTCCGCCGGGGCGGGACCGGGCGCGCGGGGCTGACCGGCCGCTCCGCGTCGACCGGACGTCCCGCGAGACCCGTAGTCGGCCGGTCCGGACCGGCGCGACCAGGCACCAGGCACCCGGCACCCCGCCACCCGCGGACGGGTGCCTACCCGCCGACCGGTTCGTCCACCAGCGAGGCGGCATAGGCGGGTTGCTCGTCCAGCAGCAGGTGGCCGGCGTCCGGGAGGACCTCCAGGTCCGTGTCGAGGGCGATGCGCACCGCGGGGCCGAGGCGGCGCGGCGGGAGGAAGGTGTCGTGCGCGCCGGTGACGACCCGGCGCGGCACCGGGCGCGCGGGCAGGGTGGCCAGGCCCGGCGCGCCGCCGGAGCGGGTGTGCCGGGCCACCAGGGTCATCCACTCCACCAGTTCCGGGCGCGGGCGGTGGCCGGGCGCGTGCATGGTGCGCAGCAGCCGGTCGCTGTGCCGGGGCGCGGGGCGGAAGAACCAGGCGGCGGAGGCGGCCAACACGCCGGGCGTCAGGCGCAGTCGGGTCAGCCCACCGGGGGAGAGCAGCACGAGTTGGTCGACGGACCAGGAGGCGGCGGACAGCGCGATGGCGGCGCCGAAGGAGTGGCCCAGCACCGTCACCGGGCCGGCGGCGAGCTCGTCGAGCGTCTCGTCCAGCCAGGCGCCGTACCACGCCAACCGGCCGCCGGCGAGCCCCCGTTCGCCCGTGCTCAGACCGGGTTGCCCCGGGACGTCGAGGAGGATGACCCGGTGGCCCGCCGATACCAGGGCCGTGGCCAGCGGCAGGCACGCGGCGGCGCAGAAGTTGGTGCCCGGCACGCACACCACCGTCGTGGCGCCGGAGCCGGCCGTCACCACGTGGGTCAGGGCTCCCCGGGCGGTGACCGTCGTCCGCTCGTGCGGCACCGGCCAGGCATCCAGTTGGTCCAGGCACCAGCGCCGGACGCGCTCCCGGCCCGATGCGCTGCGGTAGAGGGAGGTCATCCGTCGAGTATCGCCCGCCGGTCCGATCTTCCGCCGTCCCGCCGGGTCAGAGTTGCGTCAACGTCCGGGCCGCGCGGCGTGGTTCGCGCGGGCGGGCGGTGACGATGCTCGCAGGACCCGGAAGAAGAGGTCCGCGCGCCGGCCGGTGACAGACCGCGGGGAGGCACTTCCCGCGGCGCCGCCCGGCGCGCTGTCGTACCGGAAGGGAGTGCGTCATGAAGTGGGGCAGCGAGGGGACCAGGGGGCCGGGGCGGCGGTGTCCCGGCCGGCTGAAGGTCTTTCTCGGGGCCGCCCCCGGGGTGGGCAAGACCTACCGGATGTTGGACGAGGGACGTCGGCGGACCGTGCGCGGCACGGACGTGGTGGTGGCCTTCGCCGAGAGCCACGGCCGGCCCGCCACCGAGGCGATGCTCCAGGGGCTGACCCTGCTGCCGCGGACGGTCCGCCGGCACCGCGGTGTGGAGTTCACCGAACTCGACCTGGACCAGGTGCTCAAGCGGCGCCCCGAGGTGGTGCTCATCGACGAACTGGCCCACACCAACCCGCCCGGCTGCCGGAACACCAAGCGCTGGCAGGACATCGAGGAGTTGCTCGGCGCCGGCATCGACGTGGTGGCCACCCTCAACATCCAACACCTGGAGTCACTCACCGACGTCGTGGAGAAGATCACCGGAGTGCCGCAGTACGAGACCGTGCCCGACGAAGTGGTGCGCCGCGCCGACCAGATCGAGCTGGTCGACCTGCCGGCCGAGGGCCTGCGGCGCCGGATGGCGCACGGCAACATCTACCCGCCGGAGAAGGTCGACGCCGCGCTCTCGCACTACTTCCGGCTGGGAAACCTCAGCGCCCTGCGGGAGTTGGCGCTGCTGTGGGTCGCGGGCCGGGTGGACGAGGCGCTGCGGAAGTATCGCAACGAGCACCGGATCGGGCCGGTGTGGGAGACCCGCGAGCGGGTGGTGGTGGCGCTCACCGGCGGGCCGGAGGGCACCACCCTGATCCGCCGCGCCGCCCGGATCGTGGACCGCTCCGCCGGCGACCTGCTGGCCGTCCACATCACCCGCAGCGACGGCCTGGCCGGCGCCTCGCCCGCCGCGCTGGCCGGCCAACGGCGGCTCACCGAGAGCCTGGGCGGCACCTACCACGCGGTGGTCGGCGACGACGTCCCGGCCGCGCTGCTGGACTTCGCCAGCGCCCAGAACGCCACCCAACTCGTCGTCGGCGCCAGCCGCCGCGGCCGGCTGCGGCGGCTGTTGGCCCCGCGCGGCGTGGGGGAGACCGTCGTCGAACGGTCCGGGGAGATCGATGTCCACACCGTCAGTCACGAGTACGTCGGCCACGGCCGCACCTGGGTCATCCCCGGCAGCGGCCTGCCGCGCACCCGCCGGGTGGCCGGCCCGATCGTCGGACTCGTGCTGCCCGTCCTGCTGACGCTGGTGCTGCGCGGCGTCTCGGCCCCGCTGTCGCTCAACCTCACCAGCGAGGCGCTGCTGTTCCTGCTGACGGTGCTGGGCGTGGCCTGCATCGGCGGGGTGGTCTCCGCGCTGCTCGCCTCGGTGACGACGTCGCTGTTGCTGAACTACTACTTCATCCCGCCGATCGGCGAGTTCACCTTCGCCGAGGCCAACATCGTGGTCGCGCAGGCCGCGTTCACCACCGTCGCGGTGACCGTCGCCGCCATCGTGGACCGTTCGCTGCGCCTGGGGCGGCGGGCGGCCCGGGCGACCGCGGAGGCCGAGACGCTGACCTCGTTGGCCGGCGGCATCCTGCGCGGGGACCGGGCGGTGCCCGAGCTGTTGGAGCGCACCCGCGAGACCTTCGGCATGGACCGCATCGAACTGCGGCCGCGCGCGGACGCGTCGGAGCCGTGGCGGCCGGTGGCGGACGGGGACGGCGCCGGCGGGGGCGTCGGCGCGGTGGTGCATGCCGTGGGCGCCGCCGGCGACCCGGGTGTGGACCATCGGACCGAGGTCCCCATAGGGAACGACAGTGTGCTGGTGCTGATCGGGCGCCGCCTGCCGGCCTCCGAACACCGGGTGCTCACCGCCTTCGCCGCGCATCTGACCGCGGCCGTCGAGCGGGCCCGGCTCGCCGAGGCCGCCGCCGAGGTCGAACCGGTCAAGGCCGCCAACCGGATGCGCACCGCGCTGCTCGCCGCGGTGGGCCACGACCTGCGCACACCGCTGGCCGGAAGCTGGGCGGCGATCAGCTCGTTGCGCAGCCGCGAGGTGGACTTCTCGCCGGAGGACCGCGAGGAACTCCTCGCCACCGCCGAGGAATCCCTCGCCAAGCTCAGCCGCCTGGTCGACAACCTGCTGGACCTGAGCAGACTCCAGGCCGGGGCGCTGACCCTGCACCTGGAACCCGTCGCGTTCACCGAGGTGCTGCCCGTCGCGCTGGACACCCTGCCCGGATCGCCGCCGCAGGCGCCCGGGCGGGTGGTGTCCCACGGGCTGGAGCGCGCCCCCGATGTGCTTGCGGATCCGCCCCTGTTGGAGCGGGTCATCGCCAACCTGGTGTCCAACGCGGTCCGTCACTCGCCCGCCGGCCGGCCGGTCACGATCGGCGCCAGCACGCTCGCCGGCCGCGTCGAGCTGCGGATCATCGACCGCGGGCCCGGCATCCAACTCGACGACCGGGAGCGGGCGTTCGAGCCGTTCCAGCGGCTCGGCGACACCGACAACACCACCGGCCTCGGGCTCGGCCTGGCGCTCTCCCGTGGTCTCACGGAGGCGATGGGCGGCACACTGACCCCGGAGGAGACCCCCGGCGGCGGGCTCACCATGGTCGTCTCCCTGCCGGCGGCCCCGGAAGTGGACGTTCCGGAGGCGGGCGTGGGGGAGGCGGGCGTCGTTGAGGGGGCTGTCGTCGAGACGGGCGTTGCCGATGCGGGCGTTCCGGTTCCGGCGGGCCCCGGGACGCCCGGGGCGGTGGCACCGCGGTCGGTGCCACCTCCGTCGGTGGCGGCGGCACCCGTGGCGGGGGTGAACGGGGGCGAGGCGGGCGGCCGTTAGGGCCGGTCCGACGGATCGGGGTCGGACCGGCGCTAGGCCGCGACCGCCTCCACTATCGAGGCGAAGGTGGGCGTCGGCAGGATCCGGGAGCGGCGCAGACCGGCCCGCGCGAAGAGGACGTCCAGGTCCTTCGGTCCGCGCGCCCTGCCGGTCACCAGCGTCATCATCGCCACGTCCAGGGTCTTGCCCGGGTGCGGGTCGTTGCCCGGCTCCGGCACCGAGTCGACGATCAGGACCCTGCCCTCGGGGGCCAGGCCGCGCCGGCAGGCGCTCAGGATGCGCACCGCCGCCCCGTCGTCCCAGTCGTGCAGCACGTGCTTGAGGACGTAGACGTCGCCGCCGTCCGGCACGGCCGTGAAGAAGTCCCCCGGCTCGGCGCGCCACCGCCCGGCCAACTCGACGCCCTCCAGGACGTGTTCGCGCAGCGCGGGGGCCTGGTCGAAGAGCACCCCTGACAGGCCCGGGTGCCGCAGCAGGACGCGCCGCAGCAGACCGCCCCGCCCGCCGCCGACGTCGACCACGATGCCGTGCTCGGGGAACGGGTAGGCGCCCGCCACCAGGTCGTCGAGCGGCTCGGAGAAGGCGGCCATGCCGGTGTCGAAGAGCGCCCGGGTGGTGTCGTCGCCCCGGAGGTACTCGAAGAACGGGGCGCCGAAGACCTTCGGGAAGGCGGGCGCGCCGGTCCGCACGGTCTCGTCGAGCGCCCCCGACGAGCGCACGAAGATGTCGTCGGTGAGCATCAGCACCGCGTCGCGCAGCGAGCCGGGCACCCCGGTGCGCAGGAACTGCCCGGACGGTGTGAGGTGGAAGGCCCCGTTGTCGTCCTCGCGGAAGATCCCGCGGGTGGCGAGGTAACGCAGCGTGCGCCGGAGGGCGCCGGCGTCGGTGCCGGTGCGGCGGGCGAGTTCGCTGGCGGTGCGGGGGCCGCCCGCCACATGGTCGGCCAGGTGATGGAGGACGGCCGTCCGCAATGCCGCGGAGTACAAGTGCCCCAGCGACTGTTCGATCAGGTGGGCCGCCGCCGCGTGGGCCGCGGCGTCGGACAGGTCGGGGTGGTCGATCGGGTTCTGGGTGTCCACCGTCAGCCTCCGGGCAGTTCAGTCAGTGGGTCGGACGGATGCCCCACCCACTCTTGCCGCGCCGTCCCACCGCAGGTACCGCCCGTGAACGGATCTTCGTGTCGGCCTTCCGGCCTAGGGCTTCCCGACGCGCCGGCCCGGGCTCCGCGGCGGGAGCCGTGTGCGCGGTCGGCGGCGGCGTCCAGGAGGCAGGACCGCCCCCGTCAGCAACGGGGATTCGAGAATGTCGCAGAGCGTGGCCCCCGGCAAGACCCGGTCGCGCCATGGGCGTTGGGATCGGCCCGGCCTGCGGCCCCGCGGTGCCCGGCCGGCCCGCCCGTTCACCCCTCGTAACCGCCCTCGCGCAGGGCCGCGTCGATGCGGGCGCGGTGCGCCGCCGCCCAGTCATCAAGGGACTCGCGGTCCTCCTTGGCCTGTTTCGCACGGGCCGCGCCCAGCACCTCGTCCCGCCGGTCCCCTGGCACCACGACGATGCCCTCCTCGTCCGCCACCACCACGTCCCCGGCGGACACCGGCACGCCACCGCACTGTATGGGGACGTTGAGTGGCCCAACGGCCTTCTTGCCGCCGGGTATCGGGATGACCCCGCGGGCGAAGACCGGGAAGCCGCTCGCGCGGACCTCGGCGAGGTCGCGGATCAGTCCGTCGGCCACGAAGGCGGCGATGCCCCGGCGTTGGGCCACGGCGCAGACATTGCCGCCGGCCAGCGCGTAGTTGAGGTCGCCCGAGTCGACGACGATCACCGAGCCCGGTGCCGCGCGGTGGATCGCGGCGTGCAGCATGAGGTTGTCGCCGGGCGGGCAGTGCACCGTGAACGCGGGCCCGGCGACCCGCGGTATCGACGGCCACAGGGGGCGGATGCCGATGTCCATCACCTGCGCGCGGCCCAGCACGTCCGCGAGGGTGGTCGGCGAGAACTCCCCGAAGGGGTGCGGTGCTTGGGCCGGGGAGCCGGTGGCTTCGGACATCTCTCCTCCTCCGATCGTCGAGCTGTGACGCACGCTAGCACCGGCCACTGACAGCGGGTTGCGGGGTGGTGAGGCGGCGGACGACGGACCCGCGGACCGGCGGGCGGGGGCCGGTGACGACCTCCGGCCCCCGTCCCCGCCTCCGGCTCACTCCCCGTAGTCGTTCTGCGCCGCGAACCGGCCGGCCAGGGCGGTGAGCAGCTCGGGGGCGTCGTCGCGCGGCAGCACGGCCTCGATCAGCACCATCCGGTCCGGGGCGGCGGCGGCCAGACGGAACGCGTCGAGCAGCTCCGCTGGGGTCGTGACCCGTCGGGTGACGCAGTGGTCACCGGCGCCGAACGCGGCCGGCAGCGCGGTGTAGTTCCAGGCGGCGATGTCGTTGTACGGAGCGGTGGCGCCGTGGATGGCGCGCTCGACGGTGTAGCCGTCGTTGTTGATGACGACCACCACCGGTGCCAGGCCGTAGCGGGCCATCGACCCCAGTTCCTGGGCGGTCAGTTGGAGCGATCCGTCGCCGATGACCAGGACCGACCGCCGGTCGGGGGCGGCGAGTTGGGTGCCGAGGGTGGCCGGGAGGGTGTAGCCGATCGAGCCCCACATCGGCTGGCCGACGAACCGGGCGTCGCGCGGCAGCGGGAGCTCCTGGGCGCCGAAGAACGCGGTGCCCTGCTCGGCCACGAGCACGCCGCCGGCCGGCAGGAAGTCCCCCACGGCGGCCCAGAGCGCGTCCTGGGTGAGCGGGCCGTCCGCCGGGCCGCGGTCCGGCCGCGCCGCGGTGGGCACGGGGGGCTCGCCGTAGCCCGCGGGCTCGGGCAGGTCCAGGCCGCGGACCAGTTCGGTGAGGGCCGCGAGCGCATCGGTCATCGTCACGCCGGCGAACTCCGCGCCGCCCACGGTGGCCCGGCCGGGCCGCAGTTCGATGGTGCGGCCGGCGGGGAAGTGGTGGCTGAAACCGCCGGTCACGGTGTCGGTGACCGGGGCGCCGGCCAGGACCAGGCAGTCGGCGTCCTCCACCGCCACCCGCGCCGGCTTGGCGCTGAACTCGCCGGTGTAGACGCCCGCGAAGCCCGGCGCGCCCTCGTCCACCAGGCCCTTGCCGGTGGAGTAGACGGCGGCGCGCACCGGTGCGGCCGCCAGCAGGCCGGCGAGCGGCGCGCGCAGCCCGTACCGGTCCGCCTCGTGGCCCGCGAGCACCGTCACGGTCCGGGCGTCGTCGAGCAGTCGCGCGGCGGCGTCGCGGAAGGCGCGCAGCAGCGCGGGGTCGGTCGGGGCGTCGGCGGCGGGCAGCGGCGCGGCGGGCGCGGGGACGTTGGCCAGCACCACGTCGGTGGGGAGGTTGAGGTGGACGGGCTTGCGGTGCCGGCGCAGGGCGGTCAGCACCCGGTCGATCTCGGCCGGCGCGTTCTGGGCGGTGAGCGTGGCGCGGGCCACGGTGACCTCCGCGAACATCCGGCCGAAGTGGTCGTACTCGCCGTCCATGAGGGTGTGGTGCACGGGCGTGCCGGCCGCCGCCACCGCGGTCGCGGGCATCCCCGTGATCGCCAGGACGGGGACGGACTCGGCGTAGGAGCCCGCTATCGCGTTGACGGCGGAGAGCTCGCCGACGCCGAAGGTGGTCACCACGGCGGCCGCGCCGCGGAGCCGGCCGTAGCCGTCGGCCGCGTAGCCGGCGTCGAGTTCGTTGCAGGTGCCGATCCACTCCAGCCCGGGGAAGTCGACGACCAGGTCCAGGAAGCCGAGGTTGTAGTCGCCCGGCACGCCGAAGACGTGCTCGATGTCCAGCTCGCGCAGACGGCGGAGGAGGTATGCGCCAACGGTGATGTCCGACACCGCGGTCACCGGCCTTTCTTGCGTTCAGCGATGCGCCGGGAGCGCCGATCGGGGCCCGGCCGCACTACGAATCGAAAATAGGTCAAGGTCATTGACCTTAGTGGCGAGCGTAACGGGGCGCCGGGTAATATGTCAACATGCTTGACCCATCTCGCCCGGACGCCTTCGACCGCGACTTCACGCTCTTCTACTTCGCCTACCGCGCCTTCACCGGCGCCGCCGACGAGGCCCTCGCCGAGCACGGCATGGGCCGCGCCCACCACCGCATCCTCACGTTCCTCGCCTACGCGCCCGGCATGAGCGTCGGTGAACTCTGCGACACCCTCGACCTCACCAAGCAGGCCATCAACACCCCGCTCCGCCGGCTGATCGCCGAGGACCTGGTCCGCGTCGCCCCCGGCGCCCACGACCGCCGCCGCAAGGAACTCCACCTCACCGACCGCGGCGCCGCCCTCGAACGCACCCTGCACGCCCGACAGCGCGACCTGTTCCACGCCGCCCTCCAACAGGCCGGACCGGCCGCCGCCGACGGCTGGCGCGCCGTCCTCGCCCCGTTGGCCGGCGCCAACTGGTCGGCGTTCACCGCGGCGGTCGCGGAGCGCGAAGGGGAGGCGCCACGCGAGGGGACGGGCGGCCGTCGGGCCCACTGAGCCCCGCCAACCCCTCCGCCACGTCCCGGTCGAGCTCCGCCCGCAGCGGCGCGCACTCCCGGACCGGATCGGCCTTCGGGCAGGTCAGCAGGTGTTCCAACAGACCCTGGGCGGCCTGGAGATGCGCGATCCGGTCCTTGATCACCGCGATCGAAGCGGTCAACACCTCGCGCCCCGAGGGCTGGTCATCGGCCGGGCCGTCGCTGACCAGCACCGCGGTGTCGGCCAGGCTCACCAGGCCCCGGTGGTGCAGCCGTTGGACGAGGGCGAGGCGGCGCAGCTCCCTGCGACCGTAGTACCGCACGTTCCCCCGCCGCCCGGCCGCCGGCAGCACTCCCAACTCGTCGTAGTACCGCAACGTGGACACCGGCAAGCCGAAGCAACGGGCGGCCTGACTGATCGAGTAGAGCGCGTCTGTCATGGCTCCATGTTGCGCTCAAGTCGACTTGAGCGGGGAGCGTGGTGGGCGCCGATCGTCGAGAAGTCGCGAAGGGAGCGTGCCATGGGCACACGACGTGCGGAACGAGGAGTGCGGGGGATACCCGGCGGGGTGCGGGAGCGGGGGGCGCGCCCCGGTGGCGAGGGCCCGGACGTTCCGGTGTTGGTGGTGGGAGCCGGGCCGGTCGGACTGTCGACGGGAATGTTCCTCGCCCATTGGGGAGTTGAGGCCCTGGTCATCGACAAGCGGGACCCCATGGTGACGGTGCCGCGGGCGAGTACCACTCTGCGCACCCTGGAACTGTTCCGGGCGGTGGGCCTGGGGCCCGCCACGGAGCGCGAGGGGTGGAACGGGGGCGAGCCGGTGCGCTGGGTGTTCAAGGACAGCGGGCTGGGCGCCACCCGGCACCACGGGGGACTGCCGCCGCGGTACGCCGCCTGGTTGGCGAACTGCACGCCGGTGCCGGTGCGCCGCGTGCTGACGCACGATCAGGTGCAGCGCCTGGCGCGGGCGGAACTGACCGGGCGGGGCGGGCGCGCCCGCTTCGGGCTGCGGTTGGTCGGCCTGACGGCCGAGCGCGATCGGGTGCGCGCCCGGCTCGTCGATGTCGAGACCGGCGAGGAACGGGAGATCACCGCGAGCTATCTCATCGGCGCCGACGGCGCGAAGAGCGAGGTGCGCCGACTGCTGGGCATCGACATGCCCGACCGGGCGCCCATCGCCCATCTCAACACCGCCTTCTTCCGGGCCGACTTGGGGACCGCCATGGAGGAGTGGGGCACCCATCTGTGCTTCGTCCGCAACGACGCCGTGCACGCCACCCTGATGTCGAAGAACGGCCGCGACCAGTGGTCCTCGCACCTCATGGGCTACCCCGGCAAACCCGCCGAGGGGCCGGCCGAGTTGACGCCCGACGCCACCGTCGCGCTGCTGCGCGCCGCCATCGGCGACCCGGCGATCCCGATCCAACTCCACGCCGTGAACGCCTGGGAGGCCGCCACCGGACTCGCCTCCGCGTTCCGCCGCGGCCGGGTCTTCCTCGCCGGCGACGCCGCCCACGTCCAGAGCTCGGCCGGCGGCCTGGGCATGAACACCGGCATCCAGGACGGCCACAACCTCGCCTGGAAGCTGGCCGCCGTCCTGCACGGGGCTTGCGCACCGGGGCTGTTGGACACCTACGAGCCCGAACGCCGGGCCGCCGCCCAGGCGTCCCTGGCCGTCTCCCGCGGCCTGCACCAGGGCTACCAGTCCCTGTCCGGCGACCCCAACGCCCTCTACGACCGGCTCGCCGTCGACTACCTGCGCGGCATGGTGTGCTACGGCTATCCGCCGCACGCCACCGAGGGGGAGCTGCCCGACCCGTTGGACGACACCGTCCGGCTCGGCCACCGCTTCCCGCACCGCTGGCTGAACTCCCCCGACGGCGGCCGTCGTTCCACGCTGGACCTGATCGGCTCGCGGTGGACGCTGTTCACCGCGGCGGACGGCGCGCGGTGGCGGGCGACGGCGACCGCGGGCCCGGGCCCGACCCCGCGCGTGCGGGAGCTCGGCGACGCGCCCGCCCGCGAACTCGGCCTGGCGGGCGACGCCGTGTTGGTGCGCCCCGACGGCTTCGTGGCCTGGCGCGGCACCGCCGGCGCCGGGCGGTCGCTGCGCGCTGCGCTGCACGCCACCTGACCGGCGGCCCGTACGGGGCGGGACCCGCGGTGGGGCGGCACGGCTTCCCGCGCCGCCCGCCGGGTCAGCCGCGGTAGCCGACCAGCCCCATCATGCCGCTCTCACCGTGGTACGCGTTGTGGCAGTGCAGCAGCCACCGGCCCGGATTGTCCGCGTCGAAGTCGCAGTTGACCGTGGCGCCGGGGAGGACGATCACGGTGTCCTTCCGCGGGCCGGACGCGCCGAGTTGATAGGTGTGCCCGTGCACGTGCATGGGGTGCCACATGTCGGTCGTGTTGCGGAACTGGAGGCGGACCCGCTGGCCGGACTCCACCGCGTAGGGGTGGGCGTCCGCGTGGTTCATGTCGAACGGCCGGCCGTTGAGCGCCCAGTCGTACCTCGCCATCGAGCCGGTCAGGTCGATGCGGTGGGTGATGTCCGGCGTGCGGGACGCCAACCGGACGTCGTCGGCCGCGCGCAGCGAAGTCGCGGTCGGTATCCGGCCGTTGAGCTCCTTGGGGCGGACGTCGGCGGAGGGGACGTCGCCGGATCCGGTGCGCACCAGGGCCAGGCCGGCCGCGCCCTTGCCCTCGGCCACGGCGACCAGCGGGAAGACGCCGTCTTCGAGCGTGACCAGCGCGTCGTAGCGCTCGCCGGGGCCGAGCAACAGGGCGTCGGCCGGCTGGTGCGCGATCGGGTAGCCGTCGGTGTGGGTGACCGTCAGCCGGTGGCCGCCGAGCGCGACCCGGAACGCGGTGTCGCCACCGGCGTTGATGATCCGCAGCCGCAGTTTCCGGCCGGGCTTGCCGCGGTACGTGGCCGGCGCGGCCGGGACCCGCCCGTTGACCAGATAGTGCGGGTACTTCACGTCGCCGGCGTCGCCGCCCAGCAGCTTGCTGGTCGCCCCCATGAGCATGAACGGGTCGTCCATGGACATGCCGCCCCCGCCCGAGCCCTTGTCGCCCATGTCCATGTCGCCGCCCATGTCCATGCCGGGCATGCCCTCCATGCCACCGTGCGCGCCCTTGTCGTCCCCGCCGCCGTGGCCCTGGTCGCCGTGCGACGGGGAACCGCCCATGCCCCGGCGCAGGGTGGCGAGTGCCTGGTCCGGGGTGCCGGTGACGCCGTCGAGCCAGTCGTCGAGCACCACGACCCACTCGTCGTCGTAGCGCAGCGGCTCGTGCGGGTCCTCGACGATCAACGGGCCGTACAGGCCGCGGTCCAACTGGACGCCGACGTGCGGGTGGAACCAGTAGGTGCCCGGGGTGTCGGTGATGAACCGGTAGGTGAACGAGCCGCCGGGGGCCACGGCGCGCTGGGTGACCGGCGGCACGCCGTCCATGTCGTTGCGCAGGGCGAGGCCGTGCCAGTGGACCGAGGTGCTCGTCGGCAGGTGGTTGGCGAGGTCGGCGACCAGGGTGTCGCCGGCGGTCAGGCGGATCTCCTTGCCGGGCAGTTGTCCGTCGAAGCTCCAGGTCCGGACCGTCTTGTCGGCGCCGAGGTCCACGGTGCCGGCGGTCGCGGTGAGCCGGACCCGGCGTTCCTTGCCGCCGGTGCGCCGGCGCTTCTTCTCGGCCTCGGCCACCGCCGGGGCGGACGGGCTGAGCAGGGTGGGGCCGGCGGCCCGGGGGGCGTCGGAGCAGGCCGCGAGCAGGCCGGCGCCTGCCGCGCCCAGTCCGGCCAGCAGGACGGAGCGTCGGTTGAGCGGATGCATGGGGAGGTGTCCTTACGCAGGGGTGCGCGGCGCGGCGTGCGCGCGCCGGAGGGCGCGACGCCCGTGCACCGCGGGGGGGGGAATGGGCCGTGGGGGAGGGCCGACGGCCTATATGCGCAGGACGGAGAGGGATGTCGGGTCGGGCGGGGAGAGCCCGCTGGTCTGGTGGGGCCCGGGCGGTGTGCCGGTCGCGCACTGGGGCGCGCGGGCGTGGCCGAGGAGCGGAGGCGGGGGGACGAACTGCTCGGACCGGACGTCGTAGGACGAGCAGTGGGCGCCGCCGTGGTCGGCGTGCTCGGACTGCGCGTCGCTGATCCGGGGGTGGTGCCCGGGGTGCGCGTGGTCGGGTCCGGGGTCGGTGTGATCGAGTCGGGGCGCGGCGGCCATCGGCTGCGCCGCTGCCTGGCCCACGGCCGAGGGGTGGGACATGGCCGACGCCATCCGCGGGGTGGTGCCGGGCAGGCTGTGGTGCGAGACCACGGCGACGACCAGCCACAGCAGGGCGAGCAGGACCGCGGGTCGGCGGTGGCCCGACGGGGACCGGCGCGAGCGCGCGGCGCGGCGTCGCGTTCCGCCCCGCGTCCCCCGCGGCAACGGCATGCTCACCTCGCTCCCCTCCCTTCCGCGCAGGTCGGCGCGGTGCTCCCGGCGCCTCCTCGCGAGCCGACCATACCCCCTGGGGCTATGGGCGACGCCACCGGCCTCCCGTGCCCCTCGCGTACCGTGCGCGCCTACGGGACGGCCGGTCGGCCGGCGCGCGCACGGCGGCGCTGCGCGAGGTCCTGGTGGCGGTGGCCGGGCGGACTCCCGCCGCGGGCGTAGGGATTCGGCCACTCTCCGCGGGCGGGCCGGGCGGGCCGCGGCGATCTGCCACGATGAGGCGGCCCGACGGCGATGACCGCGCGACATGAGGAGTGGGTGGCCCGGTGAGCACCACGTCCCTGAGTTCGGCCGTGATGACGCACCCGGTGCGCGAGGCCCAAGCGGCGGCGCTGGCCGCCCGGTTGGGCCTCGACGGGCTGGCGCGCGACCCGGACCCGGACGGGCCGCCGTCGGCGCTGCGCACCGCGTTGGTGGCCTGGGCGGCCCGGGCGGCGGGCGCCGATCACCACCTGGTCGTCCAGGACGACGTGGCCGGGCCGCCGGAACTGCTGGCGCTGGTGGCCGGATCGGTGGCGCGGTTCCCGGACGAGGCGCTGGTCTTCTACACGAACTGGCACGCCCGGAACGGCGCCGCGGCCCGCCTGGCGGCGCTGGCCGGCGCCGGCTGGGTGCGCGCGGTGCCGGAGGAGTTCGCGCCGACGCTGGCGATCTGCCTGCCGGTGGGCACGGCGGACGCGTTCCGGTCGTTCGCCGCGGAGACCGGCGAGCGCCACGACGACGAGGTGATGGCCGCGTTCCTGCGCACCACCGGGCGGTCCGCGCTGCTGGCGGTGCCGAGCGTGGTCGAACACATCGGGACGAGCAGCATCAACGGCCATGCGGCGCAGGGGATTCGGCTCGCGGTGTGCCCGGTCGGGGTCGCGGACGCCCGCCCGCTGCTGGAGCGCGGCTGGGTGCTGGAGGAGGTGGACTGGCTGCCGTACATGCGGTACGGCGAGGGCTATCTGCGGCCGGTGGGGCACGAGCGCGACGCCGATCCGCGCCGGCACCCGCGGTGGACCGAGGCGCTGCCGGACACCGGCCTGACCGAGGGCCGGGTGCGGGACGTGGCGCGACGGCACCGGCCCGGGGGCGCCGCGGCGGAGGTGGGCCGGCTGTTCGGCACCGCCTTCGCGGACGAACTGTGGATCCACTGCCTGCTGTTGGGCCGCCAGGCCGAGGACGCCGCCCGCCGGCACCAGGCGCCGCCACCGGGTTCCGGGCCGGCCGGCGCGGCCGCGGCCCGGGTCCGGACCGCCGCGCTGTCCACGGTCGGCCCGGCCGGACTCCCGCCCGAGCGCCGGCCCGAGGTGACCCCGGAACACACCGCGCTGCTGACCGCGTACGCCGACAGCGCGGTGCGGCGGGGCGGCCTGCTGCTCGGCCCGGTCCCGCGGACCCGGGCCGGGACGCGCTAGGACCCGGGTCGGGACGCCCTAAGTCCCGGCCGCCGCCGGTGGGTTGGACCGGACGTCGTGGGTGATCCAGACGCAGGGTTCCCAGTACGCGCCGCGGTCGCTGGCGCGGTCGATGTCGAGCGGGGCGAGGCCGCCGGGGAAGACGTAGCGGCCGTCGTCGGGGAAGGACATCCCGGTCCACGCCTCCCACTCGGCGAGGGTGCCGGTGATGCGGGACGACTCGGCCACCGCCGCGGCGACGGTGCCGCCCTGGCGCACCTGGGCGCGGATCCACGGGTCGAACGGGGCGCCGTCGGCACGGGCCCAGGTGGCGTAGCGGTCGATGGGGACGAGCGGGTAGCGGTCCTTCCAGGTGGGGCGGACCGGGACGATCACATGGGAGAGGCCGGCCGCGCGGGCCATGTCGGCCATGTGCGCCAGGAGCCGGGCGGAGTGCCCGCAGCCCTGGTGGGCGGGGGCGATCTCGATGCCCAGGGCGCACAGGGCGTCGGGCGCGGCCCCGGCGTCGTGGTCGCGGAAGGCCGCCTCGATGGAGGCGTCGAGGCCGGTGCCCAGACCCTCGGGGGTGCCGTCCCAGGTGCGGGGCAGGGTGCGGCCGGTGCCCAGGACGGTGTCCGTGGCGGTGTCGTGGAGCAGGAACTGATGGTCGGGGAAGTCGCTGAACAGCCGCTCCCAGAAACCGGCGTTGATGTCGCCGTGCAGGTTGTATTCGGGGACCACTCCGGCGAATTCCCCGGTGATCCGGTCCCACAATTCCGGGCGCTCGGAATGGTGCACGAAACGCAGGGTCATACGGCGCGCTCCCGGTCGGTTCCGGCAGGCTTCTCGACGTCCCAGACGACCACCAACGGCATTCCGTCCCAGGCGGCCCGGGCGGCGTCCGCGATGGCCTCCTCGTAACCTCCCGGTGCCAACCGGCCGTTGAAGACCGGTTCGCGGCATTCCCGCACGGTCAGCCCGGCGGCCCGGAAGCCGTCGAGATAACTGCTGGGCAGATGGACGTGATTGCGGACGAAGGCCAACCGTTCGCTGCCGTCGACGAACACGCATTGCCCCTGGAGGGCGATCACGAACGGATGCAGGTCGGAGACGATGATCCGGCCACCAGGGCGCACCACCCGGGCCAGTTCGGCAATCCCGCGGGAGACGTCCGGAAGGTGGGTCAGGGCCAGCGAGCAGAGCGCCAGATCGACGCTTTCGTCGTCGAGCGGAAGGCTTTCCAGACGACCGCGCCGGAATTCCGCCCCGGGCACCTTGTCGGCGGCCCGGGCCAGCATTTCCGGCGACTGGTCGACGCCGATGGTGTGGTACCCGCGGGCGGCCAGCGCGGCGCTCTGCCGCCCGGTGCCGCAGGCCGCGTCCAGCGCGGTGCCCACCGGGCCGCGGTCCAACAGCCCGTGCACGAGCGGCTCTTCGACCTCGATGTACGCGCTGGGCAGCGAGTCGTAGCGGGCCGCCCAGGAGGCGTAGCCGGCCGCCGCGTCCAACTCGCCGACCGCCGTCCCGCCGTCCGGCAGCGACATCCCCTCGCCGGACACGAGGGCCGTGATCTCCGCCAGGCGGGCCTTGAGGAAATCCTCGTCGGCGTCCAACGCATGGCGCAGCAGCGCCAACCCCTCGATGCCCAGCATGAGTTCGCGCACCCGGAATTCCCTGTCCATCTTTCCCTCTCCTTCCGCGACCACGCGGCCAGCGGCTGCGTGGCAATGTGGTTACCCGGCTACTTCGCTGCTCTGCTCCTCGACCACTCGCCCCCTTGGCCGGAAGATCGGTTGTCGGGTTCTCGTTCCCCTGCCTAGCCTGGCGCGGTGATCGAGGGATATCTGGATCGTGAGAGCGTGACAGTTGGTCGGCGTCTGACCTTTCATGTGTCGACGGACGCCGCGGAATTCCGGGTCCGTTTCTACCGTTTGGGACGGGAACTGTCGTTCATGGCGGAGACCGGTCCCTATCCGGGGAAACGGGCCGCCGCGCCGCCGCACCCGGACGGCGTCCCGGACCATGCCTGTCCGGCCGTGGACTGGAGTTGGCCGCCCCACCACCACACCCTGCCCGGCGATTGGCCGCCGGGAATCTACCTCGCCCATTTCGTCGAGGGCGACGGCCGACACGTCCCGCTGCTGGGCGACTCCGAAATCGAGGGTTTCGAGCGGGAGTTCTTCGTCGCCCGGCCGGCCCGGCCCGGCGCGACCGGCGCCCACATCCTCTACAAGAAATCGACCTACACCCGGCACGCCTACAACCGCGCCGACCGGGCCGACGTCCAACGGGCCGGCAGCCTCTACGACAACCCCGTCTACCAGCAGGCCGGCCCCCAGGGCCCGCGCGGCCACCGCCTCAGCCTGCACCGCCCCGGCGGCGTCATCGACCTCGCCTACTGGGACGCCCCGTTCATCGCCTGGCTGGAACGCAGCGGCTACCACGTCGACTACTGCACCGACCTCGACCTCCACGAGGACCCCGAACTCCTCGCCCCCTACCGGCTGTTGCTCAGCGTCGGGCACGACGAATACTGGAGCGCGGCGATGCGCGAGAACGTCGCGGGGTTCGTCGCCGGCGGCGGCAACGTGGCCTTCCTCAGCGCCAACACCTGCTGGTGGCGCGTCCACCCAGTGGACGACAACGCCGCGTTCGTCTCCGACACCGACCACCACGTCGGCACGGAGTACCCGCACCTCCCGGCGACCGACCAGTGGTGGCCCGCGCCGCCCGACGGCGTCGGGGAGCCCGAGAACGCCCTCACCGGCGTCAGCTTCCGCAACGGCGGGATGTGGCCGGGCGATTGGCCCGGCGACCGGCCGCGCGACGGCTACCAGGTCCAGCACGCCGAGCACTGGGTGTACGAGGGCACCGGGCTGCGCGACGGCGCCGACGGCGGGCCGGCCGACGCCCTGGGCGCCGGCACACCGCTGATCGGCTACGAGTGCGATGGCGCGGCCTTCGCCCGGGACGCGGCCGGCGTGGCGCACGCCACCGGCGTGGACGGCACGCCGGAGTCCTTCCTCATCCTGGGGATCTACCTCCTCGATCCGGTGCACGACGACTTCCACCACCTGAAATGGGGGCACTGGAACTGCCCGGCGCGCGAGGCGGCGATCACCAGCCCGCGCGCGGCGACCATGGGGCTCTACACCGCCGGCGGCACGGTCTTCACGGCCGGGACCACCGACTGGCCGGTGGTCTGCGGCCGGGAACTGGACGCCGGCGTCGTCCGAGTCACCCGCAACGTCCTGGACCGGCTCTCCGCCGCCGGCCCCGCCACCCCCGCTCCCGTCACAGCAGCGCGCTGAGCGCGGCCAGCGAGGGGATGCGCGCGGCCCCGTCCGGCAACGGCGGGGCCGCGCCCACCACGACCCGGTCCGGCCGCCACAGGTGCACCGCGCGCATCCCGTGGGCCAGCGGCCCCGCCACGTCCGGTTCCCACATGTCCCCGACGAACAGGGCCTGTTCGGGCCGGAGCCCGCAGCGCTCCAACACCGTCCGGTAGATCAGCGGGTGCGGTTTGCGGGCGCCGGCCCGGGCCGAGGTGACCGCGACATCGACCAGTCCGGCCAGTCCGACGTCCGCCAGGGCGCCGTCCAGGTCCCAGTACCAGTTGGAACAGACCGCCACCGTCAGGCCCCGGGCGCGCAGCCCGGCCAGCGCCGCCGGGACGTCGCCGAACGGCGCCAGGCGCAGGTCCTTCATCGCCCGGTCCAGCTCGACGGCGAGCGGGCCGGCCACGGACGCGGGGACGCCGCAGGACAGCGCCCGGCTCCGCAGTCGCTCCAACTCCCAGGAATGGTAGGTCTGTTGGCTGACGGAGTGGGCGGCGTGCTCCTCGCCCTCCCGGGGGCCGACGGCCCACTGGTCGCCCCACTTGTCGGCGGCCTCGGCCAGGCCCCGCCTCAGGAACAGCGACCGGTGACTGGGCGGCAGCGGTTCGATCAGCCGCACCAGCGTCCCGTAGAAGTCGAGGATCACGCCCCGGACGGCCCTCCGGCCGGGGGGAGTGGGGGCCGACACCGGGCCTCAGTACCGTCCGTAGCGGTGCGGGAAGTAGTCCTCCAGTTCCCCGTCCCGTTCGATGTCGAAGGTGGCGCAGTGCAGTCCGCCGCCGAACGGGCCCACCGCGCGGAACGGCACCGGCACGATCTCGAAGCCGTAGCCGGCCAGTTGGTCGGCGAGCGCGACCTCCTTCTCCTCGACGCACAGGGTGTTCTGGTCGAGGTTGAGCATGTTGCCCGCCAGCCACGGGCTGCAGAACGACAGCTTCGGCGGGTGGTCCCAACTGGCCGGCTGCACCGCCTCGATGATCTCCCAGTCGTTGCGCCGGAAGAACTCCATCAGTTCGGGGTCCGCGAGCCGCTCGCCGCAGTGCAGCACCAGTCCGGGACGGAGCGGCACCCAGGTGGCGTCGATGTGCAGCGGGTGGGTGTTGGTGGAGGTCACCGCGTGCACCCGGTGGTCGGGGAAGTGGCGCCGGAGCCACTGGTAGCCGCTGCGGTTGGTGACGAACGACAGTTGGACGAAGAGGTCCTTGCCGAAGCGCGCGATGTCGGCCGCGTCGAACAGCGGCTCCTCCTCGGTCAGCACCAGGTCGTAGTCGCGCACCCGGGCCAACTGCACCTCGGTGGGCAGGGTGTTGTAGGTGTCCCAGAACCCGGCGTGGTAGGAGGCGTCGGTCAGCCGGGGCTTGGGGGCGGCCTCCCAGCGCATCCGCGGGTCGGCGCGGAAGAGCTCCTGGAGGAGCGGCCGGTAGCAGAGGTACTCGAACCAGCGGCTGCGGTAGGACATGGTGGCTTCGAGGATCTCGTTGCCGACGGTCAGCAGCAGGTCCCGGGGCGGCATGCAGCCGGACATGGACTCCTGGGTCCAGTCCGGGGTGCTCACGCGCTGGTTGAAGTCGACGGGCGCGGGCCGGTCCACGCGGATGCCGCGGCGCCGCAACAGCTCGGCGAAGCCGTCGAGTTGCTCGTTGGCCTCGGCGGTCATGTCGGCCGGCATCGGACCGTAGGTGCCGAGCGGGAAGCCGTCCTCGGGGAAGTCCCGCCGGATCGCGGGTTCGGGAGCCTGCACCACCGCGTTGTCGGCGCGTCCGACGACGACGTGCCGCAGCGGATCCCAGCCGTTCCAGGAATTGACCTTCACCGGGCGGGTGGCCTGATCTGCGGTCGTCGTGCCGTACTCAGTCACGTGCAAACCCTTCGATAGGGGACGTGGGAGACACCCGAGCAAAACTGAGGCAGTGGGGGCGGCACCGTCAAGAGCCGATCATTGGCGGAGCGCGCCTTTTGCGTCAAACCGGTGTCGGCTTTCCCGACGCCAACTCAAGATCGGTATATGGTCCGGCCTGCCGGGTGGTCGTTCGCGGATTCCGCCATGACTCACTTCCGGCCGCCGGAATTTCTGGCCGGAAAGGGTTCCCGGGGTGAAAGCCGAGGTGCCCGGGGTAGATACAGCCGGTTCCGACAACCCGACGGAGGAGATCATGGCCGAACGCATCTCCCGGATAACGGCGGGCCTGGGGGCAATAGCCGTGCTCGGCGCGGTGACCGGCTGTGGCGGCGGCACACCGGTCGCGGCCACGAACCGGACGGGCGAGCTCACGGTCTGGCTGACCGTGGACGCCCAGGAGAGCTGGCCCGATCTGGTGTCCGAGGTCAACGCCCGCTTCCGGAAGGCCTATCCGAAGATCAAGGTCACGGTGCAGTACCAGCAGTGGACGACCAAGAACCAGAAGATCGACGCCGCGCTGGCCGGCCGGAAAGTGCCCGATGTAGTCGAAATGGGCAACAGCGAGACCACCAATTACATTGTCAACGGGGCCTTCAGCGCCGTGGATCCAGGAAAATTCGACCATTCCAAGGAATGGCTCCCGGCCCTCCGCGACGCCTGTCAGGACGGCGGCAAAACGTACTGCGTGCCCTATTACGTGGGCGCTCGCGTCGGAATCTACCGCACCGACCTCCTCGCCCAGGTCGGCGTGCACCAACCACCGCGCAGCTATCCCGAACTCCGCACCGACCTCGACAAATTGAAGGCCACGTTCGGCAGCGCCGACAAGAATTTCTCCGCCTTCTACATGCCGGGCCGCTACTGGTACGCGGCGATGGCCTTCGTCAAGGACGCCGGCGGCGACATCGCGGTGCGCAAGGACGGCCGCTGGCACGGCGCGCTCTCCGCCCCCCGCTCCGTCGCCGGGCTGACGCAGTGGAAGGACCTCCTGGACGCCTACTACACGGGCGACCGCTCCAAGGACAACGGCGACGAGCCCGCCGTCGTCGGCCAGGGCAAGGTCGGCATGTT
Source organism: Streptomyces sp. WZ-12 (assembly GCF_028898845.1). Taxonomy (NCBI): domain Bacteria; kingdom Bacillati; phylum Actinomycetota; class Actinomycetes; order Kitasatosporales; family Streptomycetaceae; genus Streptomyces; species Streptomyces sp. WZ-12. The sequence goes on along the minus strand of NZ_CP118574.1, from coordinate 1,128,543 downwards.
CTACGGCAACACCTGGGAGGCCAAGGCCGCCACCGACAGCACTTCGGGCGGAAACCCCGCGCTGCGCGGGAAGTTCGCCACGTTCGCCTTCCCCGGCCCCTCCGGCAAACCGCTGCCGCCGTTCCTGGGCGGCTCCACCCTGGCCATCCCCGCCAAGTCCGGCAACCAGGACCTGGCCCAGGACTGGATCAGGCTCTTCACCGACCGCACCTCGCAGCGCCGCCTGATCGCCGCCGACACCCTGCCCAACAACACCGCCCAGCTCCACGAGGTGGCCGCCGGCGGCATCAACGGCCCGGCCGCGCGGGCCGCCGAACACGGCTGGGTGACCCCAACCGCCCCCGGTTGGGGCGCCGTTGAGAAGTCCAACGTCCTGCCGGAGGTGCTCCAGGACATCGCCACCGGTAAGCAGTCGGTGGCGGACGCCGCGCGGGCCGCGGACCGCCGCATCGACGCCGTGATCAACGAGCACTGACCGCCGTGCTGATCGTGCAGAACCCGGGCCCACCGGGGCCCGGCCGGGCACCCCGCGGGCGGCGCGCCCTCCGGCGGCGGGCGCTCCCGTACCTGCTGATCGCCCCGACCGTGCTGGCCCTCGCCGCGGTCCTCGGCTACCCGCTCGTCGACCTGGTGCTGCTGTCCTTCCGGGACATGACCCGCCGCGAGTTGTTCTCCGGGGCCGCACCCCCCTGGGCCGGGCTCGCCAACTACCGCTCGATCCTCTCCGACGGCTTCTTCTGGACCGTCGTCGGCCGCACCGCCCTGTTCACCGTCGCCTGCGTGATGGCCACCATGGCGCTGTCGCTGCTGGTGGCCCTCCTGATGCGGCGGGTGGCGCCCTGGGTGCGGACGACGATGACCGGTGTCCTGGTGGCCGTCTGGGCCATGCCCGTCATGGTGGCCGCGTCCATCTTCCGCTGGCTGTCCGACGCCGACTACGGCGTCGTCAACTGGCTGCTCAGCCTGGTGCCGGGGCTGGACTTCAGCAAGCACAACTGGTTCGACGACCCCTGGCAGGGCTTCGCGGTGATCACCGGCGTGGTGGTGTGGGGCGCCGTCCCGTTCGCCGCCCTCACCCTGCACGCCGCGCTCAGCCAGGTCCCCGCCGAACTGGAGGAGGCGGCACTGGTCGACGGCGCCCGCCCCGGCCAGCTCTTCCGGTACGTCACCTGGCCGGTGATCAAACCGACCGCAGTCCTGGTCACCACGCTCAGCGCCATCTGGGACTTCGGGGTCTTCAACCAGATCTGGCTGATGCGCGGCGGCCAACCCGAGAAGGACTACTACCTGTTGGGCGTCTACTCGTTCATCGAGTCCTTCGCCGTCAACCGCTACAGCGTCGGCGCCGCCATCGCCGTCCTCACCGTCCTGATGCTGCTGGTCGGCGCCGTCGTCTACGTCCGCCAACTCCTCCACCTGGGAGCGGCCGAATGACCACCGCCCCCGGCACCGGGACCCCGCGCCGCCACCGCGCGGCCGCCAACGCCCTCGGGCTCGTCGTCAGCGCACTGCTGGCCTTCCCGCTCTACTGGATGCTGCTCACCGCCTTCCGCCCGGCCACCGAGATCCACGCCGACCCCCCGCACTTCTGGCCCGACCACCTCACCCTCGAACACTTCCGCCGGGCCCTGGCCACCCCCACGTTCTGGTCCAACGTCCGCGCCAGCGTGCTGATCGGCGCCGGCACCGTGCTGATTTCCCTGCTCATCGGCACGCTCGCGGCGTTCGCGCTGGCCCGCTTCGCCTTCGCCGGCCGCAAGGCCCTGGTCCTGGTCATCCTCGGCGTCCAGATGATCCCGCTCGCCGGCCTGATCATCCCCGTCTACCTGCTGCTCAGCGACGCCGGCCTCACCGACAGCCTGGCCGGCGTGATCCTCACCTACCTCGTCTTCACGCTGCCGTTCACGGTCTGGCTGCTGCGCGGCTTCATCGCCGCCGTCCCGGTCGAGTTGGAGGAGGCCGCGATGACCGACGGCTGCACCCGCCTGGGCGCCTTCCGCCGGGTCGTGCTGCCGCTGCTCGCGCCTGGCCTGGTGGCGACCTCCATCTACGCGCTGGTCCAGGCGTGGAACGAGTACGTCCTGGCCTACGTCCTGCTGTCCAGCAACGACAAACAGACCCTCAGCATCTGGCTGATGTCCTTCCAGACCAGCTTCGGCACCGACTACGGGGGCCTGATGGCCGGCGCCACCCTCACCGCGCTCCCGGTGGCGGTCTTCTTCGCCCTGGTCCAACGGCGCATCGCCGCCGGCCTGACCACCGGCGCGGTCAAGGGATGAGTCGCCGAAGACCGGCGGTCGGCCGCCGTTGAGGCGCGCCCGGCCGCCGCCCGATCCCCCCTCCACGGGCCCGCCGCCCACAGCCATGTCGCACGCGCTCGACCCGCGGACCGACGTCCCGCCGGGATACGGAACCTCCGACCAAGCAGGAGAACACGTGACGTTCGACCGTCTCGACCTGGTGTCCAAGCTGTACCAGCCGTCCGGCTGGCCCCGGATCCTCGAAGCCGCCACCGGCACCCGCTCCAGCGGCCCCCTGGTCGTCGACCTGGACCCGACCACGTTCTGCGATCTGGCCTGCCCGGAGTGCATCAGCGGAAAGCTGCTCAACCAGGGCCGCTTCACCCCGGAACGGCTCGCCGAACTCGCCGCCGAACTGGTGGAGATGGAGGTCCGGGCGGTGGTCCTGATAGGCGGCGGGGAACCGCTCGCCCACCGGGGCACCCGCCAGGTCCTCCGCATCCTCGGCGAGGCCGGCATCGCGATCGGCGTGGTCACCAACGGCACCCTGATCAAGCAGAACCTGACCGAACTCGCCGCCTACGCCTCCTGGGTGCGGGTCTCCGTGGACGCCGGCACCAGCGCCACGTACCGCCGCTTCCGCCCCGACCGCAAGGGCCGCAGCGTCTTCGACAAGGTCATCGGCAACATGCGGCTGCTTGCCGAGGCCAAGCGCGGCGCGCTGGGCTACTCGTTCCTCGTCATGACCCGCCAGGAGCCGGACGGCACCGTCGTCAGCAACCACCACGAGGTCCTGCGGGCCGCCGAACTCGCCCACGACATCGGCTGCGACTACTTCGAGACCAAGGCGATGTTCGACGACGGACACCACATCATCCAGGTGCCGGACGACCTCCTCGCCTCCGTGGAGGAGCAGCTCGGGAAGGCCGCCGCGCTCGCCGGCGACGGCTTCGAGATCGTCAACTCCTCGACGCTGACGTCCCTGCGCAACCGCGTCGGGCCCGTCCAGGAGAAGGACTACCACCGCTGCCGGGTCGCCGAGTTGCGCACCCTGGTGACCCCGTCGGGCGTGTACGTCTGCTCGTACCACCGGGGCAACGCCGGGGCCCGGATCGGTGACGCGGTGACCGAGCGCCTCCCGGAGATCTGGCGCACCTCCGACCGCGGCATCGTGGACCCGAGCCGGGACTGCCGCTTCCACTGCGCCCGCCACCGCTCCAACCTCGCACTCGACGGCATCGGGGCCGGAGCGGCGGCGGGCACCGTGTCCGAGCCGGAGCCCGGCACGGACTACGACCCGTTCATCTAGGCGCGGGGGCGGGCCTCTTGGGGACCGGTGCCGCGGCGAGCGCAGGAGCCAGGCCCGCCGCGGCCCGGGCCCCGATGACCCGGGCCGCGGGGTGCACCGGGCCGAGCGCCCGCCGCAGCCGCGCCACCACCTCGGCCCGCTCGACGGCCGGACAGACGCCGACCAGCGCCCCGCCCCCGCCGGCCCCGCTCAACTTCAGCGGCAGGCCGGCGGAGCGCAGCGCCAGCGACCGCAGCTCCTCCAACAGCGGCGTGGACATCCGTTGCAGGTCCCGCATCGCGCTGTGCGCCTCGCTCATCGCCGCGCCCAGGGCGGCCAGGTCCCGGCCCCGCACCGCCTCCCACACGGCGCCGGACGCGGCGTCGGTCCGCTTCCGGTACGCGGCCAGGCGGGCGTCCCCGGTGGCGAGTTGAGCGCGGACGGACCGGATGTGGTCGCGGGTGTCCTTCCGGGTGCCCGAGTCGAGCACCACGACGGACCACTCCGCGGGGAAGTCGACCCGGTGCCGGATCTCCGGCAGGCCGGTGGTCCGCCCGTCGAGCAGCAGCAACCCGCCCGCGATGACCGCGAGATGGTCCATGCCCCCGCCGTTGAAGCGCGCGAACTCGAACTCGTACGCCCACTGGGCCAGCGTCCGCGCGGGGACCGGCCAGCCACCGGGGTCACCGTCGGCCGGCAGCGCGGCCTGGGTGAACGCCCGGAACAGCGCCACGATCAGCGCCGTCGACGACGACAGGCCGCTGGCCGCCGGCGCCCGGCTGTCCGTGGAGACCGCCGGCGGTCGCGGCCCCAGCCCGGGCAGCCGGCGGCGCAGGAACGCCCACACCTCGCCCGCCCAGTCCCCGGCACCGCCGCCGCCCGGCCCGGCGGCGCCGGGCGGGTGGACCGTCACCGACGTCGGCAGGTCCAGCGCCAGACTGACCGACCGGCCGCCCAACCAGTCCAGGTCCTCCCCGGACAGACAGGCCCGGCACGGCACTACCGCCTGCCCCGCGGCCGGCACCGCCGTAGTGCCCTGTGCCCCCGACACCCTCGTCGCTCCGCTCATCGGGCCTGGAACCTTCCGGTCGAGCTGCACTCCCGGAACATCTCCGGGACCACAGCGGTGGGCGGATGCAGCGGATCACCGAGCGCCCGGAACCGCACCTCCCAGAGGTGCGAGCCGACATGACTCACCCGCACGTCACCCTTCGCTCAGCCAACCAGGCACCGCGTGCGGGGTCCTCGTCAGCCAGCGCACATACCGCTCCACGCCCGCCCGCACGTCGATCCCCGGTGTCCAACGCAGCAGTTCGCGGCACTGCTCGGTGTCCGCGTAGCCGCCCAGCGGGTCGCCCTCCGGCAGTGGCGTGGTGAGGAAGTGCACCCGCGGGAAGTGCCGGGCGATCAACTGCCCGACCTCGCGGACCGAAGTCGGCACGCCCGTACCGACGTTGACGGTCGCCCCCGCCATCCCCTCCTCCACCAGGGCCAGCGCGGTGGCCGCCGCCACGTCCTCGACGTGGACCAGGTCCCGCACCTGCACCCCGCCGCCGTTGAGCCGCATCGGACGCCCCAGCCGGGCCTGCATCGACAGCCAGGCGACCATCCACGAGTGGCTGCCCGGCTTGGGCACCTGCGGATCGCCGTAGACGGAGAAGTACCGCAACACCGCGTACTCCGGGGAGCCCGCGCCGCTCAGCAGCAACCGGGTCTGGTGCTCCGCCCACAGCTTGGAGTTGGCGTACACCGAAACCGGCAGCAGCCGCTGGTCCTCCCGGAACACCTGCGGCCCCCGTACACCGGGTTCGCCGTTCCCGTACACCGCCGCCGACGAGATCAGCACCAGCCGCCGCACGTCGGAGGCCGCGACCTCCTCCAACACCACCTGGGTGCCCTCGACGTTCGCCCGGAAGGCGATGTCGGGCCGGCGGGTGCAGGCGGCGACATCGGCATAGGCGGCGGCGTGCACCACGTAGTCGGCGCCGGCCAGCACCCGGCGCACCGCGGCCCGGTCGCAGATGTCCCCGACCACCAGATCCGCCCCGAGGCCGTCGACCCCGAACAGCGTGGCGTGCGCATCGTCCGGATAGGCGTCCAGCCGGTCCAGTATCGTCACCTCGGCCTCCGCCCGGCGCAACAGCCGCACCAGCCGGCTGCCGACGAGCCCGGCGCCGCCGGTCACCACCACCCGGGAATCCCGGAGTTTCTCCAGCCGCGCCGATACCGATTCCGTCAACACCCCGGGCACCGGACTCCCCGCACCGGCACCCGCATTACCGCTCGCATTGCCGTTCCCCCCGACGTTCCTGTTTCCGTTCAGCGTTCCGGGCATCGATCCCTCTCTTCGCATAACGGAGCACGAGCCGACCGCACATGGGCCGGCGGTCAGCATGTCCGGCGCCAATCGGCAGGGCCAGAGCGCCATTTCGGCAGTCTTGCGGGGCGTGTGCGGGCCGCCGTACTGTCCGGATTCACGTGGCCGGATCGACCGGCTGCGACGCAAAAGACCGACGGGCCGGAAAAGCGGAGAACCGGAGGAATTGATGACGCGTTATCGGTTGAGCGGGGCCGTGATGACCCATCCCAAACGCCGCACGGCCGCGGAACGGCTCGCCAGTTCCGCCCCACCGGGCGCCCTGCGCGTCGTCATGGACCCCGACCCGGCCGGTAAACCGTCCGTATTGCGGACCGCGCTGTGCGCATGGGAGGCGATCGAGGAGAGCGCCACCCACCAACTCGTCGTCCAGGACGACATGATCCTCTCGGATGGCTTCTTCGCCCGCGCCCGGCAGGCGATTTCCGCGATGCCCGACGCCGCCCTCGCGCTCTTCGCGCTCTGGGACTCCCGGAACGGCGCCGCGGTGCGATTCGGCGCCATGGCCGGGGCCCGGTGGGTCGGCGCGGTCAATGAGTACTTTCCCTGTGTGGCCATCATTCTCCCCAGGGAAGTCGCCGCCGGATTCGCCGCTTTCGGCCGCCGCCATCTCGACGGCTGGCCCGACGACATCCTCATGAACCGCTACTTACGGGCACAGAAAATCCCGGCGTACGTTTCGGTGCCCAGCCTCGCCGAACACGAGGACCACGGCAGCATCTCCGGCAATGCCTTCCGCGGGCCGCGCCGTTCGGTGTGCTTTCTGCCGCACGACGCCCCCGGCCGCGAGGCGGCCCGGCTCACCGGGCTGCGGGTCCTCCCGTTCTTCAAGCAGGGCGTGGCGCAGTGCGCGGTACGCGTCGACGACCCGTCGAACGGGGCCGCGCTCCAAGGGACTTGGGGGGCCGGTTCCGGCCACTGGCTCCACCTCGACTGCGCGCAGTACCTGGAGGGCTCCGGCATCCGCGTGGAAAGACGGCAACCGGCCATCGTGCGGATGGCCGAAGCCACCACCCCCGAGGCGGCCGAGGGCGCCTGGCTCACCGCCTTCACGATGGGCTTCGTCCACCGCAGGGACGGCCTCCGCTGCGATCCGGCCCCCGGGGACGACGCCGCCCCGGACCCCGCGCCGGACCCCGCCGTGCTCGCCGAGGCGCTCGCCACCGTCGGCCCCGGAGGCATCAGTCACGCCCAGGGCGAGGACCGGATCGCCGCACAGCGGGACGAGTTGGCCCGGATCACCGCGGCCGGGCTGGAGGCGGGCCACGAGGCGGCCGGGCGCCTCCGCCGGCCCCGCCGGGCCGCCGCGCCCGCGGCCGACCCCCGCCCGACCGACCCCCCTCGCACCGACCACCCCCACGTCGCCGTCCTGGGCGCCGGCACCCCGCTCGGCGAACACCTGGTCCGCGGCCTGCGGGACGCCGGACACCCCGTCACCCTCCTCACCCACCTCCCGCCCGACCGCCCCGCCACCGCCCTCCTGGACCTCACCGCCCTCGACCAACCCTCCACCCTCACCCTGCACATCCCGGGCAGCGCAACGGACTTCACCCTCCGCCTCGGCGACCTCTACGGTCCCGGCTGCCCGCCCGACTCGCGCATCGGCCGCCTGGTCTGGGACGCCCTGCGCAGCCACCCGCTGACCCTCGACGACCCCACCGGGACGCTGCGCCCCCTGCACACCCGCGACCTGGTCACCGCCCTGTCCACGCTGCTCCGCACCCCGCCCACGGACCCGGTGACCGGAGTGGCGGACGCCCCCCTGACCGCCACCGAACTGGCCGAGGCGGTCCGCGCCGCCGTCCGCCCGGTCCCCCTTACCCCACCGGAACCGACCACCCCCCGCACCACGCCCGACCCCCTCAACTGGCCCGCGCCCCCGCCCGGTTGGAAACCCACCACCGACCTCCGCTACGGGCTGCACACCCACGCCCAATGGCTCGCCTACGAGGGCATCCACTTCGCCCTGGAGGTATGAGCGGCCGGGGCCGGCCCGTCGGCCGGCCCCGGCCGCTCAGTCGAACGTCACCTCGCCGGTCGCGTGGCCCGTCTCCCGGTGGGTGGCGATGCGCAGGCCGGCCCGCCCGCCCGAGGCGGTACCGGCGGCCAGCAGGCGCTCGCCCGCGAACACCGGGCGCCGCAGTCGGTACGCCAGTGCGCGCACCCGGCGTTCGGGGGCGTTGCGGCGGACGAGTTCGAGCATCAGCAGGGCCAGCAGCGGGCCGTGCACGACCAGGCCCGGATACCCCTCCGCGGCGCGGCAGTAGGGCGCGTCGTAGTGGATGCGATGGGTGTTGGCGGTGAGCGCGCTGAAGCGGAACAGCAGCGTCGGGTCGGGTTGGAGGGGCAGTTGCCAGGGGTCCTCGGCCGTGGGGGCGCCCCGCGCGTCGAGCGTGGTGGGGAGTCCCGGGTCGGCGGTGCGGCCCGAGCGGTAGACGTAGTCCTGCTCCTCGACCAGGCAGCGGCGCCCGTCCTGGCGGTACTCCCGGCGCTCGGTGACGAACAGCATCTCGCCGGTGCGGCCCCGCTTGGGCGTCACCGCGCCCAGACTGCCGACGCAGGTGGCGGGCCGGCCCAGGCGCAGCGGCTCGACGAACTCGCAGCGCCCGCCGGCGAACATCCGCTGCCGGTCCGGGACGGGCGGCAGGAAGCGCTCGTCGTGCGGGTGCCCGTCGGCGCTGAGCGCACGCTGGGCGGGCCAGTGCAGGAAGTAGAACCACTGCCACAGCGGCGGCAGCGGACCGCCGGTGGCGGCGGCCGGTTCGGGCAGGTCGAGGAGTGCCGACACCGCCTCGACCGGCCCGGGCGGCAGCGGGTCCTCGGTGGTGACGGGCTCCGGCCGCCAGGCATCCAGGGCGGGGCCGAACGGGGACTGGGCAGTGGGCATCGTTGCGTCCTTCCACAGGGCACGGCACGCTGGTGATCAACCGGACGGGGCGGACCACCGACCCGACCACCACCCACCCTCCACCATCCGCCCCGTGCCCGGCGACGCCCCGCCCCCGCCCCAACACCCGTTGCCCACCGCCCGTTGACGAGGAGCACCCCATGAGCACGCTCGACGCACTCCCCGAGGACGAGCGGTCCGTCGTCCGCACGGTGCGCGACTTCGTCACCAAGGACGTCAAGCCCGTCGTCCGGGAACTGGAGCACACCAACACCTACCCAGAGGCCCTGATCGAGCGGATGAAGCGGCTCGGCGTCTTCGGCCTGGCCGTCCCCGAGGAGTACGGCGGCACCCCGGTCTCCACCCCCTGCTACGTCCTGGTCACCGAGGAACTCGCCCGCGGATGGATGAGTTTGGCCGGCGCGATGGGCGGCCACACCGTCGTCGCCAAGCTGCTGCTGCACTACGGCACCGAGCGGCAACGGCGCCGCTATCTGCCGCGGATGGCCACCGGCGAGATCCGCGCGACCATGGCCCTGACCGAACCGGGCGGCGGCTCCGACCTCCAGGCCCTCCGCACCGTCGCCCGCAAGGACGGCGACGCCTACCTGGTCAACGGGGTGAAGACCTGGATCACCAACTCCCGGCACTCCCAACTCATCGCCCTTCTCTGCAAGACCGACCCGCGCGCCCAGCCCGCGCACCGCGGCATCTCCGTCCTCCTCGGCGAACCCGGCCCCGGTCTCACCGTCTCCCGCGACCTGCCCAAGCTGGGCTACAAGGGGGTGGAGAGCTGCGAGCTGGCCTTCGAGGACTACCGGGCGCCGGCCGACGCCGTGTTGGGCGGCGTCGAGGGGGAGGGGTTCGGGCAGATGATGAAGGGACTGGAGACCGGCCGGCTCCAGGTCGCCGCCCGCGCGCTCGGCGTCGGTCGGGCGGCGCTGGAGGACGCCCTCGCCTACGCCCAGCGGCGGGAGTCGTTCGGCAAACCGATCTGGCAGCACCAGTCCATCGGCAACTACCTCGCCGACATGGCCACTTCGCTGACCGCCGCCCGCCAGCTCACCCTGTACGCGGCCCGCGAGGCCGACGCCGGCCGGCGGGTGGACATGGAGGCCGGGATGGCCAAGCTGTTCGCCTCCGAAACGGCCCTGGAGATCGCCGTCAACGCGGTGCGCATCCACGGTGGTTACGGCTACTCCACCGAGTTCGACGTGGAGCGCTACTTCCGCGACGCCCCCCTGATGATCGTGGGTGAGGGCACCAACGAAATCCAACGCAACGTCATCGCCCGTCAGTTGGTGCGCCGCGGCGGCCTGGACGCCTGACGTCCCCCGGCCCGGATGCCTGGCACAGACACCCGCGCCCCGGCGGCCCTCCTCGGTGCCGCTTTCCGAGGCCCTCACCGCGCCGGCCGATCCGACCCGCCGGGCGGGCGTGCGGGCGCTGCTTCGACGAGGCTCCCCGGCCTGTTGCGGACCGTCCCCGGCTGCACGTGGGCGCCTGACCGCGCCCCGGCGAACCCTCTAGGATCGCCAGGGCGTCGGAGCGCCGGCGCTGAGGCCGGGGAGAGGAGCCTGGGATGTCGTCGGCGATCGAAGCGCCCGCCGAGGTGTGGGTGTTGGTACGGGAGCACCCGGTGCCCCTGATGAAGGCCACCCGCGTGCTGGCCGCGGCGCTGCAGCGGGCGTACGGCCCGCGCTTCGCCGTCTGGCACTCCAACGAACTCCTCTTCGGCGTGCGGGACGGCCGCTTGGTGCTCCAGACCCTCGGGGGCCTGGACGTCCCGCCGCCCAAGGTCGTCCTGGTGCGACAGACACCAGGCACCATGACGCAGCACCGCGAGTTCACCCTGCTCCGGCACTTGGAACGGATGGGCGCGGTACTGGTCAACTCGGCCGACTCCCACCAGCGGTGCGGCAACAAGATGTGGCAGTTGCAGGAACTGGCCGCGGCCGGACTGCCGGTGCCCGACTCCCTGTCGTACGCCACGGCGCCGTTCGCCGGCGTGGTGCGCAGCCCCGAGGTGGTGGCCCCGTGCGTGGTGAAGTCGGTCAACGGGCGCAACGGAAGAGGGGTGTTCCTGGCCCCGAACACCGACCTGCTGCGGGCGGTGGCGGGCAGCCTGGCCGAGGAGGTGCCGCTGATCCTCCAGGAATACGTCGCCCCCTCCCACGGGCGGGACCTACGGGTGTTCATCGTGGACGGCGAGCCGGTCGCGGCCCAGATCCGCAGCTCGCGCGACGGCTCCCTGGCCTCCAACCTCGCCCGGGGTGCCACCGCGGAACTCTGCCTGGGCCGCTACCCGGAGGCGGAGGCCCTGGCGGTCCGCGCCGCCGCGGCGCTCGGCCTGAGCATCGCCGGGGTCGACCTGCTCTTCACCGCCGACGGTGGCCACACCCTCTGCGAGGTCAACGCCGTCCCCGGCTGGCGCCCCCGCATGACCACGGTGCTGCCCGCCCTCACCGCCTACGTCGACAGGCTGCTGGCCGGCATCAACGCCGAGGCGTAGGACGGCGGTTCAGGTGCCTGGTCCCCGGTGGGATATCGGGCGCCCACCGCCCGCACCGTCACCGACGCCACACGTACCGCCCGAGAGCCCGCTTGAGCGGCGGCGGGGTGAAGGAGAGCAGCACGCTCGCGAGCTTGTAGGGGAACCCGGGCACGCAGCGCCGACTGCCGGCCGCGACCGCCTTCAAACCGGCGGCGGCCACCTGGTCCGCGCCCAACCACAGGAATTTCGGCATCGGCGCGGGCCCGAAGTCGTTCGCGGCGAAGTAGTCGGTCTTGGTCAGGCCCGGCACCAGCGCGGTGACATGGACCCCCGAGCCGCGGTTCTCGATGGCGAGGTTCTGCGAGAAGTGGGTGAGGAACGCCTCGGTCGCGGCGGAGGTGGCGAGCGAGGGCGAGGGCAACTGGCCGCTCATGGACGAGACGTTGAGGATGCCGCCGCGGCCCGCCATGCGCAGGCGCGGCAGGACGGCCCGGGTGAGCCGCACCGGAGCCTGGCTGTTGAGCCGCACCGTGGCCTCCTCGCCGTCCACCGGGAGGTGGGCGAAGACCCCGGCCGCGCCGGAACCGGCGTTGTTGACCAGGAGTTCGATCGGCTTGTCCGGGTCGGTGAGGCGGGCCTCCACCCGTCGGAGCTGCTCGGGGTCGGTCAGGTCCGCGGGCAGCGCCTCCACTTCGACGCCGTGCGCGCGGTGCAGCTCCTCCGCGAGCTCCCGCAGGCGCGCCGCCCGCCGGGCGACGAGCACCAGGGAGACGCCCTGGGCCGCCAGGCGCCGGGCCAGGGCCGCGCCGATGCCGCTGGAGGCGCCGGTGATCAGCGCGGTGCGGTACGGATAGGGTCGGTCAGCCAAGGTGATCTCCCCTCATCTCCCCGTAGAGAAAGCACAGTTGGTCGCCGCGGTCCGCCCAGCGCCCCGTGTCGAGACCCGGTCGCAGCTCGCGCGCACGGATCCGCCGCCCTCCCGGGGCGAACTCCTGAACCGGGCTCCCGAGGCGGAACTCCTGCGACCCCGTGAGTTGCCGTGCGTAACGAAACGTACCCGCCGCGACAGCGGGCCTAAACGGGGCGCATGGACTCACGAGGGAACCGTGGTCGTGCGCCCCACGGAGGAGCCGGGGCTCCTCCACGGTTCCCCGACGGTCCCGTTGGGTGGGTCAACGCGGACGGACCGGCGAGGGGAGGGGACGCACACGCGTGTGCGGGAGGGATGACCGGGCGGGGCGGCCTTGGGGGCGGGGGAGTCGGTTCGCGGTCGCGGGGTGTGGTTAGCCCCACCTCGGATGTGCCGGCTGCCCGGATGGGGCGGCGGGGCCGTAGCGCGCAGTCTGGGAGGGTCCGGATGTCTGCCGTGGTTGCCGAGCGCGCCAGGAGGGTTTGCCATGACCGAGCGTTCTCATCGAGCCGTGCGCCGTGGAGTTGCGCCCACGACGGGGTGTCGGCTGGGGGTGATGGTCGCGGTGCTGGCCGCCTCCCTGGCCGTGAGCGCCGTGCGGCCCGCGACCGCGGTGCAGGAGCACGGCACCGGTGACACCGTGCGGCAGGGGCTCCAACACCTGGTGCACGACGACCGGTTCCCCGCCGCGCTGGCCGCCACCACGGACCGGGACGGGCGCACCCACCACTACGCCGCCGGCGTCGCCGACCTGCGGACCGGGGCGAGGGTGCCCCTCGACGGGCAGGTGCGGGCGGGCAGCAACACCAAGCCGTTCACCGCCACGGTCGTGCTCCAACTCGTCGGCGAGGGCAAGATCGCACTGGACGCGCCCGTCGAGCGCTATCTGCCGGGACTGGTACGGGGCAAGGGCAACGACGGGCGCCGCATCACCGTGCGCCAGTTGCTCCAACACACCAGCGGACTGCCCAACTACACGGAGTTCCTGGGCGACATCCCCGCCCACCGGCACCGCTATGTCCAACCCCGCACGCTGCTCGACCTGGCGCTGGCGCACCAGCCGCTCTTCGCCCCCGGGACCAACTGGTCGTACAGCAACACCAACTACGTGCTGGCCGGCCTGCTCGTCGAGAAGGTCACCGGCCGCCCGCTGGCCGAGCAGATCACCCGCCGGGTCATCGACCGCATCGGGCTGCGCCACACCTACTTCCCGGGCGTCGGAGACGAGCGGCTCCGCGCGCCCCATCCCGAGGGCTACTTCCCGGTCCGGCCCGGCGGGTCGTTGACGGACGTCACGGAGCTGGACCCCGGCTGGGCGTGGGCCGCGGGTCAACTCGTGTCCACCCCGGGCGACTTGAACCGGTTCTTCCGCGCGCTGTTCGGCGGTGAACTGCTGGCCCCCGCGCAGCTCGCCCAGATGCGCACCACGGTCCCGGCCGCCTCCGGCCTGTGGCCCGGCGCCCGGTACGGACTCGGCGTGATCAGCACGCCGCTGAGCTGCGGCGGCCGGATGTGGGGCCACGGCGGCGACATCCCCGGCTACCGCACCCGCTCGGGCGTCACCGACGACGGCCGTGCCCTCACCGTCGCCGTCACCGCCGACCCCACACCCACCAAGGACGCCCCCGACCACGCCCAGGCACTCCTGGACACCGCCTTGTGCCGGTGAGCGCCGACGCTCCGACGTCCGGTACGGATGGCTGCGGGATGGCGTGCCGCACGCCGCGCGTCAGGGCCTGTCCGGTGCCGCACCGGCACCCTCGTCGTCGGCCGCGTCAGCCGCGTCAGCCGCGTCAGCCGCGTCGGACGTCTCGGTCGCCGGCGGCAGCGGCTGTTCGGCCCAGATGACCTTGCCCTGGGGGGTGTAGCGGGTGCCCCAGCGCTCGGTGAGCTGGGCCACCAGGAACAGGCCGCGGCCGCCCTCGTCGGTGATCGCCGCGTACCGCAGGTGCGGCGAGGTGTTGCTGCCGTCGGCCACCTCGCAGACCAGGCTGCGGTCCCGCAGCAGCCGCGCCGTCACCGGCGGCGAGCCGTAGCGGATCGCGTTGGTGATCAGTTCGCTGACCACCAACTCCATGGCGAAGACGGCCTCGGCGAGGTCCCACTCGGTCAGCTTGTCGGAGATGTGGGAGCGCATCTCCGCGACCGCCGCGGGGTCGAACGGCACCTCCCACGCGGCGACCCGGTCCGGGCCGAGCACCCGGGTGCGGGCGATCAGCAGCGCCACGTCGTCCCGCGGGCGGTTCGGGAGCAGACGGGCCAGCACCGCCCGGCAGTTCTCCTCCGGGGACCGGCCCGGATGGGACAGTGCCCCGCGCAGCAGCTCCATGCCCTCGTCGAAGTCCCGGCTGCGCTCCTCGACCAGCCCGTCGGTGTAGAGCACGATCTGGGTGCCCTCGGGCAGCCGCAGCTCCGCGGTCTCGAAGGGCACGCCGCCCAGTCCCAGGGGCGGGCAGGCCGGCAGGTTGGGGAACTCCACGGTGCCGTCTGGGTGGACGAGCGCCGGCGGCGGGTGCCCGGCCCGGGCCATGTCGCAGCGCCGGGTGACCGGATCGTAGATCGCGTACAGGCAGGTGGCGCCGGTGATCCCGGTGCCGCTGCCGGTGTCCGCCTCCTCCTGGTCGATCTGCTCGACGAGGTCGTTGACGTGGCCCAGCAGCTCGTCGGGGGTGAGGTCGAGGGTGGAGAAGGTGTGCACCGCCGTGCGCAGCCGGCCCATGGTGGCCGCGGCGTGCAACCCGTGGCCGACGACATCGCCGACCACCAGCGCCACCCGGCTCCCGGACAGCGGGATCAGATCGAACCAGTCACCGCTCACCCCCGACTGGGCGGGCAGGTAGCGGTGCGCCACCTCCATCGCGCTCTGTTCGGGCAGGGTGCGCGGCAGCAGACTGCGTTGCAGGGTCACCGCCAGCGCGTGCTCCCGGGTGTACCGCCGGGCGTTGTCGATGCTCAGCGCGGCCCTCGCGACCAGTTCCTCGGCCAGCGACCGGTCCTCGTCGTCGAACGGCTCCGGCCGTTCCGAGCGCCAGAAGCTGGCCACGCCCAGGATGTTGCCGCGGGCCTTGAGCGACGTGGCGATCAGCGAGTGGACGCCGTACGCCACGATGCGGTCGCCCTGCTCCGGGTCCTGCAAATGCCAGTCGCGGGTCGTCGACAGATCGGGCACGACCTCGGAGTGTCCGCCGACCATGCCGCGCGCCTGCGGAGTGCCGCCCACCAACGTGATCGAGGTGCCGGAGGGGCGGAAGGGGTGGTCGGCGCGGATGCCGTGCGTCGCGGTGCGCAGCATCTGGTAGGCGCCGCCGGCGGCCGGCTCGTCGCCGTGCAGGACGGGTGCCGCCAGGTCGACGGTCACGAAGTCGGCGAAGCCCGGCACCGCGACCTCCGCCAGCTCCTCGGCGGTGCGCGCGACGTCCAGGGTGGTGCCGACGCTCACCCCGGCCTCGTACAGCAGCCGCAGCCGTTCGTGGGCGACCTCGGCCCGGCCCGAGAGCAGCCGCAGCTCCGTGGAGTCGCGGATGGTGGCGACCGTCCCCGTGCCGGCGGCGTAGCGGTCGGTGGGCCGCTGGTTCACCGCCAGGAGCCGGCCGCCGGCCTGGTGGATCTCGTCGGTGGCCGCGCGGCCGGAGGACAGCAGCTCGGCCAGCCCCGGGGCGAGGTCCGGCAGCCGGGCCACCTCCTGTCCCTCGGCGTCCTCGGGCAGTGCCAGCAGCCGTCTGGCCTCGTCGTTGGCCAGCAGCAGCCGCCCGTCGCCGCTGACGATGACCACGCCCTCCCGGACGGCGTGCAGTACCGCCTCGTGGTGCTCGTACATGCGGCCCATCTCGACGGACCCCAGCCCGCGGGTCTGACGTCGCAGCCTGGTGGTGATCACCCAGGTGGCGGCGGTGGCGAGCACCAGCGCCGCGGCGCTGATGCCGAAGATCGCCGGGAGGTGGGCGGCGATGGCGCGGCTGACGCTCGCCACCTTCATCCCCGCGGACACCAGGCCCACCACCGAGCCGTGGGCGTCGGTGACCGGGACCACGGCCTGCACCTCGTGTCCGAGCGGGCCGTTCACGCTCTCCACCGCCACCTTGCCGGCCAGCGAGGGCTTGATGTCGCCGACGAAGCGCTTGCCGATCTCCGCGGGCTCGGGGTGGGTGTAGCGGATGCCGTGGGTGTTCATCACGACGATGAAGTCGACCCGCGCGCGGTTCCGGGCGGCCTCGGTGAGGGGTTGCAGCGTCTTCGTCGGGTCGGGGGAACGGAGCGCGGCCGGCAGCCCGGGGGAGTGCGCGAAGGTCTCCGCGACGGCCACCGAGCGGTTGCGCGCCTCCTGCTCGGCGTCGTGCCGGGAGGTCAGCAGCAGCGCCCCCAGTACGCCCAGGACCACCAGGAGACCGACGACGAGTTGGAGCAGGAAGACCTGCCCCGCGACGCTCTGCGGGCGTCGTTCGGTCAGTGACCGTACCGTTGCGCGCCGATATCGGCCGGACCCTGCGGCCATGCTGCTATTTCTAACACTCCCGGGGCAGGGCTGCCCATGGATGCGCGGCGATCCGTTACGGAACGTGATCGAGGGGGCGGCTTGCGCACTCCCCGGCGTTGGTGCGGGATGGCGTCTCGACCGAGGAGCGCGGGTCCGGGCGGTCGGGCCTGATGGGTGGGAGTAGCGGGAGGGACCGGTGGATGGTGTCTGGTGGGCGCAGCCGCGGGCACCGTCTGGGGCTTCCCGTTCGCGGAGTCCGCGGCGCCGTCCAACTCGGCCCGAGCGGCGCGCAGTTGCCCTGTTCGTCACCCCAACCGCTGGGTGGCCGTGCCGGGTTCGCCGACGCGTCCGCCGTCAAGGTTCGGTCAAGTAGTTGCGTCCATGTGCAAGTAGACCGGTATGCTGCTGGGCATTCGAGGAAATCGAAGGCACCTCGTTCGGTGAGGCGTCTGCACGGACACAGGCCACTGACCCCACGACGTCGAGAGACGCCCAGGTTCAGGACAGGTCTCCCCGGGTTAAGGGGTGACCCCAAGTGGCTGCCCCGGCAAGGGGATTACGCCGTGGAGTGCCAAAGCTCTGACGAGTAGGGGTGAGCCGGCCCGTGCGCCGGTCCGCTCCTTGCCGTGCCCGTGATGGCGCCCCGGGCGCCCCGGCCGGGAGGAGGCGAGGGACATGGACGGCCATTGCAGTAGTCCGGGCCACAGTTGGCCCCGCACCCGTATGTCCTCGTTGACCTCCGGCACGCGGTAACACCCCTCCTCTCCACGCCCGCTTCCGCCCGTCCGCGGCCCCACCGGCACGGCTCCCCGCCGTCCCGGCACCCGGGCTGCCCACTCGCGGAACGGTGCCGCCGCGTGCCCCCGAACCTCCCCCGGACGGGGGACCGGGAGGCCGTCATGACCGAACTGTCCACCACCGCACCGCCCACCCCGACGCCGTCCTCCGCGGTCCTCGACGACGCGCACACCGGCGACATCCGGGGCGCGCTCGGCACCATCCGGCAGGGCGACACCGCCCCGCGCCGGGGCCTGTCCGCCAAGCTCAAGACCCTGTTGGCGATCGTCGGCCCGGGCCTGATCGTGATGGTCGGCGACAACGACGCCGGCGCCTTCGGCACCTACACACAGGCCGGCCAGAACTACGGCACCAGCCTGCTGTGGACCCTGCTGCTGCTCGTCCCCGTGCTCTACGTCAACCAGGAGATGGTGCTCCGGCTCGGCGCCGTCACCGGGGTCGGGCACGCCCGGCTCATCCTGGAGCGGTTCGGGAAGTTCTGGGGCGCGTTCTCGGTCATCGACCTCTTCCTGCTCAACGCCCTCACCCTCGTCACCGAGTTCATCGGCATCACCCTCGCGGTCGGCTACCTCGGGCTGCCGAAGGTGCCGAGCGTGCTGGTGGCGGCGGCGATCGTGGTGATGGCCGCGTCGACCGGCTCGTTCCGCCGGTTCGAGCGCACCGCGATAGCCCTGTGCGCGGGGTCGCTGCTGCTGGTGCCGATCTACTTCATCGTGCACCCGCCGGCGGCGCAGATGGCGCACGACTTCGTCGTCCCGGGCCTGCCGCACCACTCCCAACTGTCGGACGTGATGCTGCTGATCATCGCCATCGTGGGGACCACCGTCGCCCCCTGGCAGCTCTTCTTCCAGCAGTCCTACGTCATCGACAAGCGCATCACCCCGCGCTTCATGCGCTACGAGAAGGCCGACCTGTGGATCGGCATCGCCGTCGTGGTCGTCGGCGCCGCCGCGATGATGGGGTTCTGCGCGGCCGCGTTCGCCGGGCACGGCGAGTTCGGCAACTTCACCGACGCCGAGGACGTGGCCGCCGGCCTGACGAAGTACGCCGGCCGGACCGCCGGCGTGCTGTTCGCCATCGCCCTGCTGGACGCCTCCATCATCGGCGCCTCGGCCGTCTCGCTCTCCACCGCCTACGCCATCGGCGACGTGCTGGGCCTGAAGCACTCGCTGCACCGCGGCGTGCGCAGCGCCAAGGGCTTCTACGCGGTCTTCGCCGGGCTCATCCTGGCCGCCGCGGTCATCGTGGTCATCCCCGGCTCCCCGCTCGGGCTGCTCACCGAGGGCGTGCAGACCCTCGCCGGGGTGCTGCTGCCCTCCGCCTCGGTCTTCCTGCTGCTGCTCTGCAACGACAAGGCCGTGCTCGGACCGTGGGTCAACGGGCGGGCGATGAACGTCTTCACGTCCTTCGTCGTCGCCGTCCTGGTCGCCCTCTCCATCATCCTGACCGCCGCCGTGCTGTTCCCGCACATCAGCTCGGACGCGATCCTCGACATCATGGGCGTCTGCGGCGTCGCCGGCATCCTCGCCCTCGGCTACGCCGAGGCTCGCCGGCGCCGCAAGGGCTGGGCACTGGCCGCGCGCGTGGACCGCACGGGCAAGGAGGAGTGGCGGATGCCGCCGCTCGACCACCTGCCCACGCCGATCATCTCCACCGGCCGCAAGGTGGGCCTCACCGCCCTGCGGGCCTATCTGCTGGCCGCGATGGTCCTGGTCGCCGTCCGCATCGTGCAACTCGCCCTGGGGCACTGAGCGTTGTCACGCGCGTAGTCCGGGATGGCGTGTCCGCCGTTTCACCGTCCCGGGGCCGGCCAGTCACCCGCACTCCTGCCGGCCGGCAAGCCCACACCGCACCGAACAGAGAGGGGAGGGCAGCAGTCATGCGCCTCCTGAACCAACTGAACCAACTGGACCGACTCCCGCGTCCCCGTACCGGTTCCGATCGGCGCCGCGATCGGCAGGCCGTCCCCGACCACCGCTGCCCGCGGGTCCGACTGGCCCTGCACGACGGGGCCGAGCGCACCTACCTGTTGGAAACGCCGGACAACTGCACGCTCTGCCCGGGCCCGCAGACGTCCTACGAGCCGCGGGTCCACCTGGCCTACCTCCTCGCCCGGCAGGGCCACGATGCCCACTGGTTGGCCGACTTCGCCGATCTTCCGCTCCCCGCGGCCGATCGCCTCACCGAGGCGGCGGCCACGCCGCGGGGTCGCGCCTGACGTTGCGGGAGCACGGGGCCGGTCCCTGAGCCGGCCCCCAGGGGCCCGGCTCGCGGATCCAGACAACTCCCTTACGGCTTAAGCAACTTGCCCCTCTCCTCTTCCCTCCTTTCCCTTCCCCTTTTCCGCCATCCGCACGGAGGCGAGTGCGCCATGTCCGTTCTGTCCGTGATCCACATCCGTCCGCTGCGCTCGCCCGCGGCCCCGACCGCCCCGTCCGCCCACGCCGTCAGGACCGTCCTGCGCGGTGTCGTCGAGCGGCTCGCCCGAGGTGCCGTCGACAGCCCCGTCCTGCACGTGTTGGAGCCGCCGGCCACTCGGCGGCCGTCGGCGGACCGCACCCGCCGGCGCCCGCGCGCCCACTGGCGCTCCGTCGCCGACCCCGATGGCCGTCGTCGACTGGAAGCCCACTGGCGGCCCGAGGCGTGACCGCGACCCACCAGACACCCCCTCCCCAACCGTCGCCCGGAAGGTCAGAAACCGCCATGTGCCTGCGTTACGCACGCCTCCACCATGCCCACGGGAACTGCAGGTTCGGGATACCGGACGCCGGACCCCCGCAGGCCCCGGACCGCGGGTCCGTCGCCGCCGGCGCGGGCCCCGCCCCCAGCGGGCCGCGCCACCGGGTGGCCGGCCTGATGGTGGACACCGAACAGCGCACCGCCCGCGCGGGCGGGCGCGATCTCGTCCTGACCTTCATGGAGTTCGAGCTGCTGGCCCATCTCGTCGCGCACCCCCGGCGGGTGCACTCCCGGCGTCACCTGCTGACGACGCTGTGGGGGCACACGGCGGTCAGCGGCACCCGCACCGTCGACGTCCACGTGGCCCGGTTGCGGCGCAAGCTGGGGCCCGGCTACCAGGCGATCATCAGGACCGTGCGGCAGGTCGGCTACGCCCTCGACCCGACGGCGGTCCCCGCCACCCGCAGTGACGTGCTCGGCCCGGGCGGCGCGGCATGAGGCTGCTGCCCCGTGGCCAGGTGCCCGCGCCCCGGCCCTGGCCGGCGTCGGGCCGGGCTCCCCGTCCCGGAACGCCCCGGTGGCCCGGCGGAGTTGCGCGGCCCGCTCCGGCCGGTGCGGGGCGCATTCGGTTCGTGCCGTCCGGCGGCGCCAGTCGTTAGACTCCCTTCATGGATGCGCAAGCCCCACCCGATGCCGACCCGAGATTCGAGCAGGCCGTTGCCGTGTTGAAGGCAGTGGCCGACACCACGCGTTTCCAGGTGCTCTGGGCGCTGACGCAACGCGAGCACGCCGTGGGGCAGTTGGCCGAGCTGGTCGGCGCGCACGTCGCGGCGGTGTCGCAGCATCTGGCGCGGCTGCGGGCGGCGGGACTGGTGGTGTCGCGCCGGGAGGGCACCAGGATCTTCTACCGCGTCGCGGGCGACCATGTGCGCACGCTGCTGGAGGGCGCCGTGGTGGCGTCCCAGGCACCGCCGGCTGGCGCGACGGACCAGGCTCCGGCGACGGCTGCCGCGGCGGCCGGCGAGGCGGCGGTGGCGCGCGGCGCGGCGCGCGGCCGGCTCCGCGCGCGGCCGGCGCCGGGAGCCTGAGCGGGCCGGTCAGCCGGTGGGCGGGTACGCGCCGGGCCGTCGGACGTCGAGGCCGGTGCCGCCCTCGTCGAGGGTGTACTGCTCCGGGCCGGCGTCGTAGCCGAACAGCGCGGCGTAGCGGCCCCAGTCGGTGGCGGTCTCCAACTGTCGGGCGATCTGCTCGCCGGTGAAGTGGTGGGCGAGCAGGTCGCGGAAGAACCCGGCGCGCAGGGTGCCGTCCCGGCGCTGGAGACTGGTGACGATCAGGCGGACCAGGGGCGCCGAGTCGAGCACCGCGCGGGCGAAGATCTTCTTGGAGTCCTGGACGTCCGCGCCGGCGAACCCGCTGCCCTCGCCGGTGAGTTGGAGCTCCCCGCCGTGGACGACGGCGAAGCCGAGGAGGTCCAGGGCGTCGACCATGGGCAGCAAGTCGTCGACCTCCAGCCCGAGTTCGTCGGCGAGGTCGGCCAGATCGCAGCGGTCGCCGCGCCGGGCCAGGATCTCGGCGAGGCCGGCCATTCCGTCGACGCTGGCTTGCGGCAGCGGGGTGTTGGCCGGGGTGCGGCGCCCGGGGTCGCACGTCTCGGGGCGGCCGAGCCGGGCGGGCCCCGGTTCCTTGTCGCGGCCGGTCATCACCCGGTACAGCCGGTCGACCAGGGCGTCGAACTCGGGGGCGCCGCGGTCGCGGGGGCGCGCCAGCGGTATGTCGAAGGCGGCCTTGAGGGTGCCGGGCCGGGTGTCGAGGACGACCACGCGGTCGGCCATCAACACCGCCTCCTCGATGTTGTGGGTGACCAGGACGACGGCGCGGGTGGGGAACTGGCCCGACTCCCACAGCTCCAGCAGCTCGCCGCGGAGGTTCTCGGCGGTGAGCACGTCGAGGGCGGAGAACGGCTCGTCCATCATCAGCACATCGGGCTCGACGACCAGCGCACGGGCGAAGCCGACGCGCTGCCGCATCCCGCCGGACAGCTCCTTGGGGTAGGCGGACGCGAAGCCGTCCAGCCCGATCAGGTCGATCGCCTGGAGGGCCGCTGCGGTCCGTTCGGCGCGCCGCAACCCCCTTGCCTCCAGGCCGAGTTCGACGTTCTGTTGCACCGTCAGCCACGGCAGCAGGGCGAACGTCTGGAAGACCATGGCGCTGCCCGGGTTGGCGCCGGCCAGCGGTTCGCCCCGGTAGACCACGCTGCCGGAGCTGGGTGGGATCAGGCCGGCCAGGCAGCGCAGCAGGGTCGACTTGCCGGAGCCGGAGCGGCCGAGCAGCGCGACGATCTCGCCGGTGCGGATCTCCAGGTCGATGCCGGCCAGGACGGGGAGTTCGCCGCCGGCACCGGCGTAGGACTTGGTGAGGGCGCGGGCGGCGAGGAGGACCTCGTCGTCGGTCGGGCGGACGGGTGCGTCCCGGAGGGCGCTGGGGTCCACGGCGCGGCTCCTTTCGTCGGGCGGGTGTCTCGTCGGGCGGGGGTCAGAGCGCGTAGCGGGCCTCGGCGAGGCGGTAGAGCCTGCGCCACAGCAGCCGGTTGAGGGCGACGACATAGGCGGCCATCACCGCGACGCCGGCGAGCAGATGCGGGTAGTTGCCCTCGGCGGTGGCCCGGAAGACGTAGGCGCCCAGGCCGGTGGCGGAGAGCGAGGTGCCGCCGAAGGTGACGACCTCGGAGACGATCGAGGCGTTCCAGGCGCCGCCGGAGGCGGTGAGCGCGCCGGTGACGTACGAGGGGAAGATGCCCGGGATGATCAGGCGGCGCCAGCGCTGCCAGCCGCGGACGCCGAGGTCGTCCATGGCCTCGCGGAGGTCGGCGGGGATGGCGGCGGCGCCCGCGATGGTGTTGAAGAGGATGTACCACTGGGCGCCCAGCGCCATCAGCAGCACCCCGCCGACGTTCAGGGACAGCCCGGTCCGCAGGAAGAACCAGGTCGCCAGCGGGAAGAGGAAGTTGGCGGGGAAGCTGGCCAGCAGTTGGACCAGCGGTTGGGCGATCCGGGCCAGTCGCGGCGAGAAGCCGATCTTCACGCCGATCGGTACCCACACCACCGTGGCCACCGCGACCAGCAGCACCACGCGGGCCAGCGTGGCCAGCCCCAGCAGCAGCGGCTCGACGAAGACGCCGAGGCCGGTGCGGTGGTGGAGGTAGCCCAGCAGATCGGCCAGCCCCCAGACGATCAGCCCACCGGCCGCCACCGCGAAGACCAGGTCGCCGGTGCGCCGTTGGGCCCGGCGGCCCGCCAGCGGCGGATCGTCGGTGCCCAGGATGCGCCCCGCCCGGCCCAGCAACTCGCCCAACGGGCGCAGCAGTCGGCCCCACCGGCGCGGCCAGGGCGAGCGGCGCAGCAGGTTCAGCACCAGCGAGCGGTGCACGTCGGTGGCCTCGGACTGCTCGTTCTTGAACCGCTCCGCCCAGGCGGTCAGCGGGCGCCAGAAGACGAGGTTCACCGCCGTCACCATGACCGCCATGGTGGCCACCGCCCAGCCGACCTTGCCCAGGTCCCCGTCGGCGATGGCGGTGCCGGCGAACGAGCCCACGCCGGGCAGCGGGTAGCTGTGGCCGGCGACGCTGATGCCCTCGGAGGCGACCAGGAAGAACCAGCCGCCACCGAAGCTCATCATGCCGTTCCACACCAGGCCGATCGCGCCGGCCGGCAGCTCGATCCGCCAGAACCGCATCCAGCGGGTGAAGCGGAGCGAGCGGGAGACCTCGTCCAACTCGCGCGGCAGCGTGATCAGTGCGTGGTAGAAGCCGAAGGCCATGTTCCACGCCTGCGACGTGAAGATCGCGAAGACCGAGGCGCACTCCAGGCCGAGGGTCGAGCCGGGGAAGAGCGAGACGAATCCGGCCACCGCCACCGTCAGGAAGCCGAGCACCGGTATGGACTGGAGGATGTCCAACGCCGGGATCAACACCCGCTCCAGCCGCCGGCTGCGCGCCGCGGCATAGGCGTACCCCACGGCGAAGGTGACCGCGGCCGCCAGCGCGGCGAACATCCGCAGCAGGCTCCGCGCCGCGTAGTACGGCAGCTTCGCGGGATCGGTGTCCACCGCGACGACATGGGACGGGTCGAACGACACCGGCGTCCCCGTGCCGCCGGCCCGCAGCAACAGATACATCCCCACCAGCACCGCCGCGGCCACCGCCACGTCCATCCACGGCATGCGGGCCAGCCGCCCGGCCACCCGGGCGGGCAACGAGGCGCGGGACACGGCGGACAACGACGGAAACGTCACGGGACACCCCCCGGTGCACGACGGTCTGCGGACCGACGATGGCACAGCCGGACCACGACAGAACGGTCACCGGCGCGCGCGAGAACGTCGGCGCCGGCAACGAGGACGAAGAGTTGGGGAAGGGGACAGGGAGGTCAGGCGCTGCCCGGAAGACAGCCGGGACTATGAGGTTCGCCGCTCACGGCCGCCTCCCTTCCTCGTGTGCGTGCCGCGGAAATACCGCGCAAAGTCTGCCGCTTGTTGCATTCGTATGCAAATAAACGCAGGGAGTTACCGGGAAACCAGCGGGGAGTCACCGTCGCACGCCGCTCCGTGCACGCCGCAGCGGCCCGGCGCCGAGAGGTCTCGCGCCGGGCCCGGACACCTCGCAAGATGGAGGGGGAGGCGTCGTGGTGTGCCGTTGACGCGACGGCGGCGACGCCGCCCCGACCGCACCCCAGGGCAGGGCAGAGCCATGGCCGTCAGCCCCCTTTCCTCCGGGCCGCCCGCCGAGCAACGGCCGGCGCCGCTGCGTCTCTCCGCGCTGGTTCGGCGCCCCGTCGCCGACCGCCGGGGGCGGACGCTCGGGCGGCTGGCCGATGTCATCGTGCGGCTGCGCGGCACGGACTACCCGGAGGTGACCGGGCTGGTGGTCCGGGTCGGCCGCCGCGAGCTGTTCGTCCCCGTCGAGCAGTTGACGTCGTTCGACGGGGGCGGCCAGGTCCGGCTGGAGAGCGCCAAGTTGGACCTGCGGCCGTTCCGCCGCCGCGAGGGGGAGGTGTTGTTGCGCGCCGATGTGCTCGGCCACCGGCTGATCGACGTGGCCAAGGCCCGGCTGGTGCGCGCCTCCGACGTCGAACTGGCCCGCCGCAACGGCCGCTGGCTGCTCTCCGGGCTCGACACCCGCCGCCCCCGCGGCCCGTTGCGGCGCCTGGCCGGCCACCGCCGCGAGAACCGCTGCCGGGACTGGAAGGGCTTCGAGCCGCTGATCGGACACCGCGGCAGCGTCCTTGCCCGCCGCCCGACGACGCGGATGCGCGGCCTGCGTCCCGCGGAGATCGCCGATCTGCTCGAAGACGCCTCCAAGGACGAGGAGCGCGAGATCCTCGGCCGCGTCCACCAGGACCCGGAGCTGGAGGCGGACGTCTTCGAGGAGTTGGAGGAGGAGCGGGCCACCCGGCTCCTCGGCACCCGCAGCGACCAGGAGATCGCCGCGGTGCTCGGCCGGATGCGGGCCGACGACGCCGCCGATGCGCTGGAGGACCTGCCGCAGCCCCGCCGGCGCCGCGTGTTGGACCTGCTGCCGCCGGCCCAGCGCAGCAAGGTCAAGACCCTGCTCGGCTTCAACCCCGACACCGCGGGCGGGCTGATGGCGATGGACTTCCTGGCGCTGCCCGCCGGGACCCGCATCGCCGCGGCCGTCACCGCGCTGCACCACTCCCGCCACCTCCAACCCGAGGCCCTGACCAGTGCCTACGCGACGGACGACGAGGGACGGCTGGTCGCCGCGGTGCGCCTGGTGGAGCTGCTCCAGGCCGATCCGCAGGCGACGTTGGGCGAGGTGAGCGAGCCGGACCCGGTCCGGGTGCGGCCCGACACCGACCTGGTGGACGTCGCGCTGCTGATGGCCGACTACAACCTGACCACCCTGCCCGTCGTGGACGAGAGCGAGGTCCTGCTGGGCCTGATCACCGTCGACGACGTGCTGGAAGCGATGCTGCCGGAGGACTGGCGGCGTCGGGAGCCGGCGCCGGCACCGGCCGTGCACCGCACCGCGATCGCGCCCCAGCAGCGGGAACGGCCGTGACGGGCGGAGCACCGCGGCGGCCTGAGCGGCCACCGCGCCCCACGGGACCGGCCCCACGGCCCGGACCGCGCCGAACGCCCGAACCACCCCCGCCCCCCAACCCGCAGGCCCCACCGCCCGAACGCGGCGCCGGCCCCGCCACCCCGCCCGCGGGCCCGCACCCCGGCCGCCCCACTCCGGCGCCCGGGGCCCGCCCACCGCCGACGCGGACCAGGGCCGACGCGTCCCGACGGCCGCGCTCGCCCACCGGCCCCGCGCGCGCTCCGCGCACCACCCGCGACGACGACATCGAAGGCGCCCTCGGTCGCATCCGCGCCGACGACGCCGACCTCGGGCGCAGCCTCAAGCGCCGCCTGCTCACCTTCCTGGCGATCGTCGGCCCCGGACTGGTGGTGATGGTCGGCGACAACGACGCGGGCGGCGTCGCCACTTACGCCCAGGCCGGCCAGAACCACGGGTACAGCCTGCTGTGGGTCCTGCTGCTGCTCGTCCCCGTGCTGATCGTCAACCAGGAGATGGTGGTGCGGCTCGGCGCCGTCACCGGGGTCGGTCACGCGCGGCTGATCCTGGAGCGGTTCGGCAGGTTCTGGGGCTGGTTCAGCGTCGTCGACCTGTTCGTGCTGAACGTCCTCACCATCGTCACCGAGTTCATCGGAGTCTCCCTGGCCCTCGGCTACTTCGGCATCAGCAAGTACGTCGCGGTGCCGGTCTCCGCCTGCCTCCTGGTGGGGATCACCGCGACCGGCAGCTTCCGCCGCTGGGAACGGGCGATGCTGGCCTTCATCACCGTCAGCCTGCTGCTGGTGCCGCTGGCCCTGCTGTCCCACCCGCGCTTCGGGGACGCCGCCTACCACCTGGTGGTGCCCGGCGTCCAGGGCGGCTTCACCCCGCTCGCGGTCCTGTTGATCATCGCGATCGTCGGCACCACGGTGGCCCCCTGGCAACTGTTCTTCCAGCAGTCCAACATCATCGACAAGCGCATCACGCCGCGGTTCATCGGCCACGAGCGCGCCGACACGGTCCTCGGTTCCCTCTTCGTGGTCGGCGGTGCCATCGCCATCGTCATCGTCGCCGACTACGCGGTCCGCGGGACCGGCGCGGCCGGCCACTTCACCGACGCGCTCGGCGTCGCCGACGCCCTGGGCGCGCACAGCCGCGTCCTGGGCGCGTTGTTCGCCATCGTGCTGCTGGACGCCTCGATCATCGGCGCGGCCGCCGTCACGCTGGCCACCAGCTACGCCTTCGGCGACGTCTTCAACCGCAGCCACTCCCTGCACCGCAGCTTCCGCGAGGCCAAGGGGTTCTACGCCAGCTACACCGGCATGGTGCTGGTCGCCGCCGCCGTCGTGCTGCTGCCCGGCGCGCCCCTGGGCCTGATCACCACCGCCGTCCAGGCCCTGGCCGGACTGCTGCTGCCCTCGGCCAGCACCTTCCTGCTGCTGCTCTGCAACGACCGCGCCGTGCTGGGCCCGTGGACCAACCCGCGCTGGCTCAACGCGGTGGCCGCCCTGATCATCGTGGTTCTGCTGGCGCTCTCCGGCATCCTCGTCGCCACCACCCTCTTCCCGTCCCTGAACGCCCTGAAGGTCGGCCTGTGGGCGGCCGGCGCCCTCGGCGTCGGGCTCCTCGGCGCCACCGCCTGGCTCCGCCTCGCCCGCCGGGGGCGGCCGCCCACCGCCGTGGTCTCCCGCGCCGACCGCGAGAGTTGGCGGATGCCGCCGCTCGCCCTCCTCGAACCCGTCGTCTGGTCGCCGGGCCTGAAGCTGGGCATGGGACTGCTCCGCGGCTATCTGGTGATCGCCGCCCTGCTGCTCTTGGTCAAGGCCATTCAGATCGGATGAGCGACATGCCCGCACCCCGCCTCCGCCACCGCCCCGGCAACGCCGAGGGACACCACCCCGCGCGCACCGCGCCGAACCAGCGGGAGGCGCCGCGTCGTTGGAGCCCCGAGCTCACCGCGGTGCTGGTCGTCATCGCCGGGGGTGCGGCCGTGGTCACCGTGCTGCGCGTGGCGCCGCCCCATGTGCAACCGGCCCTCAGCGGCGCGCTCGTCGCCGTCGTGGTCGTGGTGCTCGTGCTGTTCCGGGCGATCTGGAAGCTGCGGCACGCCCCTAGCCACGAGGTCCACCACCCCGCGCCCCCAAGGGCGGGGCCCGAGGGCTGGTTCGACGCCAAAGCCCTGGAGGGCTTCCCGCTCCAGGAACTCCGCCCCCTGCTCGCCGCCCCCGGCGCCCCCGACCTGGAGCAACTGCACACCGCCTGGATCCTGTTGGATCACGGCCGCGACCCCGCCTGGGTCGGTCACCACCTGGGCCTGCCCCCGGCCGTCCTCAGGACCCTCACCGAGGCCGCCCAACGGCGCGACGCCTGAACCGGCGAACGGGCCCCGGGCGGCGGCCGGTTGGGCGCTTTGCGCGCCGAGGCCGTCGGGCGCCGCCCACGACGACGGTGCCGGTGCGCCCTAGCCGGAGACCGCCGCGGCCCGTCCCGGGCGGCCGCCCGCCAGCACCTCCGCCGCGGCGACGCCGGAGGCGGCCGTCGCGCCGTGCGTGAGGACCTGCACGGCTCCGGGAAGCGAGCCGCCCGGCAGGCCCATCTCGACCACGACGGCATCCGGGCGGGCCGCGGTGAGCTCGACCAGCGCGCGGCCCATCCACGCGTGCCGGGCGGCGTCCCGGACGACGACGACCAGCGGGCGCCCGGCGGCGGGGGCCAGCGCGTGGTCGGCCAACACCGCCGGCCGGTCGGCGAGTTGCTGATGCGGGACCCGGACGAAGGTGGTGCCGGGCAGCCGTTCCCGCAGCGGTGCGCCGACGCCCCACGGCGTCTCCTTGCCGATGGCGAGGTTGGTCGAGGGCACCAGCTCCACCACGTGCGGGGGAGCGGCCAGGGGGAGGGCGGCGGCCGCGGCGCCGCGCAGCCGGATGGCGCGGCGGGCGGCGACGAAGCCGATGTCCCGGTTGACGGGGTCCACCGGGGCGCTGCGACCCAGCGCCCGGGACCACGCGGCGAACGCCCGGACCCGTTCGGCGGCCTCTTCGAGGCGCTCCGCGGCGCGTTCGCCGCCGGACGAGGCGGTGGTGAGCGCCTCGACCAGGCGGGCCACGGTGGCCTCGTCGGCGTTCTCCCCGCCGACGCAGACCGCATCCGCGCCGGCGGCGACGGCCCGGACCGCGGCGCCTCCGATGCCGTAGCGGTCCGCGACGGCGCCCATCTCGATGGCGTCGGTGACGATCAGCCCCTCGAAGCCGAGTTCCTTGCGGAGCAGGTCGTTGAGGAGTCGGGGGCTCAGGGTGGCCGGGAGGTCGGCGTCGTGGGCGGGCACCAGGAGGTGGCCGCTCATCACCGCGCCCACGCCCGCCGCCACCGCCGCCCGGAAGGGCGGCAGCGCCTGCGCGGCGATCTCGTCCGGGCTCGCGTCGTAACGGGGCAGGCCGTGGTGGGAGTCGACGGCGACGTCCCCGTGCCCGGGGAAGTGCTTGGCGCAGGCGGCCACGCCGGCCGACTGTAGGCCCCGGATCCAGGCCGTGGCGTGGCGGGAGACCCGCGCGGGATCGGCGCCGAACGAGCGGACGCCGATGATGGGGTTGTCGGGGTTGGAGTTGACGTCCACGCTGGGCGCGTAGTCCAGGCTCACGCCGGC
Source organism: Streptomyces sp. WZ-12 (assembly GCF_028898845.1). Taxonomy (NCBI): domain Bacteria; kingdom Bacillati; phylum Actinomycetota; class Actinomycetes; order Kitasatosporales; family Streptomycetaceae; genus Streptomyces; species Streptomyces sp. WZ-12. The sequence goes on along the minus strand of NZ_CP118574.1, from coordinate 1,098,677 downwards.
GGCGCGCAGTTGGTGCCCCAGGTCGCGGGCGACGGCCTCGGTCAGCTCCGGGTCGTCCACGGTGCCGAGGGCGAGGTTGCCGGGCCGGGTGGCGCCGGTCGCGGATTCCAGCCGGGTGACGTCCCCGGCCTCCTCGTCGATCGCGATGATCAATGCCGGGTTCTCGGCGCGGAGTTGAGCGGCCAGTCGGGCGACCTGCTCGGCCGAGGCGATGTTCCGGGCGAAGAGCACGACGGATGACAGTCCGTCACCGATGGCGCGCAGGACCCAGTCCGGCGCCTCGGTGCCCACGAAGCCCGGCTGGAGGACGGAGAGAGCGAGTCGTCGCAACTCCTTGCTGTGCGTGGTGGAGGACATCGACGGGGCCTTCCGTTGTGGGGCGAGGCATCGATCAGAGGTTGTTGGTACAGACCAGCGGATATTGGCCTAGTCCAATCCGCACTGTCAAGGGATCGGGCAATCGCCCCCCGACTCCCCGGCCATGAGCCCCAGTTGACGCGGAGGGCATCGACGGGGGTGGGCGAGGGGTGCTCGGCGGCCGGCCTCACCCCCTCTCGCGATCGCCGCAACCGCACCCTTCTCCCAACTCCGCTCTTGACAGCACGAGTTGGTCTAGTCCACTTTGTTGGTGAGCGAGTGAAGCAAGGGGCGTGAGTTGCGTACGGGGCGGGTCTGATCGCCCCCGGCGGACGAGCGAGCCCGCCGGCCCCTGCTGCACACCCCGCTCACCTTCGGCAAACACCGCCGAGCGGATCGCCCTCCCCGCGACGTCCCGAGCAGCCCGACGGCCCAACGGCGCGCCCCCGTGGCCCGGTGCCCCGCCCGAGAGGGATCCGCACGGCCCGCAATCCATCGAAACCTTGGAGCGCTGCATGCCGGCGACCGACGCATACCTGTACCGAGCCGCCTCCGACATCCCCTACTTCAGCGCGGACGGCGAGACCTACCTGGCCCGCACCGCGCTGCACGAACTGCGCAAGACGCACGAGCTGCGGGTGCTGTCCGAGGCGGACTTCGCCTTCTGGCAGACCTACGGCTTCGTCGTGGTCAAGGAGGCCATCCCGCCCTCCGCCGCCAGGCGCCTGCTGGACTTCGCCTGGGACTTCCAGGGACTCGACCCGGCCCGCCCCGACACCTGGTACCAGGACCGGCCGTTCCGCTCGGACCTCGACCGGGAACTGCACATCTACGGATTCGTCGAGGCGTACCACCACCAGTACCTCTGGGACAGCCGCCAGACGCAACGGGTCTACGACGCGTTCGTCGATGTCTGGGACTGCCCGGAACTGTGGGTCACCCTGGACCGGCTCAACCTCAACCCGCCCAACATCAACAACCGCGACCGCGCGCTCATCGCGCCGACCGAGCGCGGCTTCGACATCGAACTCCACTGGGACATCGACACCACCCTCGGGGTGCTGCCGCAGCGCGTCCAGGGCATCATCGCGCTGGACGACACCCGGCCGGACTGCGGCGGATTCCAGTGCGCGCCCGAACTGTTCCGCCGGTTCGACCAGTGGAAGGCGCGCCAACCGGCCGACCGGGACCCGCTCCGTCCCGCCTTCGACCCCAACGAACTCCCCGTCATCCGGCCCGAGTTGGCCGCCGGCGACCTACTGATCTGGAACGGCCTGCTGGCGCACGGCGTCGCCGCCAACACCTCCCGGGACGACGTCCGCGCCGTCCAGTACCTCTCCATGATGCCGGCCCTCGAAGAACACCGCGCCCTGCGCGCCTCCCGGGTCGACTCCTGGCGGCACCGGCGGACGCCGGACTGGAACGCCACCCTGGTCGGCGACGCCCGGCGCCACGAATCCCTCCGCTACGGCCCGGCGGTGCTCGACGAACTGGGCGCCAGGCTCCTCGGCCTCGACTCCTGGACCGGGCAGGACGCCGCCGAACCCACGGGAGCGGGCGCATGCGCACAATCTGCCTGACCCTGCCCACCAACCGGCCCTGCGCCCCGGCGATCAGGGCCCTCGGCGAGGAGGCCGCCTACGCCGCCGAACACTTCGACGTCGCGGTCCACCTGCTGGTCCTGGACTCCTGCGACGGCGAGGCGTTAGCCGCACACGCCCGGGCCGTGCGGGAGACCCCCCGCCCGCCGAACGTCATCGCACACCACCTCGGCGAACGCGCCCAACGCGGCTTCCTGCGGCGGGTGATCCGGGACTCCGGCGTCGCCAAGCCCGACCTGATGCTGGACCTCATGCTCCCGACGGAGCCCTCCTACGGCGCCTGCACCAACCGGGCGTTCCTGATCGCCGCCGCCCTCGGCTGCCAGTCCGTCCACCGCCGGGACTCGGACAGCCGCTACCAGACCAGCAACGGCACCCCGGTCTTCCCGATCCACCACGAGCTCCGCGCCCTCGGACGGCCCGCCGGCGACGCGGCGCGCCACGTCTACGCGACCACCCTGGACCCGCGGCACGCGCCCAAGCCCGTGACGATGGTGGGCAGTTCCTTCATCGGCGAACTCTCCGTGGACATCGCCGAGATCCACCGCCTGGACCCGAACGTCTACGCCGACGTGGTCGGCCTGTGGGCGCCAGGGCACTGGTCGGAGCAGGCCAAGCGGGAGCTCGCCGCCGAGTCGTTCCGGGGCGGCGGCACGGCCCCGTTCACCCGCGACCACTCCGTCCTGGGCCTGATCGACCCCATGCGGGTGGACATGTGCAACATCAGCTTCCACCGCGTGCACGAACGCGTCCCGCTGCCGCCCGCCACCAACACCATCGGCAGCGACTACTTCCTCATCCACCTGGTGCACGACGCCGGCCTGCCGGGCGTCCTCCACAACCGCAACATCGTGAACTTCTACACCGGCGAACGCCGCACCGGCCCCGGATTCCCCGCCTACCAGACCCGGTTCGCCAAGTTCTTCCTCTCCATGCTCTACCTCAACTTCCTCTACGACCGGATGGCCGCCGCGGGCGACGCGCTCCTCGACGACCAACACCAGGTACGCGCCCCCGCGATCGCCGCGCTGGTCCGCGAGAGCACCGCACTGGACCGCACCGAGAACGTCCGACGACTGGACGTCCTCGACGCCTCCTACCGTCAACTGGGCGGAAAATACGCGGCGTTCGCCGACACCCTCGCCCCGCGCCGGGAACGCCTGCTCCATGAGGCCGGGCAGGACATGGCGGACTTCGCCCTGCTCATCGAGGCATGGGCGGCGCTGATCGACGCGAGCCGCGCCACCGGCCCGCACCCGTTCCCCCACCAGCCGGACCGGGACCGCCGATGATCACCGACAACCCCGCCCTGCGCGCCGCCCTGGCGGCCGCGGACCACGACCAGATCGTCTACGACCTGGCCGGCATCGCCGAGAGCCACGCCACCCTGCAACGCGAACTGCCCGGCGCCGCCGTCCGCTTCGCCATGAAGTCCTGCCCGATGGACGCCGTCCTCGCCTGCCTGGCGCGCCGGGGCGCGGGCGCCGACGCGGCCAGTCCCCGCGAGATCGCCCAGGCACTCCGCGCCGGTATCCCGCTCGACCGGATCCACTACGGCAACACCGTCAAGTCCGACCGGGACATCGCCGAGGCGCACCGGCTCGGCGTGCGGGACTTCGCCACGGACAGCCTGGAGGACGTCGCGGCCCTCGCCGCCCACGCCCCCGGCGCCCGGGTGTTCTGCCGCCTGGCCACCGACGGCGACGGCGCGCTGTGGGGACTGACCCACAAGCACGGCTGCTCCTCCGCCGACGCGGTCCGCGTCCTGGCCGCGGCCCAGGACGCCGGACTGACCCCGTCCGGGCTCTCCTTCCACGTCGGTTCCCAACAGATGACGGCCGACGCCTGGCGCCGCGCCCTCGACCTCGCCGCGGGGACCCTGACCGCCCTGCACCGGCGCGGCATCCGCGTGGACCACGTCAACCTCGGCGGCGGCCTGCCGGCCCTCGGCTACGCCGACGTACGCGGCGGACCCCTCGCCCCGCCCGTGGACAAGATCTTCACCGTCATCCGGGAGGGCATGGCGCGCCTCACCGACACCTGCGGACACCCCCTCGACTTCCGTATCGAACCGGGCCGTTACCTCGTCGCGGACCACGGAGCCATCCGGGCCCACGTGACCCGCCTCACCACCCGCCGACAGCCCAACGGCGAGCGGCAGCGCTGGCTGTACCTCAGCGTCGGCAAGTTCAACGGCCTGTATGAAATGGACCAGTTGACGTACCGGATGGCCTTCCCCACGCACCCCGCCGGCCCGACCCTCCCCGCCTTCGTGGCCGGCCCCACCTGCGACAGCGACGACGCCTTCGCGCCCGAACGCGGCCCCGTCCAGGTGCCCGCGGGCCTCGCCTCCGGCGACCCGGTCTGGCTGCTCTCCTGCGGCGCCTACGCCCTCTCCTATCTGACCCGGGGCTTCAACGGCTTCCACCCGCCCCCGTACACCTGGATCCACGGCACGGGCACCAGACACCACGCCCCACCGCACCGCCCACAGGCACAACCGGTCGCGGAGGTGTGCTGCGGATGCCGATGAACCGCGACACCACCAACGCCCGCGACACCAGCCCCCGCATCCGCCCCCTCACGACGGACGACTGGGACGCCATCACCGCCCTGGAGTCCCGCGCCTACGCCGCCCTCGGACTGTCCGAGGAGCCCGCCGCCCTCGCCTCCCGCGCCCACGCCTCACCGGACACCTGCTTCGCCCTCGACCTCCACCGGCGGCTGGCGGGCTACCTGTTGGCCCTGCCCTACCCGGCGTTCCACTACCCGGACCTGACCCGCCCGGAACGCCCCTCGCCCCCCTCCCGCAACCTCCACCTGCACGACCTGGTCATCGCCGAACCGCTCCGCCGCCGGGGACTGGCCAGGCACCTCCTGCACCACCTCACGACCACGGCGACGCGCGACGGCTACCAGCAGATCTCCCTGATCGCCGTCGCCGGCAGCGAACCCTTCTGGGCGGCCAACGGATTCCACTCCCACCCCGGAGTGGTCTCCCCGGACGAGTACGGCCCGCACGCCGTCTACATGTCCCGGCCGCTGCCGACACCGGCGGCACCACACCACCAACGCGTCAACGCATGCGACGACAACAGATCCGGCCACAAGGCCAACCTCCGAGAAGGGGCATGATGCCGGCGTTCCGCATATCCGATCCGTTCCTCCGGACGCTGTTGGCGATCGCGGCCCTGTTCTTCACCCTGGGGTTCCAGTACGCCACCTGGGCCTCCCGGATCCCCGCCATCAAGGCCCAACTCGGCTTGTCCGCGGCGGAAGTTGGCGTGCTGCTGATGGCCGCCGGCGTCGGCGCGGCGGCCTCGTTCCCCCTGGTGACGCTGTTGATGAACCGGCTGGGCGCCAGGCGCCTGGCGCTGTGGTCGGCGCTCTGCCTGACCCTGTTGCTGTTCGCGCTGGCCGCGGCGCCCAACTACCCGACCGCGCTGGTGGTGATGTGCGGCGACGGCCTGCTCGTGGGCTGCCTGAACGTCGCCATGAACGCCCAGGGCGCCGCCCTGGAATCCAGACACGGGCGCAACGCCATGTCCAAGCTGCACGCAACGTTCAGCGCCGGGTCGTTGGCCGCGGCCGTACTGGCCTCCGGCGTGACCGCGCTGACCGCGACCGTCGTCGTGCACTTCGCGGCGGCCGCCGCGGTGCTCCTGCTGTTGCTCGGCTGCGCCCGGCCCGGGCTGCTCACCGACGAGCGGCCCGCGGCGGGCCGGGAACGGCAACACGCCGGCCGTCGCTGGGCGTTGCCCTCCCGCCTGACGCTGTGGATGTGCTGCGCCATGGCGTTCGGCACGGTGACCGAGGGCGCCATGAACGACTGGTCGGCCCTCTACCTCAAGGACGTCGCCAGGGCGTCCGCGGAACTGGCGCCCATGGGCATCGCCGTCGTCTCCGGCGTGATGGTGCTGTCCCGCCTGTTCGCCGATGGTTGGCGGAGCCGCTGGGGCGACGGGAGGATCGTCCGCGTCGGCAGCGCACTGGCCGGAGTCGGCCTGGCGCTCGCCCTGTTGAGCGGCGGCGTGCTGCCGGCCCTGATCGGCTTCGCCTGCGTCGGTCTGGGCATCGCGGCCGTCACCCCCTGCGTCTACGTGGCCGCGGCCGGACAGGGTCCCCAGGCACTCACGCTGGTCGCCGCCATGGGCACCACCGGCCTGCTCGCCGGTCCGCCCGTCATCGGCTTCATCGCCAACGCCGCCGGACTGGTCTGGGGCATGGCCGCCGTCGCCGCCTCCGCGCTGGTGGTCTCGCTGTGCGGCACACGCATCCGCTGGACACCACCGGCGGCCCCGGCCGACGCCGACCAACCGGCGCACGACGGGGCCCGGACCGCGCCATAGGGACCGCCGGCGCCACCGCGCGGCTGCACACCTGCGGGCGTGCGGCCGCGGCGGTCACCGGGAGGCCGTCGGCCCCGCGGTCCCGCCGCCGGTGAACGGCGCGAAGACATGGGTGAAGTCCCAGGTCTGCTGCGGGATGCTGGAGCAGTTGTCGGCCGACGCGCCGCCGGGACAGCTCCCGTTGTCCCGCTGGAGGGCCCAGAACGACAGGGTGTTGATGCCCTTGTCCACCGCCCACTTGTAGACCTGGTTGGCGTTGTCGAGGCTGAACGTCTCGGCCGGCCCGAAGTCGTCGACGCCGGGCATCTCGATGATGCCGACCATCGCCCACAACTGGGCCGGCGCCTTGTCCGGGTAGAGCTGATTGAGCTGGTCGTACAGGCCCTGGGCCGCGGTCTGGGTGTCGTTGGCCATGTTGTGGGTGGCGTTGTCGTAGTAGTCGAACGTCATGATGTTGACGACGTCCACCCGCGCGCCGTTGCTGACCGCGTTCTGCAACAGGGCGGTTCCGCTGTCGGCCGGGCCCTGGGTCGTCGTCGGGAGGGTGTAGGAGATCTCCACCTTCCGCCCGTTGGTCGCCGCCCAGTCCTCGACCAGCTTGATGGCCTTGTTCCGCCGGTCGACCGCGGCCGAGTCGTCCAGCGAGTCGGCCTCGATGTCCATGTCGAGCCGCGACACGTCGTAGGTCGTGATCACCTTCTCGTACGCGGCGGCGATCTTCTGGACGTCGGTACAACTGTCCGCGATCTCGGTGCCGGTGGTGTCCGCGGTGTAGCCGCCGAAGGAGGGGATGACATCGCCCCCCTTGCCCTGGATGGTCTTGATGTCGTCACCGAAGGAGGACGCGGAGACCGGCGTCTCGGTACTCCCGTTCCAATAGGGCGTGCAGGAGCCCTTGGACTCGGTCTGGAGGAACGCCATCGTCAGGTGCTTGGCACCGGACTGGGCGGAGAGCGCGGCGGGGCTCTCGCCCGTCCACGACTCGAAGTACGGCGCGAACACATGGGTCGGGAGCGGGGTCGCCGCGTGGGCGGCGCCACCGCCCAGGGCGGTCAGGCCGGCCGTGGCGACGGCGGTGACGGTAGCGGTGAGGGCGGTGCGGAGGGAGCGCCTGCGTCTCATGTCAGTCCCAGATGTCGGAGGTGGGCCGCCAATTCCCCTTGTACGCAGCGGTATTGACTCTGGGATAACCCTGACGTCAGGAGCATGTCAATGGACTGGACCAAGTCAGGACTAGACCAATTCGCGACGCGGTCGACCATGCCGCTGTCCAGCGCGCCCGCGGCGCGATGGACCACTCGCCCGCCCTCCGGCGCGCACCCGCCCGCGATCCGGACCCCGACGCACTGCGGTGCCCGGACCGCTCGCCCGTCCGCGCGTTCAGGACTTCTTGTCGCCCAGCTTCTCGACGAAGCCCTGGGCCTTGTCGACGGCGGTGTCGATCTTGTCGCTGTGCTTGTGCTCGGTCCGGTCGTCGATGAACCCGCCGACCTTCTCCAGCCCGTCGGAGATCTTGTCGCCGTGTGCCTCGGCGATCTCCTCGGCCTTCTCCTTGAGGTTCTTCAGGGCGTCAAACATCCGGACTCGTCTCCTTCGGTGTCTTGCCTTGCGGTGAAATCGCCTGGTCAGGACATGATCCCATGGGCGACGAGCGGCGACGACGGCCTGTGGACGCGCCCCCGACGCACGGAACGCCACCGGCGCGCGCAACGGGGGTGATGGGTGTGGGGGTGCGCCGCCCCGCGTGGGATGGGGGGCGCCCGTTTCGGCGGGAGCGCCGGCGCGGAGGGACTGTGGGCGGCCACGGCCACCAACCCCCCGCACAGGGGCATGAGTTGCTCTCCGAGTGGCAGTCGGCCACGGGCCACCAACCAGGTACCGGCCCCGACGCCCACGACGCTTGCCCCACCTGCACCCCCCCGGTTCACCCGACTGACCGCGGCCAATCCCTCCGGCGGTGAACCGCACGCCGTAGAACTGACGCTATGTCACCCAACGTATCCGTCGACGGCCGGAGCGCACCGCCGTCACCGCCGTCACTGTCGTCAGCGCAGCCACACCGGACTCCGCTCCGCTCCGCACCGCCCGCCCGGTGCGCGGACGGTGGCGCGTGAGGCGCCCGGTCGACCGGCCCGCGGACCGGACGGTGCGGATGCCGCGCGCCGCGGCGGCGGCCGGCGTCATCTCCGCACTGCTGCTGGGCGCCGCCTTCCTGCTGGTGCACCTCGCGGTACCCGAGCACCCCCAGGACGCCGCCGACTGGACCCGGCAGACCTCCCAGCGCGACGCGCTGCACGCGGCGCTGGCCCTGTTGCCGTTCGCCGGGATCTTCTTCCTGTGGTTCATGGGCGCCGTCCGGGACTACGTCGGCACGGTCGAGGACCGGTTCTTCGCCACGCTCTTCCTCGGCAGCGGGGTGCTCTTCGTGGCGATGCTGTTCGTCCTGGCGGCAACGGCCGGCAGCCTGCTGTCCGTTACGGACGTGTCCGCCGCCGCCTCCGCGGGACAGCGGGGGCTCTGGCAGTTCGGCCGCCATCTGGTCCTGGAGCTGCTGACCAACTACGCCACGCGGATGGCCGCGGTGTTCGTGGTGTCGACCACCACCATCGGGCACCGACTGGGTGTCTTCCCGCGCTGGCTGGCCTGGCTAGGCTATCTGGTGGGACTGGTGCTGCTGTTCGCGGTCGGCTCCACGAGCCATCTCGAACTCGTCTTCCCGCTCTGGATGTTGGCCGTCAGCAGTCATGTCTTCGTGGTCACCCTGCGCCGTCGCCGCGCGGACGGGGGGCAGCACGGGACCGCGGAAGCCAGCCCCTGATCCGGCCCGCGGCCCCCGGAGGTGACGGGTACAGGTACCGGATCGGATTCGGGGGAGAGCGGGGCTCTCCCGCCACGCCGATCGCGCCCCCTCATCGGCACCGCCCGGCGCGCGGTATCCGTCAACTCCGGCCCCCAAGGCCGACGGTGTCGCCGGAGCCGCCGGTGATGGCCATGGTGCCCGCCGGGATGCGGCCGAGGCGGACGAACGTGATGAGCGCATGGACGGCCAGCGCGACCACCACCGAGGGGACGACCGTCCAGGTCACCAGGCCGGCGATCGCCAACGCGGAGAGGATGACCAGGGCCGGTACGAGGGTGGGCAGGGCGGCTGACCGGGCGATGCGGAGTCGGACGGCGCGGGGCATGACTGGTCCTCGGGAAGGCTCGGAGGGGAACGGTGGGAAACGGCGGGACGGGTGGGGGAGTTGGTCAGGAGGCGGCGCGGGCGCGATCGAGGTAGGCGGTCAGATGCTGCCAGGCATCGGCCGGCGCGGCCGGGTCGCCGGACATCGCGGCCGGCTCCCGCTGCCAGGCACCCTTGACCGCGGTCGAGAGCGTCTCCTCGCCGCCGCTGAACAGTGCGCCGAGCTCGTCCATGCGGGCCACGATCCGCTGCACCTGCGGCGCGCCCGGATCCGTCCCGGCCGCGCGGAGCGCCTCCGCCCGGCGGTACAGCTCCGGCCACTCGATCTCCAACAGGTAGGGGGCGGCGGGCCCGAGGGCCCGTGCCCGGTCCTCCAGGACCCGGATGTGGTCCTCGTCGACATGGCGGCGCAGAGCCTGGTCGGCGGCCGGGCCGGTGCCCCGCATTGCCTGGAGCGCACCGATCAACGTGGCGGCCTCCGGCGGCCGGGCCGCGGTGAGTTCCCCGTGGATATGAGTCAACCGCTGCCGCAGCGCCTCCAGGGAAGCGAGGGCGGCCTCGACGTCGGACAGTTGCTCGGCCACCAACCGCACCGGATCCACGCCGACGTCCAGACACGTGGCGATAGTCCCCAACCCCAACCCCAGGCGGCGCAGGGCGAGCACCTGGTAGAGGCGGACCACGTCCTGCTCGGTGTACTCGCGGTGCCCGGAGACCGTACGGCGGGACGGGCTCAACAGTCCGATCCGGTCCCAATGGTGCAGGGTGCGGACGGTCACCCCGCTCGCCGAGGCGAGCGCCCCGATCTTCCAGGTCTGTTCGAAGCTCATGCCCTCACGATGCCTCCTGACGCCGCGTGAGGTGCAAGTCCGCCTGACACTGGCCGCGCGCCGGCCGATCCGCGCGGGATGCCGTTATCCAGCGGCCCCAGCCATCCCCTAATCTCCTTGCGCGCGGTGTGCTGGCCGGGCCAAGGTCTGGACCCATGGGAATGCTCTCTGTGCGGCCCTTCGAAGTCGGTGACTGGGCCCTCTACCGTGCCGTTCGTCTGGCGGCCCTGGCCGATGCGCCCGACGCGTTCGGTTCCACGCTGGAGCGGGAGCAAGCCTTCACGGAGGAGAGGTGGCGAGAACGCCTGGCCGGGCGTGACCAGTTCCTCGCCGAGGACAGCGGCCAGGCATGCGGACTGATCGGCATCGTCCCCACCGGACCCCGCACCGCCGACCTGGTGTCCATGTGGGTCGCCCCCGCCGCCCGCGGCCGCGGGGCCGCGGACCTGCTGGTGGGGGAGGCCCTGCGAGCGGCGGACGCCGGCGGCATCGCCTGCGTGGAACTGTGGGTCACCCAGGGCAACGACCGCGCGGAGCGCCTCTACGCCCGACACGGTTTCCACCGCACCGGACGCGTGCAACCCGTACGTGAGGGCGAAAGCAGACTGGAATTCGCCATGAAGCGCCGGGCAGCCACGGACGGCAGCAAGGCAACGACACAACTCCCCCATTGACGAACGGAGTTCGCCGCCCTCTCATCCCCTTACCCGGCAGGTAATCGCCTCCCACATCCCCGCCTGTCAGGATCACAGGCGTACGGGGAACTTCCCCAAACCCGATCGACCGGAAGGACGCGCCATGCCCGCCTACGCCATGGCCCATCTCCGGGATGCCGCCCCGCACCCGGAGATCGCCGAGTACATCGAGCGCATCACCGGCACCTTCGAGCCCTACGGTGGCCGCTTCCTCGTCCACGCCACGCAACACGAGGTGAAGGAGGGCAGTTGGCCCGGGAACGTCGTGGTGATCGGCTTCCCCACCATCACCCAGGCACGGACCTGGTGGGACTCACCCGAGTACCAGCAGATCGCCCCGCTGCGCTCGCGCCACATCGACGGCGACATCATCCTGGTCGCCGGCGTCCCCGACGCCTACGACCCCAACACCACCGCCCGCACCCTCCGCGACTCCCTCCCCGTCGAATAGCCCGACGGGTCCCCATCCGCCGACGAACACGCGCGACGAGCCCCCCGCGCCCGATGCCTGCGCACCGCCGTCCATCAGTCCAACCACTGCACCACCTCCTGCCGTTCCGCGCTGTGGAGGACCCGTGCGCGGGCGCCGTTGACCAGGGGGAGGTGGGGTGGGACGTGGCCGCATTCGACGTCGGCGAGGAGGGGGATGCCGAGGGGGCCGAGGGCGTCGAGCACGGCCTCGTGCTGCGTCAGGGAGTCTCGGTCGGGCGCCGTGGTGCGGCCGATGAGCACGGCGTTGGCGGCGTCGAAGAAGCCGGCCAGGCGCATCCCGTGCAGATTGCGGCAGATGGTGAACGCGTTGTCCTCGCACGCCTCCACGTAGACGAGCAGTCCCTCGGGGGCATGCGCGCGGGCGAACGTGGCGACGTCGCCGTAGGGCGTTCCCGCCACGTTGCAGAGCGTTTCGATGCAGCCGCCGATCAGGCGCCCCTCGACGTCCACGTCGCCGTCGGCATCCAGGCGGGTCCAGGTGCCGACGCCGTCCAACTCGTAGGTGGTGACGTCCGGGAAGGCGCGGAAGTCGGCCCAGCCGCCGGCCCGATGGCGGCCCGGCGGGGTCTGGGCGATGCGGCCCCCCTCCGGCACGCCCACCACGTCCAGCCACGACAACAGGCCCTCGGGCACCTGGTAGGGCGTGTCCATCAGGTTGGAGCCGTGCAGGGTCGCGAGGCCCGTCAGGAGGGTGAGCGGGGTGAGGAGCGTGGAGATGTCGGAGTACCCCACCAGCCAGGTTGGTTCGGCGGTGCGGAGCCGGTCCCAGTCGAGCAGCGGCAGCAGGTCGATGGCGGTCTCCCCGCCCCACGGCGGCACGATCGCCTTGACGGCGGGGTCCGTCAGCATCGCGGTCAGCTCGGCCGCGCGCTCCGCCGCGGGGGCGCTGAGGTGTCCCGTCCCGTCCATGCAGCGACCGACCACCACCTCGTAGCCACGGGCCCGTACCGACTCGATCGCCACTTCCAGACGCGCCCGCATCTCCGGGTCGACGCCGCTCGAAGGGGACGTGACGGCCACGCGGTCACCCGGACGCAGGGGTTGCGGATAGCGGATCGACATGGGGGGAGTGTGGCATGCTGTGGGCGCCAACGTCCTTGGAATTACGGCGTGTTGGGTGGTTGTGCGAGGGGGAGTGGGGCCGGTGGCGGGGGTTGGCTGGACTCTTCGTGCAGCGTTCTGTGGTGGGCGTCGGCCCGCACGGTCGTCAGGGCCAGGGCGCCCAGGCCGCAGGTGACCATGACGTAGTAGGCGGGGACATCCGGGTCGCCGGTGCGGCGGATCAACTCCGTGATGAGCAGGCCCGCGCAGCCGGAGAAGACCGCGTTCGCCAGCGCGTAGGCCACGCCCAGGCCGGTGTGGCGCACCGCCGTGGGGAACATCTCGGCCAGCATCGCCGGCCCCGGGCCGGCCAACAGGCCCACCAGGGCGCCCGCGAGCGCCACCGCGCCGTACGCCAACCACGCCGGGGAGTGCCGGTCCTGCACCACGTGGAGCAGGGGCAGCGCCGACACCGCGATCAGCGCCGCCCCAGCGACCGTCACCGTCCGCCGGCCCAGCCGGTCGCTGAGCGCGCCGGCCGGGAGGATGGTGGCGGCGAAGCCCAGGTTGGCGATGACCGTGGCCAGCAGTGCCTGTTGCGGGCTGGCACCCACCGTGTTCTGGAGGTAGGACGGCAGGACCACGAGGAAGGTGTAGCCGGCCGCCGCCCAGGCCATCAGCCGTCCGCACCCGACGATGACGGCCCACGGTGTCTGCGTCTGTGTCTGCGTCCGCGTTGGTGTCTGCGCCTGCCTGGTCGTCGGCGGGGGCGATGCAGTGTCCTTGCCTGGGGCGAAGGGCTCCTGTCCCCGTGACTCCTGTGCGCGGCGGAACGCCGGGGACTCCTCCAGGCGCAGGCGCAGCCACAGGGCGACCGCGCCCATGGGCAGCGCGGCCAGGAAGGGCAACCGCCAGCCCCATGAGGCGACTTGAGGTGTCGTCAGTAGGGTCGTCACCAGAGTTGCCGCCGCGGCACCGGCGAGCAGTCCGAAGGCCACGGTGAGGGACTGCCAGGCGCCGTACCGTCCCCGCTTGCCGGGCGGCGCGCTCTCCGTCATCAAGGCGACCGCACCGCCGAACTCCCCGCCGGCGGACAGGCCCTGCACGATCCGCAGTGCCGTGAGCAGCCACGGTGCCGCGGCACCCACCATGGCGTACGTCGGTAGCACACCGATCAGTGCCGTCGCGCAACTCATCGTCGTCACCGCGGCCAACAACACCGGCCGCCGCCCGAAGCGGTCGCCCGCCCGGCCGAGGAGGAACGCGCCGACGGGCCGGAAGAAGAACGCCAACGCGAACGACGCATACGTCTTGACCAGCGCCTCCGCGGTGCTGCCGCCGTGCGGAGTGAAGAAGTCGGCCGCGATGACGGTGGCGAAGTAGGCGTAGACGCCGAACTCGTACCACTCGATGAAGTTGCCGATCGCGCCCGCGGCCACGGCCCGGGGCACCGAAAGGCGTCGGCGCGCGGCCTGGCGCGAGGCGTCAGTGGAGGTCGTCATGCCACTCAGCATTTCCCCGGCCGCGCCCCGCGGAACGGTGTCGGACCACCGTCGTGCGTCGCATCCGGCGTGCGCCGGCCGGCCTCAGCGTGCGGTCTACCGGGTCCCGGGGTCGGGTCGCCGTACGGTCGCAGGCAGGCGAAGTTGTATCCGTACGACAGGCCGTGCAGCGGTATTCCGGAGGTCAGGCGGATGGCTTGGTACACCCGGTGCGCGGGGTCACCGTCGGGTCCCGGGAGCCAGAGGCCCCGGCCGTCGCCGTCGCCCTCGAAACGGATCGCCCGGCCCCTGCCCTGGAGTTCGCGACGGACCGGTCCCGTATAGGCGTCCCACAACTCCGGATATGCCTCGACCTCTTCCAGGAGGGCGGCGTGCTCGGCGTGCAGCCGATCGTGGTGGCGCAGCAGCGTGGCCCCGAATTCGACCATCCACGGGATCATCCACTCCTCGTACCAGCCGGCGAGGGTTTCCCTGGCGTCCGGATGGAACATGACGTAGCGGAACCCGTTGGTGGCCGGGTGGTTGGGGTCGGGTTCCGGGAGATGGCCGAAGAGCCGTCGATAGGCGTTGTTGCAGGCGATGACGTCCCAGGCGCCGTCCATGAGGGCGATGGGCGACGGCTGCCGGCGATCGTCGACGTGTTCCCGCGCCCATCGCCGGGAACGGGCGGCGATCGCCGGACCGCCTCGAATGCCGGAAGTCGGTGGATCGCCCTTGGTGATGAGGAAATGCAGGAGCCCCTTCACCGCATCGGGCATGTGCAGCGCGGCCGCCAGGGCCGGGAGGTATTTCTTGCGCGGAAGACTCCGCCCGGTCTCCCAATCGCGGTAGGTGCGCGGCGATACCGGAAAGGACGGCCGGCGCGAGAGGACCTCCTGGGACATACCGAGGCGGGACCGGTAGCGGAACAGTAAATCGCCGACGGTTTGGACGCGTTCCGCCGCTGGTTGGATGGCTTCCTCGATGGCGGTCGCCGGACCGGTGGCGCCGAGCGTCTGCGTCGGTGGGGTCGTGCCGACGGTGTTGCGATCCCCGGAGGGTCTGTGGCGTACTTCCGGATGCGGATGCGGATGCGGATGCGGATGCGGATGCGAATGCCGTTGCCGTAAGGCGTCGTTACGCACCGGGGTCAGGGTCAACATCTGATACCCGTACTCACGGCCGTGCCAGGGAACGACGATCGTGAACAGAACGGTCTGCCGGCGGCCGCCGACGCGCAACGCCCGTTCCTCCACGTCCCGCTCGATGACGCAGCCCACCCCGCGCTCGGTGAACTCCTCGCGCACGCGGTTCCGATAGACCTCGCTGAGGTAGGGATCGGCGGCGATCCGCCGTCGGATCTCCAGCAGTTGTTGGTTCTGCGGATATAACTGGAAATGGTGCACGAATTGGCACATCGCCGTGACCAGCCAGCTCTCCTCGTAGTCGAGGAGCATGCGGGAGGCCGCCGGGTGAAAGAGGCAGAATCTCATGGGGTTGTTGAGCGGGTGATCGAGGTGATGCGCTGCCCGCTCGCCCATCTCATCCGCTTCGCTGAAGAGCTCCGCCCACGCGTCGTTGAAACGGACGGCGTTCCAGCCGCCGTCCAGCAATACCGCGGGAGCGTCCTGGACGGCGAGGTGGGAATCGCACCAGTTCGCGGTGGTGGGGTCCACGCCCGATGAGACGTTCAGGCCCTTGAGGGACGGTGCGTCGCCGGTCACCAATCGAAAGAACTGCGCCCGCGCCTGCGGCCCCATCCGGAGGGCGTCCCGAAGCGCACGCATATGGCTCAGGCTGACCTTCCCGCCGTTCTCCATTTCGTTGTACGCGCGGATCGAGAAGCCGTGTTGGAGGGCGAACACCTCCTGGGTGTAGCCGAGGAGTTCACGGTGGTGACGCAACAGGTCGGACGTCGTGATCGGCGCCGTACCACTGCGACGTGCCGCGTCATGGGGTGCGGTCATGGGCTCCTCCGCTTTCTGTCAGGACTGGCGGACCGTGAAATGCCCGGGCTGCTCGGGGAGAAGGGAATTGCGGCATTTTGCCTCGTCGGGAGAATGCTGAGCGGTCGTTACCATGATGTTCGAGTCGTCGAGCGAAGTGAGCGTGGGTGCCGATGAGTTCGGCTGAAATGGACCGCCAGGAGGCGTGCCGGTCCCTCTTTTCGGCGCTGCGGAAGTCCGTTGACGTCTCGCAGCTCGGCGCTCGACGGCACGAGCTGAGGGACGGCCTCTGGACGGACTTCCTGTACGCCAAGAAGTCGCTGAGCCAGTCCGACATGGCGTATCTGCTCGGCGTTTCGAGCGGCACTTACGAAGGGGTCGAACGGGGCCTGAAGGCGCCGTCGGTGGAGTTGTTGCTCGCGTTCGGACGAATATGCGGCATTCGCGATGCCGCCACCCTGGACCGGTTGTGGAAGGTCAGCCTGGGGCGTCCCTTTCCGCGCGCCTCGGACCTGGTCGGCCTGCGCCTCCCGGACGAGCTGCGTGCCCTCGCTCTCGCCGACGGGGGAGGGGGCGGATCGCCCGACGCGGTACCCGCGTTGCAGGCCGCCGCGCTGCGCGCGGTCAGCGCCCTGCTGGGGGGCGACCCCGCCGCGGACGCCAATCCGCACACGGGCCGACTCACCGCGCGCTGTCTGGCGTCGGCCTTCTCCGCGGTGCCCTTGGGGGCCGGAGCCGAGGAGCTGGTGCGCGCGCTGAGCACGGTCGAGGCGGGGCTGCGGGCACCCTGCCGGGACTGGGTGGTCTGGGAGCTCCGGCGACTGGGCCACGTCGAGAGCGCTCGCCGGCTCGTGGAGCGGGGCTTCCGGGCAGATGACGGTGCGTAGGGCATTGGTAGCGGTCTGCGAGATGACGAGGGGTTAAGTCACCGCCAGGCGCGGAACGTTGGCGATCGCCCGTCCCGTCCCCTCGCGCCGGGTCGTCAACGACATCGGCAGTGCCGCATACCGGGCGCTCGCCGGCCCGACCGAAGCCGGTGAGTCCCCCGGTCCCCCGTCCGTCAGCGACCGTCCGTCAGCGACCGCACGCCGGCATCCGCACGTCAGGGTGCCGCGATGCCCCCCAAGGCGCCGCCGTCGACCGTGAGGACCGTGCCGTTGACGAAGCTGGCGTCCGACGAGCGGAGGAAGGCGACCGCGCCGGCGATCTCCTCGGGGGTTCCGGTGCGACCGAGCGGCACCTTCGAGACCACGGCCGCGCGCTGTTCCTCGCTCAGCTCGTAGAACATGTCGGTGTGGATCGGGCCGGGCATCACGGCGTTGGCGCGGATGCCGCGGTCGGCGAACTCCCGCATCAGCGACCTGGTGAGGGAGACCAGCGCGCCCTTGGAGGCCGCGTAGTTGGCCTGGCCGTAGGCGCCGAAGGGGGCGATGGCCGAGGAGATCACGATGATGGAACCGTCGTTGGGCATGGTCCGGCGGGCCCGGCGCGCCGCCGCGAAGGCGCCGAAGACGTTGGTGTCCATGACCTGGCGGAACTGATCGTCGGTCATGTCCAGCAGCAGGTTGTCACTGGTCGTACCGGCGTTGGCGATCAGGACCTCGACCGGGCCGAGCTCCCGCTCCACCTCGTCGAAGGCCGCGTCGACCTGGTGACTGTCCGTCACATCGCACCGCACGGCGTAGGCGCCGGGTATCTCCGGGTCGTCCTTGCGGAAGGTGATCGCGACGCGGTCGCCCTCCTTCATCAGGCGTTCGGCTATGGCTCTGCCGATGCCTCGGTTTCCCCCGGTCACCAGAACGGTTCGGGACATGGGTGCGCTCCTTGGTGTGGATGTCTCGGTTGTGGTGCGGCCGACGTGCGTCGCCGGTTGCCTGGCGGCGCGGCCGCTCGTGGTGACGCGAGCCCATGACTGCCGACTGCCCCGCGGGTCCCCGCCGTTGCGGCAGCGTGAGGGTGCGGACGGCGGCCCATCGGCGGCGGTCACGGTAGATACTTTCAGGCCAACTATGGCGGATGCGTCGCGGGGCTGGTTGTTCCCCGGATGCGGGGGAGGAGCGGGGGAAAGAATGAGGAAGGCGAGCGTGTGAGGGGTGGGGCCCTGGATGGGGCACTGAGCCGAGGGGAGCGGGGCAACGAGAGGTTGGCTGGCCGGTTTTCCCCGGCCGTGCCTGGTCCTCGGCCATCGACCAGCGCGTGTCACGGGGTGGCGCGGGCGCGGCGTGGGGATGCGTCATGCCCCTTCATCCCCCTCCTGCGCGCGGGCGTCCAGCGACCCGGACGACCCCCGACCTCTCCCAAGGCGCGAGCCGTGAAGCCGCCGGACGGACAGCGCGGACGGATGGATGGGCGGGCCGACGGATGGACGGACGGAGTGCACGGATGTGGAGGAGCGACAGATGACTGGTGTGCACCGGCCGGCCTTCGCACTCGATCCCACCGGGGCGGACCACCACGGGGAGGACGCCAGACTGCGGGCCGCCGGGCCCGTCGTCCGGGTCCAACTCCCCGACGGTGTCGTCGGCTGGGTCGTCACTCACCAGGGCCTCGTCACCGACCTCCTGGTCAACCAGGCCCAACAGCTCAGCAAGGACCCGGCGGACTGGCGGGTCGAACTCCCCGAAGGCTGGCCGCTGCGGGGCATGGTGGAGGTCACCAACATGGTGACGGCGGACGGCCCGGAGCATCAGCGCCTGCGCCGCCCAGTCACGCGCTTCCTCACGCCGGGGCGCGTGCTGCGGATGCGGCCGCGCATCGAAGCGATCGTCGGCGCGTTGTTGGACGAGCTGCCCGCGCACGCGGACTCCGCCGGCACGGTCGATCTTCGGGCGCACCTCGCCGGCCCGCTGCCGCTCCGGGTGATCTGTGAACTGGTCGGCGCGCCCGAGGAGTTGCGCGGCCGGTTGACGGAGATGACCGGCAGCATCTTCGACCACACGGCGACGCCCGACGAGGTGCGGGCCACCCAGGACGCCATAGGTCCGCTGATGGGGGCCCTGGTGGCACACCGGCGCGCGCACCCCGGCGAAGACCTCACCACCGCCCTGATCCACCGCCACCGGTGCGGGGAGCTCACCGAGGACGAGCTGCGGCACACCCTGTGGCTGCTGCTCACCGCGGGCTTCGAGACCACCTGCGGCCTGCTCGTCAACGCGGTCGGGGCGCTGCTCACGCACGACGCCCAACGCGCGCTCGCGGTCGGCGGCGACGCGGCGACCTGGCGGGCGGTGGTGGAGGAGACGCTGCGGTGGGACTCGCCGGTCGCGAAGTTCCTGGCGCGCTACGCCCGCACCGACCTGGTGATCGCGGGCACCACCGTCCCCGCCGGCGACGCCATCATCGTCCCCTACACCGCCCTGGGCCGTTGCCCGTCCACGCACGGTCCCGACGCCGGGCGGTTCGACATCGGGCGCACGACGCCCCATCGGTCCTTCGGGGCGGGGCCGCATGTCTGTCCGGGGGCCGCGCTGGCTCGTCTACAGGCATCCGTTGCGCTGCCCGCGCTGTTTTGCCGTTACCCGCGCCTGGCGCTGGCCGTGCCGGAGTCGGCGCTGCGGCCCAACCCGTCCCTCGTCTCGAATTCCAAGCGTGAGTTGCCCGTCGTGCTCGGCCGTTGAACGACCGTAGGGGCGCGGACGGCGCGGCTGTCTTGGGCGGATGCGGCCGGCTGCCGCAGGCCGGGACGCCCTGCCGATGACCGGGATCGTCCCATCCGTAGCACCAGCTCACCGCAGCCCCGTTCATCACCGGCGGCTCGACCTGGATACGATTCAAACCAGCCGGTATTTTTTCGGATTCGTTCGATACGGGCTCGGTATGCGCGGTGAGCGCGCGTGGTGACTGTTTGTCTCTGTCGGCTCACGTAGCGCGACGATCGGTAGGGAAGGGAGGTCGGCTGTGGGGGAACAGGAACGGGCGAAGCGGACCAAGTACAAGATCATTGAAGCGGCCGCCCAAGTCTTCTTCGAGCACGGCTACGACGGGGCGAAGATCGAGCAGATCCTGACGGCGGCCGGCGTCACCAAGGGCGCGTTGTACCACCACTACAGGTCCAAGCAGGAGATCGCCGACGCCCTGCTCCAACAACACGTCGGCGACATCGCCGTCGAGCCCCAGGACGTCAAGCTCCTCGAACTCGTCGTGAAGGGTCAGCGACTGGTCGAGGGGTTGCAGCGCGACGCGGTGCAGCGCGCGGCGGCCCGCCTCACGCTGGAGGAGGGCTCCAACCAACTCGACCGCAAGCAGGCGATGTCCCTGTGGGCCGAGTACGTCGAGGCGCTGCTGGTCGAGGCCGGCCGACGGCACGAGCTGCTGGCGTCGGTCAACAACCCCGAGCGCATCCGCAAGGTCGCCGAGATGTACGTCGGCGCGTTCGCCGGCATCCAGTTGCTCGCCGATGTCACCTCGGAGGGTCACAACCGGGCGGGCTTGCAGCACCAGTTGACGGTCTTCTTCGAGCACACGCTGCCGACCATCGCGGCCCCGCACGTCCTCCCGCACCTCCGCCGCCAGATCGGCGGCTGAGCCAGGGGGGCGAGTGAGGGGCGCGATGCCCCGCAGCGGCCGTTGAGGGGGGCGCGCGTCCGCGGTCAGGCGACCCGGGTGAGGGCCCGGCGCGTGAGGTGGTTGCTCATGGCGCCGGCGGTCTCCATGACCGCGCTCACGAAGCGCGCGCGCTCGCGCGGCGACCGCATCTGGGTGCGCAGTGGCATCAGCGCCACCGCGCCGGCCACCGCCGGCCCGCGCCAGACCGGGGCGGCGATCGTGTCGTACCGGTCCCCGCCGAACGCGGCGGGACCGACGGCGTATCCGAGCTCACGGACGCGCCGCAGCTCGCCCGCCCGAGGGTCGCCCGCCAGGCGGTCGTGCAGCGCCGCGGCGATCACCAACCCCGGGCCGTCGGCGCCGAGCGGGGCGGGGTCCAGGGCCTCGTGGAGGGGGTCGTGGACGCCCCAGACCTGGTCCGTGCAGATGCGCTGCGGGGTTTCGCCGAGGTGGTAGGGCGCGTAGAGGAGCGCGATCTGCCCGGTGCGGCTGCCGAGCCGGACCAGGCGCGCCCGGACCCACGGCGAGGGGACGGCCGGCCGGCGGTCCGTCGGTGTGGGCGGTCGGTCCAGCCAGTAGGTGCCGCGCGGACCGTCCGACGGCCGGCCCACGATGCCGGTCTTCTCCAGGGACTGTAGATAGCGGCAGGCGGTGGCACTGGCCAGGCCGGTCTCCGCGGCGACCTCCCGCAGGTACACCGGGCGCCCCAACTCGCCCTGCAACCGCTCCAACGCCCGCAGCACGTCGACGACGCGACGCACGACCTTGCCGCTTTTGTCCGACGCTACGTCAGGACCGTTGTCGAGCACGTGGATCCCCCTTGAGGTTGCCGGACGGGCGCTCCCGCAGCGCTGCGCGTCCGAGCTCCGATTCTCGTGCGAAGGTCGGACGATGACCATGCAGAAAAATTTCCCAACCGGTATTTGGGGATGCGAAACGCATCGCCTACATTCATCCGCGGCCAGTCGCCCAGCCCACAGGGAAGGCCGTTCGCCATGGACCACATAGACCGGATTGACCGCATGGACCGGACGGAGTGCATAGACCGAAAGTCGTTGCTCAAGGCCCTACTTCGGGCTCATCGCGCGCTCGGGGACCGCACGGAATTCGGCTGGCGGCCGCAGGAGCGCAGAGACGGGAGAGGGAGACCCGTCACCGGAATCGATCAGGGGACCATGGCGCGACTCTTCGGCCGGGAGAGCCTGTGGTATCGGCAGCGCGAGAACGGGGTAAAACCCTTCACCATAGGCGAACTTGACCGCATCGCAGATCGGCTCGGAATGACCTGGCGGGCCCGCGTGGCCCTCTTCCGACGGGCCTTGGGGTGCGACCCGCACCCCGTTGCCGGTCCGGCGTCCCCCAACTCGCCGCGCACGAACGCCTGGTGGACGAAGATGCTGAAACCGCACGCCGCGTGCCTCACCGACGCCGCGTTCAACCTCCTCGACCACAATGCGGAATTCGCCACGATGCTAGGCCCGTTGACGGTCGATCAGTCGTCCCGTACGAACGTGATGCGACTGCTGCTACTCGACGCATCCGCGCCAACTGCCCATCGCTCAAAGGAGGCGTGGCACGCTCCCCTGGCCGCGGAACTCATCGAGGCCGTCGCCCTGCACGCGAACGATCCCGACCTCCGGCAACTGCACGCGGACGCGCTGCGGAACCCGACCGTCGGCCCCCTCTACCGCGGCTCCGCCGCCTACACATTTCCGGACCAGAACAGCAGAATCCTGGTCGCCACCCTCCACCCCGGTGTCCGGCGGGTCGCGTTCCTCCGCTCCGGTGACGCCGCCTCCCGTTGAAGCGGACGGCGCGCGCATTCCACCCTGCGAAACGCCCGGGACCGTCATTCCACGCTGTGCAATCCGCCTGGTCCCCGGGCCGGTTCGAGGTTGCCTCGGGCGCGCTCTTGGGCTGCACTTCCGTCGACGGTGCGACGCACCCCGAGCGGAGCGCCTACCCGGGCCGGGTCGGAAGCGTGCGGTCGGAGCCCGGGTTCGAGCGGGGTACAACGGCGTGCCGCGCGGCTGGCCGGGTGTTGCCCTCCCCTTTTGTGGCACCCGGTCAGCGGTCTTTCGGCCAATCCGCGCCCGCTCCGACTGGCGACAACCCCGAGAGCGAAAAGGAACATTCGAGCAGGGCAAGGAGCAACCGGGAACATACTGATCTCCTTCATGGTTGTGTCAGCCGCGCGCGGTGCCGTGAGGATGCCGCCTTCGGAAACGGCAAAACGGTGAAACGGAGAGGGAAACGACGAAACGGCGAGGCGTGTCGTTGCCCCGATGCCCGTGGAAGATTCGCTGGAGCGATGCGTGAGGGAGTGGCGTGTGGCGGAGTGGCATGTGACAGATGGATATGTGACGGGGCGACTTGTGAGAGACGTCCGAATTCGCGGCCGGCGGCGAGTCCTGCACCATATGTCGGGCGGGGAGTTCCGTCGGTCCCCCATGGATCTCAACGTGTGCCTGGCAGAAGGGCGTTCGGGTGGGCATGTGCCACCTGCCCGGCGAAGCGGGCGAGGCGCAGCCGCAGCGCCCCTCCCGACACGCTTCGCCCCGCTGTCGGAAATGGGCGGGTTCTTGTCCCCTTTCGCTCTAACGTCACGGGGAACTCGCCCGCGTTCGGTAAATTCATCATTCAACTGCTCTGATTCGGGCCGTCGCAGCCCGCAGGGCACCGCCAACGTGGAACTGCTGACGAGCAAGAAGGAAGCCACACCGGATGACACAGCTCAAGCAAGACCGTGCACGAAAAACCCGTCAGCAGGTCCTCGAAGCGGCCGCCGCCGCGTTCGACGAACGCGGCTACTCGGCCTCCATCGACGACGTCGTCAGCAAGTCACAACTCACCAAGGGTGGCGTCTACTACCACTTCGAGAACAAAGATGCACTTGTGCAAGGAGTTCTCGATGCGACCAAACCGGGCCTTACCGGGGCGGTCGAGCCCCAGGAGTTGAAGCTGCAGGAGTGGATCGACACCGGGATGGTCCTCGCCTACCGGTTACCCCGTGACACGCTGCTGCGTGCGGCGCTGCGCCTCTCCATGGAGCCCGTGGTGCAGCAGAGCCTCAGGACCCCCTGGCCGGCCTGGATCCAGCACACCACCCGGCAACTGGCCGTCGCCCGCACCCAGAAGGAACTCCTCCCCGGCGTCAAGATCGAGGACTACGGCAGAATGGTCGCCCAGGCATGGGCCGGCATCGCGGCGCTCAGCCCGGCACTGGACGGAGGCGCCACCCGCGACGGCGGCCGCGCCGACGACGAGAGCCACGCCAACATGGAGCGATGGACGGCGCACATGTACGCCTCCTGGCTGCCCTCGCTCGCCATCAGCGGCATCATCCCCCTGCTGAACACCAGGCCCGATCGCGGACGCCAGGTCTGGGAGGCCCGGCAGCGCAGACAATCGCAGCAGGTCACGGTCCTCTCCGTCGTTCACCGCCTGGCCGGTTGACCCGCCGGGCCGCTCGTCGGCCAACATCCAACAGGGCCCCGGGTGGTTGACCGGTGCAGGGTCCGTGATCGGTGTCGATCGCGATCCGGCCATGGTCGACGCGGCGCGGGCCCGCGCCGCCGACCAGCCCGTCGTGGACGTCCAGTTGGGCGACGTCCGTAAGGAGGTTGGCGTCGGGACCGGGGCGGCGTCGACGTGGGGGCTGGTACGGCCTGGGGACCGCGCGGTACCGCGACTGGCGCCCGTGGCCCGTGACCGGACAGGATGGCGAGGTGAATGCGCTCACCCCCACAGCAACTTCGTCCCCGCAGCCGGTCCGCACCGCGGCCCGCTGCGCCATCGTCACGCTCGCTCTCGCAGGCATCGCCTGGGTGGTCCGGGCGATATGGGAAATCCGACTCTCGGTGGCCGGGATGCCGGCCTCGGGACCACCGGCCCAAGGCAACGGCCAGCACCGCCCGTTGACCGCACTGGAAGACTCGTACCACATCGTCAGCGCGCTCGGCGACGCGTGCGTGGTGCTCTGCGCGATCGCGTTCCTGATGTGGTTGTTCCGGGTCCGGGACAACGCCCAGATCCTCTCCGGCCGGCCGCCGCAGCTTGCCTGGCCGTGGGTCTACCTGGGGTGGATCATCCCCATCGTGAACCTGTGGATGCCCCGGGGCATCGTCGCCGATGTCCATCACGCGAGCGCGCCGGGGGAGCGGCTGGCGCGCGCCGTGAACTGGTGGTGGGGCCTGTGGCTCGTCGCGTTCTGGTGCGGGGCCGGACAGGCGGTCAGCGGGTCGCGGGACGACGCCATCGACCGCGCCTACACGGGCGCCAGGTGGCTGCTCGCCGGCGACGCGGCCACCGTGGCGGCCGCAGTGGCCGGCATCTTCGTCGTCCGCGCCCTCACCGACGCGCAGCAACGGCGCATCAACCACTGAGCAGTTGACCCTTCCGTCGCCCCGCCGTGCGCCGGCGGGGCGCCGCGTACCAGGTCAGCAGCGGGGCGAGCAGCAGGCCCCCGAGCACGACGATGCCGACCTGCTGCAACGTGTCGGCCACCGGGTCGCCCTGCATGGCGATCGCCCCGGTGCTCACCGCGACGAGCACCAGTACCGTCGGCGGGAGGGTGCCGGGGAGCAGGACGTCGCGCGGGGGATTGTCCGGGGCGTAGCGGCGCGCCAGGCACCCGAACCACAGCAGGGCCGGCCCGCCGAAGGCGAGTCCCAGTCCCCAGGCCAGCGGCAGCGCGTGGGCGGTGCGCGGGTTGGCGTCGGTGAAGAGCGTCCGGATGGTGCCGCCGGTGTCGCGGGTCCCGGCGACGGGGTAGTTGATGTGCCTGACCTCGCCGCGCCAACTGACCAGTCGCACTTGGGCTCCCGCGGGCGGCGCATCCGCGTGCGTGCCGCGGTCCAGCCGCAACTCCTGGCGGGTGCCGTCCTCGCGCCGGAACTCCAGGTAATGGCGGACGGGTCTGGAACCCCGGGTCCAGGAGCGCTGCACGGTCGCGTCGACCCCGCGCAAGCAGTCGTCCGACGCGGCTTCGGTGAACTCGGCTTCGCTCGGCCCGGCTTCGTCCGATGCGGCCTCGCCGGACGGTGCCCGGTGCGGGCAGCCGATCGCGGCGTCGTACGCCCGGGCCGCGGCCATGGCCTTGGGGAACGGGATCACCAGGAGCCAGACACCCACCACCATCGCCATGGCGCCCAGTCCGATGGGCAGCGTGGTCGATGCCCAGTTGGTGGCGTATCTGGTGGCCTTCTTAGCTCTTGTGGTTCTCGCGGCGCTCACGCTCTCCAAGAATGCCCGATACGGGCGGTTTCCGCGGCCGCCGGCCCAGTTCGAGCCTTGCCTGCCTGGTGTGATCTACCTCTCCGGTGGGGTTTGAGGTGACGGACCGATCCCCTGCGTGACCGAATTGACCGCATAAGTGCCGCCCTTGCGTTGCGGGAGTATGAACGCGGCAACAATGTGGAAATCATGACTGTATGCGCCCGTGAGCCTTCGAATATTAGGCATTGCGGGGGATTGAATCTCTGTATCTAATGTCTTCCGTCCGGGGTGGCGATCCTGCCCCAGGGCGGTCTGGGCTGCTGCTCCTCGATCGAGGGTGCGGCCGAAGTGACTTGGGAGCAGAGCGAAATGGCAGCACCTTTGCCAGTGGAACCACCGGGGCCGAAGCCCGTTGCGGAGCCGGAGCTGGAGTCGGTACCGGTACCGGAGCCGGAGCCCGCGTCGGAGTCGGACGACGCACGGCATCGCGGCCCGCTCGCCGCGCCGTTGCGGGCGCTGTGCCGCGACCGGATCAGCCTGGTCGCGCTCGGTGTGGTCTGCCTGTACGTGTTCCTGGCGCTGGCCGCGCCCGTGCTCACGTCCCTCTACGGGAAGAACGCCACCGAGCACTACGGGCAGAACGCGCCCGGGCTGCTGAGCCCGGAAGGGCTGCCGGTGCTGGCCAACGGCGGGATCTCCGCCGACCACTGGTTCGGCATCGAGCCCGGGCTCGGCCGGGACGTGCTGGCCCAACTGCTCTCCGGCATGCGGACGTCGCTGCTGATCGCGTGCGCGTCGGCGGCCGTGATCGCGGTCGTCGGAGTGGTGGTCGGCGTCACCGTCGGGTACCTCAGCGGCGTCGTCGACCGGGCCTTCACCTTCGTCTGCAACGTCCTCCTGGCCTTCCCGACGCTGCTGTTGCTGCTGGCGCTGAGCCCGATCATCCAGACCCGCTTCGTGGGGTCGGGGCAGAACGAGCCCGCCTGGATGCAGTTCACGGTGCTCATCCTGGTGTTCTCGGCCTTCGGTTGGGTGCCGCTGGCCATGGTGCTGCGCACCGCCGTCCGTTCGTTGCGGGAGCGGGAGTTCGTCGAGGCGGCGCGGGCGATGGGCGCGAGCCGAGCGCACATCGTCTTCCGGGAGTTGCTGCCCAATGTCTGGGCGCCGGTCCTGGTGCACCTCACCCTCGCCGTGCCGGGCCTCGTCACCGCCGAGGCCGCGCTCTCGTTCCTGGGCGTCGGCATCAACGAGCCGATTCCGGACTGGGGCCGCATGATCTCCCGCGGTGCCGAGGTCTTCTACGACGACCCCACTTACATGGTCTTCCCCGGAGTGGCGATCCTCCTCTTCGTCCTCGCCTTCAACATCCTCGGCGACGGGGTGCGGGACGCCCTCGACCCCCGGGCCCTCCGCAACCTCCGCTGATCCGGCCCGCCCTTCTCCACCCCCTTCCCCATCCCTCCCCATCCACGTTGGAGTTCGCCATGCCCGGAATTCCCCCGCGCGCCGCCGCCCTGCCCGTCCTCGCCACCGTCACCGCCCTGTTGCTGTGCTCCTGCTCCGCGGGCGCGGGAGCCGGCGCGCGGGACGGGAAGGAGAGCACGGCGGCGAAGAGCGGCAAGCGCCTGACCGCGTCCCTGGGGACCGCGAAGGACAGCGCGGGGCCGGCGCCCGCGGTGCCCGGCGCCAGGACGGGCGGCACCGTGACCGTCGCCAACGCCACCGACTACCCGCACCTGGACCCCCAGAAGATCTACACGGGAGAGAGCTACAGCACCTCACTGCTCTGGGGCAGACAGTTGACGCAGTATCAAGTCGTCAACGGCAAACCGACGTTGGTGGGCGACCTGGCCACCGACACCGGTACCTCCGCCGACGGCGGCCGCACCTGGACCTACCACCTCAAGGACGGCATTGCCTGGGAAGACGGCAAGCCGATCACCGCCGCGCAGGTCAAGTACGGGATCGAGCGCACCTTCGCCCCGGGCTTCGAGGCCGGCCCCACCTACTGGCCGGAGTGGCTCACCGGGTCGAAGGACCGCAGCGCGGCCGTGAAGAAGTACCGGGGGCCCGCGGACGGCGACCTCGACGCCATCGAGACGCCGGACGACAAGACCCTCGTCTTCCACTTCCCCGAGCCACAGGCCGATGTCCCGTACATGGCCGCCCAGTCATCCTCCTCGCCGGTCCGCAAGGACAAGGACACCGGAACCGGTTACGACGTCACACCGTTCGCCAGCGGCCCGTACCGGATCGTCGAGCACAAGCAGAACCAGCGCCTCACGCTGGAGCGCAACCCGCACTGGAAGGCGGAGACCGACCCGATCCGCCACCAGTACCCGGACCGCTTCGTGTTCACCTTCGGCAAGCAGGCCCTCAACACCGCCCAGGAGGTGTTCAACGGGCGCGGCGACGGCCCGACCACGGTCAGTACCAAGGGCGAGGTGCCGCCGGAACTGCTCGCGACGGCCGAACGCGACCCGGCCAAGCGGAAGTTGATCGTGTCCGGCAGCCGCGGCGCCTACACCCAGGACCTCTACATCAAGAACAGCCGGGTCACCGATCCCGAGGTCCGCAAGGCCATCCACTACCTCTTCCCCCGGGCCCAGGCCCGCCAGGTCCTCGGCGGTTCCCACGTCGGCGACTTCGCCACCACCCTCTCCTCGCCGGCCGTCGTCGGCTGGCGGAAGTACGACCCGTACCCGGTCGCGCCCACCGGCGACCTCGCCAAGGCCAGGGAACACCTCGCCAAGGCCAGGACCAAGGTCACCCACCTCACCTACGCCTACGCGGCGGACAGTCCGCAGGACGACCGGCTCGCCCAGGTACTCAGCGACGCCTTCGGCAAGGCCGGCATCACGCTCGTCGTCAAGCGCCTGGAACCGGCCGCCTTCCACAGCGAGGTCTTCCGCGGACCGGCCCCCTACGACCTGTGGCTGTCCACCAACTCCGTTGACTGGCCCACCCCTTCGACGCTGCTGCCGGACAGCTTCGACAGCCGACTGGACAGCCTCTCCAACTCCATCCGCTACGCCAACCCCGCCGTGGACCGGGAACTGGAGCGGATCGCCGCGATCGGCGACGCCCAGCAGAAGGCCAAGGCACTGATCGACCTGGAGGAAGTGGTGATGAAGGACGTCCCCCTCGTGCCGTTCCTCTACAGCAGCGTCTCCCAGTTCCGCGGCGCACGCGTCGGTGGGGCCGCCATCCACCCGATCTACGGCTCCATCGCCGCCGCGGACCTGTTCGTCAAGACACCCTGACCGAAGGCCATGACCAGCTACCTCCTCAGGCGCGCCCTGCAAGCCGCCGCCGTGCTGTTGGCGATCGCCGCCGCGGCCTTCGGGCTCTTCTACGCCGCCCCCTCCGACCCGGCCCTGATCGCCTGCGGCCCCAAGTGCGACACCGCACAGGTCGAGGCCGTCCGCACCAGCATGGGACTCGACCAACCCCTGGTCGCCCAGTTCCTGGACTACCTCGGCGGCCTCGTCACCGGCCGCACCATCGCCGACGTCGACGGCACCCCCCTCCACTGCCCCGCCCCCTGCCTGGGCTACTCCTACGCCCTCCACCAACCCGTCCTCGACGCCATCGGGGACCGCCTGCCGGTGACCGTCTCGCTCGCCGGCGGCGCCCTCGTGGTGATCCTCGTCCTCGGCGTCGGCGCGGGCCTGGTCGCCGCGCTGCGCCGCGGCACCGCGACCGACCGGCTGCTGTCGGGCTTCAACCTGATCGGCGCCAGCGTCCAGATCTACTTCCTCGGCTACCTGCTGCAACTCCTCCTGGTCTACGGCACCGGGCTGCTGCCCATGCCGCAGTACGTCCCGCTGGCCGACCACCCCGGCCGATGGGCCGCGGGCCTGCTGCTGCCCTGGCTGGTGCTCGGCTTCGTCAACGCCGCGGTCTTCGCCCGTCTGACGCGCTCGCAAATGCTGGAGACCATGCCCGAAGGGTTCGTACGCACCGCCCGGGCCAAAGGACTTGGCGCCCTGCGTGCGCACCTGAAGTACACCGCGCGCGGGGCGGCCGGGCCGCTGGTCCAACTGCTCGGGCTGGAGATCGGTGCGTTGTTCGGCGGCGCGTTCATCACCGAGACCGTCTTCGGGCTCGGCGGCGTCGGCAAGCTGGCCGTCGACGCGGTCACCGGCAACGACCTGCCCACCGTCGTCGGCACGGTGCTGCTCGCCGCCTTCTTCGTCGTCGTCTTCGTGGCCCTCGCCGACCTGGTGGTGGCCTGGCTCGATCCCCGTGTGAGGCTGACATGAAAGCGGACGTGAAAGCGGACCCGAAAACCGAGCGGGAACTGGGCGCCGTGCTGAGTGTGCGCGATCTGAGCGTGGCGTTCGCGAGCCCGCGCGGTCCCGTTACCGCGGTCGCGGGCGTCTCCTTCGAGCTGGCGCCCGGCGAGACGTTGGGACTGGTCGGCGAGTCCGGTTCGGGCAAGTCCAGCATCGGGCTGGCCACGATGGGGCTGCACGATCCTGGCCGCACCCGGATCGGCGGGAGCGTGCGCATCGGCGGCGGCGTCCGGGGCGGTAGCAGTGGTTCGGCCCGTGACGTGGGCGGGCGTTCGGCCGGTGGGCAAGGCCCAGGCACCACGCCGGAAGCCGGCGTTGAGGTGGTGGGTGCCCCCGAGGCCCGGCTCAAGACCCTGCGCGGCGCCCGCCTCGCCATGGTCTTCCAGGACGCGCTCGACGCCCTCTCCCCGTACCACACCGTGGGCGCGCAACTCGCCGAGGCGTACCGCATCCACCACCGCCGGGCCAGTCGCCGCCAGGCACGGGAACGCGCCGCCGCCATGTTGGAGCGGGTGGGCATCCCCGCCCGGCGCGCCGGGGACCATCCACACCAACTGTCGGGCGGGATGCGGCAACGCGTGGTGATCGCGATGGCGTTGATCAACGAACCGGACGTGCTGATCGCGGACGAGCCGACCACCGCGCTCGACTCCCAGGTGCAGCGCCAGGTCCTCGACCTGCTGCGCGACCTCCAGGCCGAGGCGGGCACCGCGATGCTGCTCATCACGCACGACGTGGGCGTGGTCGCCGCGACCTGCGACCGGATGCTGGTCATGCGCGCCGGCCGGGTCGTCGAACAGGGCCCTACCGAACGGCTCCGCACCGCCCCCGACCACCCCTACACCCGCGCCCTCATCGGCGCCGCACCCACCCTGGACACCGTTCCCGGAACCCGACTGCCCACCGTCGACGAGCCGGAACCGGCACCGGATCGGGTACGGCACCCTGTCTCCGCCTCGGTGCCGGCTCCGCGCCCCGCCGATCTGCCCCACCGCCCCGCACTCGCCGAACTCGCCGACGTACGGGTGGAGTTCCCCGCGCGACGGGAGTCACTGCTGCGGCGCGGGCGGCCGGTCGCCGCGGTGCGCGGGGTGTCCCTGCACGTCGCGCGCGGCGAGACGGTGGGGCTGGTCGGCGAGTCCGGCTCGGGCAAGTCCACCCTCGCCAGGGTCCTCGCCGGCCTGCGCCAACCCACCGCCGGGGCGGTCCGGTTCGACGGGCGGGACATCACCCGCGCGGCGAGGGACACCCCGCTGCGCCGCGAGCTGAGCCGCGAGGTGCAACTGGTCTTCCAGGACCCCTACGCCTCCCTCAACCCGCGCCGCACGGTCGAGGAGCTCGTCACCACGCCCCTGCGCATCCACACCACACTGGACGCCCGGGCCCGCCGGCTCCGGGCCGTCGAACTCCTCGACCAGGTCGGCCTGTCCTCCTCCCAACTGTCCGGTTATCCGCATGAGTTCTCCGGCGGGCAGCGCCAACGGATCGGCATCGCCCGTGCGTTGGCCCTGCGCCCCCGCCTGATCATCGCCGACGAGCCGGTGTCCGCGCTCGACGTGTCCGTCCAGGCACAGGTCCTCAACCTGCTGATGGACCTGCGCGCGGAACTGGGCCTGTCGCTGCTGTTCATCTCCCACGACCTGGCGGTGGTACGGCACTTCTGCGACCGCATCGCCGTACTGAGGGACGGCGAGCTCGTCGAGACCGGAACCCGTGACGCCGTCTTCGCCGCACCCCGCGCCCCCTACACCCGGGAGCTGCTCGACGCCGTCCTGTGATCCACCGTCCACCGCCGAGCGATGAGGGGGCTCCCGTCAGCGTCCCGTCCTCCCGCTCCCGCCCTGCCACCGCGAACGGTCAACTGCGGGCCGCGTGGCGTTGCCAGATGCGCCGGGAGGCGTCCAGTGGATAGGGGGCGTCGGTGGGGGGCGTGTCCCAGATCCGGGTGGTGGGGCGGTCGGGGTGGAAGCGCGGCCACCCCGGGTCGCCGGTTGCCGCGAAGGAGGTCCAGGCCGCGCGCAGGTCCGCGGAGAGCGCGGCGGCATCGGCCGGCGGTGGGGAGCCGAGGAAACGGGCGGCCGGGCGGGTGGTGGCGGTGCCGAAGACGAGGGGGACGTCGATGCCGTGGGCGGCACCCAACGTGGGCCCGCGCCAGGCGAAGTCGTAGAGCCACGTCCGCCCGCCCGCAGCGGCATGCGCCTCGGCCACCCACGTGGTGGGCATCCGGACGACGGCGTCGGAGAGCATCACCGTGCACAACTCCGCGTCGTCTAGGGTCGGTTGGCTGCGGCGATAGGCGGCAGCCGCGGCCCGGTCCAGTCCGAACGCCTCAGCGACGGCCGCCACGTCGACCCCCGGCGGCGCCGGCGGGCCCTGGCCCCGGTATTCCTCGTGGGTGAACCCGCAAACGAGGTCGACACCGCGCCCCGCGCCCGCCCGGAACGCCGTCCAGGGCGGCCCGGTCACCAGGTCACCGTCGATGACGGGGGCGAACGCGGTGGGCCCGGCCATGGTGCGTAGCGGCGCGTCCTGGACGGCGAGCAGCGCCTCGGGCGGCAGGGCGGCCAACGCCTCGGCGGTCGGCGGCACTTCGGCCGCCGCCGCGATCGCCGCCGTGACGGCCTCGGCCTCGTCGGGGGTGCGGGCGCCGGCGGGAATGCTCTGGGCGATCGCGCGCCGGAACAGGCCCGCGGCGGCCGGCGCGGTCGCGAGCAGGGCCGTGGCGGCCGCACCGGCGGACTGGCCGAAGACCGTCACCCGGTCGGGGTCGCCGCCGAACCCGGCGATGTTCTCCCGCACCCACTCCAGGGCGGCGAGCTGGTCGCGCAGCCCGCGGTTGTCCTCGACGCCGGGCAGCTGCCCGAACCCCTCGAACCCCACACGGTAGTTGAAGGTCACCACCACGACCCCGGAGCCGGCCAGCGCGGCGCCGTCGTAGTGGGGCATGCTCGCCGCGCCGTACTTCCACAGGCCGCCGTAGATCCACACCATGACCGGCAACCGCGCCGCGCCCGCCTGCGGGGTCCACACGTTCACGGTCAGGCAGTCCAGTCCGTCGCCCGGCCGCCAGGCCGCCGGCGCTCCCGGCCCCGGCGCCAACTGCGGGGGAGCCGAGCCGAACGCGGTGGCGTCCCTGACCCCGTCCCAGCCGGGCGCGGGCGCGGGCGGCCGGAAGCGCAACGGCCCCTCGGGCGCGGCGGCGTAGGGAATGCCGAGGAAACCCGCGATCCCGTCCCGGGCCACCCCTCTGACCTGGCCGGCGGACGTCGCCACGACCGGTTCCATCGGTTCCTCCGACTTCGTCGATTCCTCTGTACCGTCCTCAGCGGCAGGTCAGCAGCTCAGTCGGGCACCGTCTGCGTGATCCGCCACAGCCGGCGGGGGAGGCCACCCTCCTCGAAGGCGTGGACGTCGGCGAGCCGCCAGCCCGCGGCGAGTGCGTCGACGAGGTGCCGGGGGAAGAAGTGGACGGCGAAGCCGCCGTGTTCGTAGATGTCGTCCCCGTGGGCGGTGCCGGCGCCGTAGTGGACGTCGCCGGTGTGCCGGACCGTGTAGACGAAGACGCCTCCGGGGCGCAGCACCCGGCGGACCTCGTTGACCAGGGACCGGATCTCCTGTGTGGACAGGGCCATGCACAGCACCATGTGCGCGAAGACCGCGTCCGCCGAGCCGTCCGCCAGCGGCAGCGGCTCACGGACGTCGTGCACGGTGGTGGCGATGCGGTCGCCGAGGCCCTGCGCCCGCGCGGTGGCGGAGAGCTGGTCCAGGGCGGTGCGGCTGAAGTCGGTCGCGTGGACGGCGAACCCCTCGCGGGCGAAGTGCAGGGCGTCGCGGCCGTGGCCGGCGCCCAGCTCCAGCACCCGCGCGGCACCGGCGGCGCGGAACGCCTCCGCCGCGTAACGGGCCGCCGCGGACGGCTCGTCGCCGTACATGCCGGGGTGCACGGAGTAGGTCTCCTGCCAGTGCCGCCGCTGCTCGGACGCCAGCTCCGGTCCGCCCTCCGTCATGGCTCGTTCCCCAGCTCGTTCGGTAGGTGGTGCAGGTGGTGCACCTACCACCCTAGTGCTGACGTTCGCACGATGGCGGGTCGGCTCCGAGGGGCGTCCTCCGCCCGCCTACGGGTGCCCCGGCGTACTCGGCAACGCCGTCACCATCGGTAACCGAACGGGCGGGCCCGCGCGGGAGCTCGGGGTTCGCTACCGTGGCAGCACGCATCCGCGCCAGCAGTGTCGTGAGGAGGACCCGATGAACAGCTCCGGTCGGCCGTGGACCGTCGACGGCATCGCGCACGCCCTTCCACACTCGGAACTCCGGGCGACGTTCATGCAGGAGGTCAGCTTCACCGATGTCCGCGAGCTGCCGGCCATTCTGGACCGTTGGATGAGGTTCATCGAGACCTTCGAGGCCGACCGCGAGCGGGTCGAGGGGCTGCGCACCACCCTGAGCGGGGCCGGGAACCTGCCGGCCAACTACCGTGCCGGCCTGGTCGATGTCACCACCGAGGAACTGCGCTCCGCCGCCGGCGATTCGGGCCCCCGGGGACGAGGCGCCGCGTGACCTACCGGCTCCACCTCGACCCCGCCCTCCACGCCACCTACAAGTCCCTGCCCGATGAGGCCCGTAGGGATTTATCAGTGCTGATGCTGGACGCGCTGGTCGACCCCTTGGCCTACTCCGAGCCCTACGGCGCCGACGACCGGATGATGCGGACCATCGCCCGCAGCCACGTCGCCGGGGTCATCCTCATCGGCGACACCGAAATCACCCTCGTCCAGCTCACCTACGTGGGCTGAGGGTGCGGGGCGCGGCGGGGATCGGTTATGATCTTGGTGCAACTCCGGTTCTTCGGGCGGGAGTCGCGCGTCTGTGGTCCAAGGCAAGACGTCCACCAACCGGTGGGAGATGCAGGTGCAAGGCCGGCCAGGCGCTCCACACGAAGGGCCCCATCCGTCAGGGTGGGGCCCTTCGTCGTCCCGGCCGGCGACGCGATCGGGTGCCCGTGCCGCCCCCGCCCCCAGGAGACGATCCCGGTGAGTGAAGTCCCCGCCGCCGACCACCGCGGCATATCCTCCGAACACGCCCTGAAACGCGCCATCCAGTACCTCAAGGACGACCGAGCGGAAATCATCGAAGGGGTCATCGAGACCGTGCCGCCCAGTTGGGACCACGAAGCCGCCGCCGACGCCCTCCGCGAGCAGATCCGCGCCCGGGCACGGGAATTGGGCTGTGTGATCGGCTCCGGCAACCTCGACCTCCCCGGCTCGCCGAACTGGTACGTCCCCGACCTCGCCGTCGTCCCGGCCGACGTGGCGAAGGGCGCGGCGGCGCTGCTGCCGTCCGACACCCTCCTCGTCGTCGAGGTCACCTCGGAGTCGAACGCGGACACCGACCGGGTGGTGAAGCGGAAGCGGTACGCCCAATACGGCGCGCCACTCTACCTCTTGATCGATCGACAGGAGCGCGCCGTGACGCTCTACTCGGGACCGGGGCGGCTCGGCTACACGCGGGCCGACGGCCCGCACCCCTACGGCGCCGTCCTCCACATCCCGGAGCCGTTCGGCATCGCCCTCGACACCGGCGCCCTCTGAGCCGCCGTCTCGCCCGGGCGAGACGGCAAGGGCAGGGGCTTCCCCGCACCCCGCGTATGACATCTGTCATGACGGACTCGTGACGCCGGGCCCTGCCGCCGGCGCCCGCGCCGCGAGACGCTGATCTTGCAGCGTCATAGGGCGCGCACCGTCGAACTGCGAGAGGAAGGCACCATGGTGAAGCGCGTCACCGCCCTGGCCGTCGCCGCGGTGGCCCTGACCGGGCTGGCCACGGCGCCGGGCGCGGCGGCCGCCCAGGCGGCACCGACCGGCACGGACGTCGCGGTCGGGAGCACCGTCGCCCACACCGTGGCACCCACGGCCATCGGTGCCAACACCCCTTTCTGGAACCCCCTCTTGACCCGGCCGGACACCCCCGCGCTCATCAGGAAGGCCGGCATCCGCACCCTCTCCTTCAACGCCGGCGGCGCCAGCGACCTCTACCACACCCTCCAGATGCTCACCACCGCACTCAAGGGCGGCGGCAGCCTGCTGACCACCACGACTTCCGGCAGCGCCACGCTCTCGGCCCACGCGGTCCGCCGGGCCGACGGCACACTGGCCGTCGTGGTGGTGAACAAGGACCCGCGGCACGCCGAGCACATACGCCTCACGGTGCCGCGCGGCTACCACGCCGTCCGCACCCTCACCTGGCACCGGGGCGACGCGGCCGCCCCGGTCGCGCACCCCGCCCGAGCCGCCCGTACCAGCCGGGCGCCGGAGTCGCTCGCGCCGTACTCGGCGACCGTCGTGCTGTACGAGCGGTAGCGGGGGCGGGGCGGGGCGGGCGAGGACGGGAAGGGGCGGCCGCCGGCCGTGCCCGTTCGTCGGCAGCTCACTGGCCCCAGGACCGGTCGGCTCAGGGTCGGCCCAGGAGTTGGGCGCCGGCCGTGGTGTCGGTGCGGGCGGTGAAGTAGTCGGTGAAGGCGCGGAGGAATTCGTCCTCGGTGATCTGGCCGTCGCCGTCGGCGTCGAGTTGTCGGAAGCCGTGGTTGAGCTCGGCGGGATGGACGCGGGAGCCGCCGAAGAGGACGCGGTACTCATCGGCCGTCAGATACCCGCTGCCGTCCGTGTCCGCGGCCCGGAACAGCGCGCGCAGGGCGACGTGCAGGCCGTTGCGGAGGTAGTCGGGGTCGCGGTCGACGCCGGCGAGCACGGCGGTGGTGAACTCGGCGAGGGAGACCCGGCCGTCGCCGTCGGTGTCCATGGTGGCGCGGATGTGCTGCCACCAGGTGTCGAAGCCGGCATACACCCGGGCTTCCTGCTCCTCGCTGAGTTCCAACTGCCAGCAGACGTTGTGGGCCATCGCCTGAAGGTCGGCGGCGGTGATGAATCCGTCGCCGGTCTGGTCCACCACCTGCCGGAAGAACGCCTCCACGCGTACCTGGCGCGCACTGCGACGCCCAGAACGGCGCGGCCGCGGCAGAGGCAGACGAAGGGCCCGCAGGGTGCCGAGGGGACTCTTGCCGTTGCCGCCGTTACCGTTGCCGCCGCTGTTGCTGCCGGCGTTGGCGTTGGCGTTGGGTGTGGCGGTGGGGTGCTCCGTGGCTGACGGCGGCGTGGCGCCGGAGCGGTAGCGCAGGTGGTCGGGGAGGAGGGCCATGGCGTGGCGCATGCCGTGGTGCAGGGTCCAGGACAGCGCGGCGGCGCCGCGGCTGCGGCGCAGGTCGAAGCGCTCGCGGAAGGCCGGGGGAAGATCCGCGACGGTCAGGGCCGTCAGCAGGTGGGCGATGACCGGGCGCAGGAGCGGCCAGGCCGGGCGGAGCCGGCCCAGGCGGCGCGGGGACGGGGCCTGCCGCAGCATCTGGAACAGCAGGTCGTGCGCGGCCTCGGTGTACTCCAGGCGCTCGCGGATGGTGCGGTCCATATAGGCGGGGACGTCCGCGGCGGTCGCCGGAAAGAGCTCCCCCGGCAGGTCGAACGCGGCGCACACGGTGCGGAACTCGCCGTAGAGCAGGTCGCGTTGGCCGGCGCTGAGCGGGGCGCCGGACAGCTCGCACATCGCCGTCATCGACTCGTACAGCGTCACCAGCACCCACACCCGCACCGCCGGATCCAGCGCGGTGAACGCACGGCCCTGGCCGTCGGTGCCTTGGATGCGGCGGTGCGTGCGCTCCAGGCGGGCGATTTCCCGTTGCAGCCCCTCGCGGTCCGAGAAGAACAGCCGCTGGCCGCTGTCCATGGTGTGTTCCACCCGTCGCCAGGGATGGGCCCGGTAGGTCGAGAAGTGCGCGAGGCCGGCGGCGACGGCCGGATCGGAGTTCTGGAGCACCAGCAACCGCCAGGCGACCAGGGCGATGCGCCGCTCGCCGAGGGTGCGGCGCAGCAGGGAACGAGAGTCGGGCAGGACAGTGGACACGGGCGTCTCCCCACGGCAACACGGCGCGGTGCCGGGGCCGTTCGCGCCACCGGCAGTGACGTACAAGTAGCCGCTGTACAGGGGCGTTTGGGAGGGATCCGGGGCGCAAACCACACGACCGGGGGCGATCTCGTGCGCCGTGATGACGGGCCCCCGACCGGTTACGGGATGCGGTAGCGCTCCCTCAGCAGGTTGCCGAAGGCCCGGGCGGCGTTGGTCTCGTGGGCCGCCGCCCGGCGCAGCAGCGTGGCGGTGCGGGTGGGGAGGGCGGGGGTGAGCGGGACGGTGCGCAGGCCGGGGTATTCCTGGGTGACGCGGTCCGGCAACACGGTGACCAGGGTGGTGCGTTGGACGATGTCGATGAGGCCGACGATGGAGTTGATCTCCACCGTGAGGGGCGGTCGGGCACCGTGCTGGACGAAGTGGTCGTCGATCTGGGCGCGGGTGGCGAAGCCCCCGGTGAACAGGGCGAGTTGGTGCCCGTCGAGGGCCCGGACGGGGAGCGGTCGGGGGCGGTCGGCCAGCGGATGGCCGGTGCCGACGACCAGCCCGAGGCGTTCGGTGAAGAGGGGGTCGCCGGTGATGCCCGGCAGGTGGTCGCAGCGGAACGCGATGCCCAGGTCGAGTTCGTCCGCGAGCAGTCCCGCTTCCATCGCCTCCTGCGTCAACTCCCTTATCTCCAGGGTGACTCCCGGCCAGCGGTCGTGGAAGTGCTGGACCAACGGCCCGACCAGATACGTGGTGAACGTGGGGGTGACGGCCAGCCGCAGGCTGCCGTGCGCGAGGTCCTGCACGTCCCCTACGGCGCGTGCGCCGGCGTCCAGCTCCTTGAGCGCGGTGCGGGCGTGGCGGAGGTACTGGGCGCCGGTGTCGGTCGGCCGCACGGTGCGGCCGGAGCGGTCCAGGAGTCGGGTGCCCAGGGCGCGCTCCAATTGCCTGATCTGTTGGGAGAGGGCCGGCTGGGAGAGGTGCAGGGCCTCCGCGGCGCGGGTGAAGCTGCCGTGTTCGGCGATGGCGAGCAGGGAGCGCAGGTGGCGGAGTTCGAGGGCCATGGGGCGACTATAGGGCCACTATAAGCAGGGTCAATGACGATCATGAGTCATCGGTCTTGGACGTTATCGCTCCATGTCACGCAAGGTGGAGGGCGATGCCGGTCGGTGTGCCCGACCCGGCCAGGCGACCCCACCCCGAGGAATCCCGTGTCCCCGAGCCCCGTCCCGTCCCCCTGCCCTGCTGAGCCCGCTCCCGGGTCCGGAACCGCTGCCGCGGTGTCGCCAACCGGGGCCCGGCGGTTGCTCGTTCTGGCCGTCTGCTGTTCGAGCCTGTTCCTGGTCAGCCTGGACAACACCGCCTTGAACGTGGCACTGCCGGCGATGCAGCGCGACCTGCGGACGTCGGTGACCGGCCTCCAGTGGACGATCGACGCCTATCTGATCGTGTTGGCCGCCCTGTTGCTGTTCTCCGGCGCGCTCGGCGACCGCCTCGGGCACCGCCGGGTCTTCCGCACCGGCCTGGCCCTGTTCACGGCCTCCTCCGTGCTCTGCTCCCTGGCGCCGGACGCCGGTTGGCTGATCGTCTTCCGGACGATGCAGGCGGTCGGCGGCTCGATGCTCAACCCGGCGGCGATGGCGCTGCTGACGAACGTGTTCACCGGGCGCCGCGAACGGGCCCGGGCGATCGGGGTGTGGAGCACCGTCCAGGGCGTGACGATGGCGGTCGGCCCGCTGATCGGCGGGCTGCTCACGGACGCCGCCGGGTGGCGCTGGATCTTCCTGCTCAACGTGCCGGTCGGGGTGCTGGCGCTCGCCCTCACCGGCCGGGTGCCGGAGGCCCGCGCCGGGCACCCGCGCCGGCCGGATCCCGTCGGGCAGTTGCTGGTGATCGTGCTCCTCGCCACGCTGGTCTACGTCATCATCCAGGCACCGGTCAGCGGCTGGACCGCGGCGCCCGTAGTGGCCTGTGCCGGCGCGGTGTTGCTGGCCCTGCCCGCGCTGCTCCGCGTCGAGAGCAGCCGGCGCGAACCCCTCATCGAGCTCCGCTTCTTCCGCCAACCGGCGTTCACCGCCGCGGTGCTCAGCGCGATCCTGGCCTTCGCCGCGATGGGCGGCTTCCTCTTCCTCGCCGCCCTGTACTGGCAGAACATCCGGCATCTGGCCGCCTGGGAGGCCGGGGTCCGGCTGCTCCCCATGGCGGTGATGACGATCGTCTGCCCGCCGCTCGCCGGCCGGCTCACCGCCACCCGCGGGCCACGCCCGCCACTGATCGCCTCCGGCGCCGCCACCGCCCTGAGCGGACTGCTCTGCACGGTCCTCGACGCACCTCACCACAGCGTCCTCCTCCTCACCGCCTACGCCCTCTTCGGCATCGGCTTCGGCCTGATCAACGCGCCGATCACGGACACCGCGGTCTCCGGCATGCCCCGCGCACAGGTCGGCGTCGCCTCGGCGATCACCGCCACCAGCCGTCAGGTCGGCAACGCCCTCGGCGTCGCGGTCATCGGTGCCGTCCTCGCGGTGGACGCCCACGCCGACACGACGGCGACGTTCCTCCGGGCCGCCCGTCCCGCCTGGTGGATCATCACCGTCTGCGGCGCGGGCGTCCTGGCCCTGGCGGCGCTCCTGGTGCCGTCGCAGCGGCGCGACCGTCCCCGCCCGGCGTCCGGCAGCGCGCCCGGGCGCGGCTCCGGCCGTCGGTCGCGCGCTGTCTGGATCATCACCGCGGGCGGCGCGACGGTGGTCGGCACCACCGACGACCCCACGCCCCACGCCCGGCCGCTCCCCGACGACGCCACCCACCCCGTCATCCGCGTCACGCCCCACTGACGCGCGCACGCGGTGCGGCTCAGGGTCCTTCCCCCGTTCAACGCCCCTGACTGCGCCGCCTGTTGCCGCGCCCTCAGCCGTGCTGCCACACGAGCGTGTAGCGCCAGAACAGCCGGCGCCGCAAGCGCGCGCCGGGCAGGGCGTGTTGGGCCTCGCGGACGAGGTCGGCGAAGCTCAGTTCCGCCGGGTGGGTCCGGGCCGTCATCGACACCGGGCGGGGCGCCGGGCGGCCCCCGTTCTTGAGCCAGCCGGTGGCGGCGTTGAGCGGGGCGGCGGCCAGGTTGAGCAGGTGGTCGGTGGCGGTCCGCGCGCGGTACAGGCCGACGACCACCAGGGTCCCGCCGGGCGCCAGGCGTCGGCGGAAGGCGGCGAGGGCTTCGGCGAACGGCAGGTGGTGGACGGTGGCGACGCAGGTGATGACGTCGTAGGAGGCGGCAGGGATGCCGGTGAGGGCGTCCGCGGTGGTGAAGGTGATGCCCAAGTGTCCGATGTCTGGCGTGAGGTGGCGCGCCTTTGCGGTGATCTCCGGATCGGCGTCGACTCCGTGCACCGCCTCGGCGCGGGTGGCCAGCAGTCTGGCCAGATCGCCGCTGCCCGAGCCGACGTCGAGCGCCCGGGCGCAGCGCGCGGGGAGCTGCCGCAGGATCCACCGGTGGTAGTGGGCGTTGTGGTCCCAGGGATGGGCGGCGTTGAACCGGTCGAGCGCCCGGAGGATGCGGTGCGTTGGTGCGGTCATTCCGCCAGTGCATCAAGTTCCCGATGGTTGTCGCATCCCGAGAGGTGAACAGTGCGCTGTGGTACTGGAGTTGACGATCACTCGGGCGGGGGCGAGGGCGGGGCGGGCGCGTACGGACCGGGGGCGCTCGTCCGTGTGGCCTTCCGCTCATGTCGGCGTGTGGCCGCTCTTGGCGGGTATACGGTCTCAAGATCGTGGCCGATCCGATCGACGGGCCGACTCACGGGGCGTGGCGCCGCACGGCGGGCCGGACCCCCGAGGCTCTCAACACGGGCCCCAATGACGGTATTTCTCGCATTCTTCGCGCAGCGCCCACCGGGAGCAATTCTCGGCCATGAGCGAATCGGTTGGCCGAAGAGATCCTCCGGTCCGGTACGGGCCGTTGATCGATTCCCGGTCCCGTGCTGCTGTGGTACGAACACCGGCCCCGCCCGACGGGTTGCACGGTCGCATTTCGCGATGGCTCCTTCCCGTCGAATTCGCCTGGTCGATGCCGAAGTGCACTTGCCTGCAGCACCATTGGTTGTCATGCTTCACAGAGCCGCACGTGGGGTAGACCAATGCGGTAGCGGAGGCTGACGAGGTCTGCGTGTGGTCTGCGGTGTATTGATTTTCGGTTTCAGGCGCATGTCGGCGGGGGCCTCGCCTGCCGGTGTTCCGTTTCCCCCAGCTATCCGTAGGTCCACCCCTGCTGCGACGGCGCAACGGTGACCCCGATCGCGTCGTATCGCTGAATCATGAATTCCCCGGAACGGCCGAAAGGGTGTACAGGAATCCATGACTACCGGAATCGCACATGCGCAGGAGAAGGTCGATCTGGCCGCCTTGCGCGACTCGACGGTGGCGGGGACTGACGCCGCCTCAGGCGTGCGCCTGGCGATATCTGCCCTGCACGCCCAGGCGCAGGAGATCACCCGGCTCCTCGGTGAGACGGTCGCCACGCTGTCGAATTCCCAGGCCCTCTTCGAGCCGGAAATGCAGTCCACTGTGCTCGCGCAGGTCGCCCGGAACACCATCCCCCGTTGGCACTTCGCGATGCTCAACGACGAGGAGCGGAACGCCGCGCTCAGTGCGGCGCTTGAGGCATGCGTACCGCCCGGCGCGGTGGTGCTCGACATCGGCACCGGGACCGGCCTGCTGGCGATGGGTGCCGTGAAGGCCGGCGCCTCGCACGTCTACACCTGCGAGGCGAACCCGCTACTGACGGAGATGGCCCGGCAGAACATCGCCGGACACGGCATGGCGGACCGCGTCACCGTGCTCAACACCTGGTCGACGGGGCTGGAGGTGGGCCGGGAACTGCCGCACCGGGTCGACGTCCTGGTTTCCGAGATCGTCGACTGCGGGCTGATCGGGGAGGGCCTGCTGCCGTCCGTACGGCACGCCCGGGAGCGCCTGTTGGCCCCCGACGGCGTGATGATGCCGTTCGCCGCCCGGCTGCGCGGGCAGTTGGTGAACAGTCAGGCGATGATCAATCTCAACCATGTCCAGTACGCCAGCGGATTCGATGTGTCTTTGATCAACAAGGCCGCCACGCAAGGGCACTTCCCGGTGCGACTCGAAACCTGGCCGCACCGGACGCTCTCCGATCCGGTGGAGCTCGCCGCATTCGATCTGCATGCGGGCGAGTTGGGCCCTGGCACCCGCACCCTGACGGTGCCGACGACCGACAGCGGCGAGGCGCACGGACTCGTGGCGTGGTTCGAGTTGGAGCTGAGCGACGGCATCGTGCTCAGCAATGCCCCGGCGAATGTCGGGTCGCACTGGATGCAGGCGATGATTCCCTTGGAAAAGCCCGTCCCGGTGGTTGCGGGCGAAACCTGCCGTGTCGAGTTCGGTTGGAGCGACTTCCACCTCAGCGTGTCCTGAGAAGACATCGAGAGCCGGCCCGA
This sequence comes from Streptomyces sp. WZ-12, assembly GCF_028898845.1. Lineage (NCBI taxonomy): Bacteria > Bacillati > Actinomycetota > Actinomycetes > Kitasatosporales > Streptomycetaceae > Streptomyces > Streptomyces sp. WZ-12. The sequence continues at coordinate 1,055,244 of NZ_CP118574.1, read as the reverse complement.
AACCTCGTCAGAAAGGTCACCAGGTACATGAGCTACGCACCCCCGCCGTACACCCCGTTCGAGCTGCATGGTGACGAACTGCGTAACGCGATCCTGCGGTACGCGAGCAATCCTCTCTACCTCGACAACGAGGAGTGGGAGAACGACGACAACCCCTATCGACGCCAATTGCGGCCACAGGTGTTACGGCACCTCGATTTCGACCGGGTGCCGGGGCGCGACCGCATCCTGGAGTACAGCAGCCTGGCCGCGCAGCGCCTGCTCACCACGGTCTACGAGGCCGACTTGGTCTTCCTGCCGAAGGGCGGCCTGAAGGGGCAGTGGGAGGACTTCCGCCAGTTCTACAGCCCCACCAACCGGGCGCTCGGGGAGGCGATACGCCCCGCGCTGGAGCGGTTCGCGTTCGGGTTCCTGGACCAGGAGGTCGAGGTCTCCGGCAGGTGGACGCTTCAGAGCTTCCGGGAGTACGTCGAGTCCCTGGACGCCACGGCGGCCGGGCCGGTCTCGCGGTCGGAGCAGGCGATCCGGGACTCGTCCGACCGCGAACGGGCGGCCCGCATGTGGCTGATCCAGTTCGCGCCGGACTTCCTGTCCGAGGCGTCGCCGATGATCCGCAACGTCCTCGGCCACTACGGGGCACCGCAGTCGGAGTGGTTCAAGATCATCATCGATGAGTACGGCTACGGCGTGCACGACACCAAGCACAGCCAACTCTTCGAACGGACCCTGGAGTCCGCCGGACTGGCGTCGGACGTCCACCACTACTGGCAGTACTACCTCGTCAGCAGCCTGATGATGAACAACTACTTCCACTACCTCGGGAAGAACCACGAACTGTTCTTCCGCTACGTGGGAGCGCTGTACTACACCGAGGCCACCCTGGTGGACTTCTGCCGCCGGGCGACCGACCTGCTCACCGACGTCTTCGACGGCCGGGCCGACGTGCGGTACTTCACCGAGCACGTGCACATCGACCAACACCACGGCCGGATGGCGCTGGAGAAGCTGGTCTTCCCGCTCATCGAGGCCCACGGCGAGGAGATCATCCCCGAGATCGTCCGCGGCATCGAGGAGTACCGCGTCGTCCAGGACCTCGCCGACGAGGACTTCGCCGCGCAGATCCGCTGGATGGACAAGGGCCCGGAGTACAAGAAGCTGCACGCCCCGGTCTGGGACGCGATCTCCAGCGGGCGGGTCACCGCACCGGTCGCCGACATCGTCGAGCCGTACGGCGAACTCTCCAACACCCACAGCCACGAGGGCGATGAGCTGTGCCACATCGTCTCCGGCACGATGAAGTTCGTCAGCGGCTTCGACTCCCACCAGATCCTGCGCGCGGGGGAGGGCACGGTCATCGAGCAGAACCGCCTGCACGGCGCGATCATCGAATCCGAGGAGTGCGTCTACCAGATCCACTCGATTGGGGACCACACCACGTGCCTGTAGTGACGTTCTCGACGGCGGGCCGCGGCAACTGCGTCGTCGTGGCCGGCGTGCCCTACGTGTACGCGCGGACGCCCGACGGGGGGTTCGTGATGCCCGCGCAGTGCCCGCACCGCGGCGGGCCCCTGCACCTCGGCCGCCTCGCCCCCAACGGCAAGCGGCTGGTGTGCCCTTGGCACGGGGGCGGCAGTTCGCTGACCCGGCTGCGCCGCCAGGTCCCGGCGGTCCGCAGCGGCGACCGGGTCACCGCGGTCCTGACGGACCCGGACGGCGCGGCGGCGCGGGAGCCGCGCACGGAGTACCGGCCGCTCTCCGCGGACCTGTCCGCCTGACCACGGCCGGCGGGGTTGGCGATGATCAGCGGCCTGTTCCTTGCCACGTCCCTGGCGGTGATCGCCACACCCGGCCCGGACGCCGCGCTGGCCGCGCAGTTAGTGTTCCGGACCGGGTCGTGGCGGCCGGCCGCGGCCGCCGCGGTGGGCATGATCGCCGCCGGCGCCTGCCACGCGGCGGCGGCGCTGACCGGCGTCTCGCTGCTGCTGCGCACCGTGCCCGCCGTCTTCACGGCGCTGGTCTGGGCCGGGGCGGCCTTCCTGGCGCTGCTCGGGATCAGGGCGCTGTGCGCGGCGGCCCGCCGGCCGCGGACACCGGACGACGCCGGCCCGCCCGGCCCGTTCCGCACGGACCCGCCCCGCTCGGCCTGGCGGTGCGTCGGCCTCGGCCTGCTGTCCACCGGCAGCAACCCCAAGGTCGGCCTGTTCTTCCTGGCCTACCTCCCGCAGTTCCTCCCCACCGGGGGCGCACCCGGCCCCGGCATCGTCGTCCTGGCCGCCGTCTACCTCGGACTCGCCGCGCTGTGGCTCTGCCTCCTCATCACCGTCGCCTACCGCCTGCACGGCTGGCTGGCCGGGCGCGGCCCCGCGCGCTCCGCCCGCCGGGGGGTGGGGCGCGCGGTGGAGGCCCTGGCCGGCGCGGTGTTCATCGCGCTGGCCGTCCGCCTGGTGTGGCAGGGGTGAGCAGCAGCTCCTCCGGGGTGGCCGACACGGAGTTCTCCAGGTCCAGCAGGAACCGCTTGACGGTCAGGCCGCCCGCGTAACCGGTCAGTCCCCGGCTGCCGTTGACCCGGTGGCACGGCAGGATCAGGCAGAGCGGATTGGCCCCCAACGCCGTGCCGACCGCCCGGGCCGCCGTCGGCCGTTGCAGATCCCGCGCCAGGGCCGCGTACGTCGTCGTGCGCCCGTACGGCACCAACTCCTCCAAGGACAGCACCACTTCCTTGCAGAAGGGCGTCGCCAGCCGCAGATCGAGCCGCACGGTGAAGAACGACCGCTCGCGCCGCAGATAGCTGTCGATCTCGGCCCGCGCCTGGGCGAGCAGCCGGGCCTGTGCGGCCGAGAACAGCCCGGGCTCCTCGACGCACCTCCGGGCGGCCCGGCCGATCCGCGCACGCGCGTCCTCCAAGGGAGCGGGCACGCAGTACAACAGGGCCTCCTCGGAAGCCCCGAGGGCCAGCGGGCCGAAGGCGGTCCGGTGGACTGCCAGGGCCACCGAGTCGACCGGTGGCAGGTTCTTGGCGGTCAAGCGGTCACTTTCCTCTCACGACGGACGGGGCGCACCGGCCCGCCTCATGCGGCGGCCGGCCGGCAGCTCTTGCACGGCCGGTAACCGGCCCGACGGGCGGAGCCGGCGGAGCTGAACGGAACTTGGTGCGGCGGGGTGATCCGGCGCGCGTGCGCGCACGTCGGATGGCAGTAGATCCGGGTGGTGCCGCTGCCCAGATACCGCGTGTGCCGACTCGCCAGGCCGTGCAGCAGGCCCCGTTGGAGCCCCTCGGCGGCCCGCAGCGCATCGCCCGTCTCCGGGCCGTAGGCGGCGTCGCAGGGCAGGCCGTTGTCGTAGGCGACCCGGTGACAGGGCACGAGCAGGTGCAGCGGGTTCGTGAGGACGGCGGTCAGCACCACGGCGGGGTCGGTGAGTTCGGCCTCCCGCGCGATCCAGGAGACCGGGCGCATCTGGCCGCGCGGGATGCTGCGCACCGCGGTCAGCGCGGACCGCTCCGCCGCCCGGAGGGCCGACAGGTCCAGGCGCAGCCGCCTCGCCTGACCGGTGCGCAGCGCCGTCCGCACGCCCGGCGGCGGCGCCGTCGTCCGCACCGCGGTACGCCCCGTGGCGGCCAGGTAGTGCGCCTCGAACTCCTCGGACGTGGGCGCCACGGCCCGGAGCACCGCGCGCGTCAACGCGTCCGCGCGCCGGGCCACATACAGTCCGCCGGCCGGGCCGTCCAGCACGGCGTAGGTGTCGTAGGCGCCGTGCGGCAGCCCGATGTGCCGCAGTATGCCGAGGGCGAGGTCCGCGGCGGGCCGCTCGGCCGGGGTGGGCCCCGCGACGGCGGCGAGGGCGCGGGCCAGGGACGCCTCGCCGCCCCCCATGGGCCGGTCGTACTCCTCGCTCACATCGCCACCTCCTTCACCAGTCGACCCTCCTCCGCCAGCAGGCCGCGGAGGTGGCAAAGCCCCCGGGAAACCTGGGCCTTGACCGTGCCGACGGGGCAGCGCTGCACCTCGGCGATCTCCGCGTAACTCATACCCACCACGTGCCGCAGCACGACGACCACGCGGTACTGCTCCGGCAGCGCGGTGAGGGCGTCGATCAGCACCCGGCGGTCGGCCGCGGTCAGCGCGCACTCGTCCGGCCCGGGCCGCTCGTCCGGCCAGGCGTCGCCGGTGTCCTCCACCCGCCCGACGGACACCGGGCGCCGGCTCTTGGCGCGCACGTCGTTGCGCCACACGTTGGTGGCGATGCTCATCAGCCAGGGCCGCGGGCGCAGGGCCCGGCGGCGCGCCGTCGAGTACCCCTGGAGCGCGACGTAGGCGCGCAGGAAGGTGTCTTGGGTCAGGTCCTCCGCCTCTGCGGGCAGACCGGTCAGCCGGAGCAGGTAGATGCGCAGCGCGGCGGCATGGACCTGGACCAGGCCGGCGAAGCCCTGGTCCAGGTCCGCTGCGAGACGCTCGGGGAGCGACCTCTCCACTCCGTCCATCGCTACTGGAACACCGGAGCCCCGTCATCGGTTGCCCTGGTCCGCCGCGCCAGGGTGGCCGCCACCGCGGCGAACACCGACAGCGCCACCGAAGTCCCCAACACCGCCTGCAGCGCCAGGGCCGACGGCGCTGCCGTCCCATCGCCGGCCAGGAACAGGTAGCCGCCGCCGAGCGCCGCGACGCCCAGGGCGCCGCACAGTTGCGCGTTGGTGCTGATGACCCCGGACAGGTCGGCGGCGTAGCGGTCCGGCAGCGTGAACGTCATCTGCCCTATCAGGGAGTTGGAGCTGAGGCCCAGGCCGAGACCGCCGATGCCCAGCAGGACGAAGAGCAGCGGTCCGGTGCGGTGCCCCGTGGCCAGGTAGAGCCACACCGCGGCGTAGCCCGAGGCGAGGATCAGACAGCCCAGCGGGGGCATCGCCGCCCGGCGCCGCTCGGGCGCCCGCGCCAACAACGGGCCGGCGACGCCGAACGCGGCCACCCAGGAGACCATTGCCAACCCCGCGTAGGCAGGCCCCCGGCCCAGCCCTTCCTGGAGGTAGATCGCCAGGACGAAGAGCAGCGCGAAGTACGTCAACGTGGTGATGCCGTGGGCCGCCAACAGCCAGCGGATGGCGGGCGTGCGCACCACCTCCTGGGCGATCAGCGGCCGACCGCCACGGGCCGCGCGCCGGCGCTGGCTGCGCACGAACGCCCCCGCCACCGGCACGCTCGACGCCAGGCTGACCCAGGTCCAGGCCGGCCAGCCGGCGTCGGTGCCCAACAGCAGCGGCACGATCACCAGCAGGACGGCGGCCGACAGCAGCAACATCCCCCGCACGTCCACCTGTTGGACGTCCTCGGGCTCCCGGTCCGCGGGCATGGTCCGCCGGCCCGCCCACATCAGCAGCAGTCCGACCGGGACGTTGATCAGGAAGATCGGGCGCCAACTGGTGCCGAACAGGTCCGCCGCGATCAGCACGCCCCCCAGTGCCTGGCCCGCCACGGCCCCGCCGGACAGGGCGATCGCGTAGTACCCCAGAGCCTTGAGCCGTTCCCGGCCGCTGAAGTGGAGTTGGATGCCGCTCAACACCTGCGGCACCATCAGCGCCGCCCCCGCGCCCTGGAGGATCCGGGCCGCGATCAGCACGGACGGGACCGGCGCCAGCGCACAGGCCAGGGAGGCGGCGGTGAAGACCGCCATGCCGATCAGGAAGACCCGGCGGTGGCCGTGACTGGCGCCCAGCCGGGCGCCCGCGACCAACAGCACGGCGTAGGCCGCCACATAGCCGGAGATCACCAGTCCCGTTTCACCGCCGGAGGCGCCCAGGTCGTGCCGGATGGCGGGCGCGGCGATGTTGGCGATCGCGGTGTCCACGTTGGCCATGAACTGGGCGGCCAACAGCACCGCGAGCAGCCGCCAGCGGTGCCCGACCCCGACCGTGGCCCCGCCCTCCTCGACGGCGGACGGCGGGGCGGTGGGCCGCTCGGGACCGGAGGCGCTGCCCGGTTCGCGGGGGTGGGGGTGCATGGCGGGGTCCGTTCGCGAGGAGTGGTCAGACGGCGGTCGTGGGCAACGGCGGCCAGCCGATCCCCGAGAGGTCGGCCGCGATCAGGTCCGCCGCCGCCAACTCCTGGGCCGCATGGGTCGTGGTCAGGGCCACGCACGCCAACCCCGCCGCCTTGGCCGCGGCGATCCCGGCCGGCGCGTCCTCGAACGCCACCGCCTGTTCCGGGGCCACCCCCAGCGCCGCGCACCCGGCCAGGAAGCCCTCGGGGTCCGGCTTGCCCCGTTGCACGTCCTCGGCCGTGACCATCGTGGTGAACAGGTCCGCCCCGCCGACGTGGGCCAGCAGCGCCCCGGCGTGCTCGCGCAGACCGGAGGTGACCACCGCCATCGGCACCCCGTCGGCGTGCAGCTTCTTCACCAGCACCTCGGCGCCCGGCACCGGGTAAGGCGGCGGAATGTCGGGGCCGTTGAGGTAGCCGACCGCCTCGTCGAAGAGCTCCTCGACGGTGCGGCCGGGGAAGCGGTGCACATGGTCGGCCAGCGCCTCCTGGCCGCGCCGCCCGACGAAGGTGGCCAACAGCGCGTCGTCCACCGCCAGTCCGTGGGTCCGGAACAGCCGGGTCCAGGCGGCCCGGCTGCGGTGTTCGGTGGCGATCAACGTGCCGTCGAGGTCGAAGAGGGCGGCGCGGAAGGGCTCGGTGCGAACGGTGATGTCACGCATCGGGAGTGGTCCTTGCTCGTGTGGGTGCGTGCTGTGCGGGGTGTTGCGTGTGAGGTGTGGGGCATGGCGCGCGGAGCGCTCTGTCTGTCGTGTCCGGTACGTCATGTTCTGTACCAGAGCGTGCGGTGCGGAGCGCTCCGCTGTGCGGGGGCGCGGGGTGCGCCCCCTCAAGCGGCGGTCGGACTCAGCGCGCATCGAGCGCCGGATCGAGGTTCTGGTAGAGGTGCCGCCAGGGCAGGTGCTTCTGACAGGCGGTCGCACCGCGCACCACGGCCGCGTCGTTGTGCCGGCGCGCCGCGAGCTGCATGCCGATGGGCACGCCGTTGGCCGCCCGGCCGACCGGCACGGTGGCCGCGGGGCTGCCGATCAGGTTGAACGGGCTGGTCATCGACCACCCGACGAACCGGTCGACCTCCTGCCCGTCGACCCGATCGGGCCCGACGGTGGTGCGGTTGGCGTCGTTGGGAATCCCGGCTATGCAGTTCACCGGGCTGACGACGAGGTCGAAGCCGTCGAAGAGGTCCTCGAAGGCGTCCAGCACCTGCGTCCGCACCAGGTCACCGAGGCGGAAGTCCACCGCGCTCAGGGCCGCGCCGGTCCGCACGCTGTCCAGGTACGCGGGGTCGACCACCCGGCCCTGCTCGCCCAGCAGATCGATGCCCTGGCGACGGCTGACCTCCGCGGACTCCGCGTGGCACAGCGACAGGTACCGGCGCCACATCGTGGTGAGCTCGGCGTGCGGCAGCGGCAGCGTGAAGTTCACCTCCACCACCTCCGCACCGGCCTCCTTGAGCGCCGGCAGCGCGGCCCGCACGACGGACTCGACCTCGCCCTCCACCGGATAGCCGCCGAGGTCGGGCGAGTAGGCGACCCGCATGCCGGCCAACGACGGCGTCATCGCATCGGCCAACGCGTCGCTCACCGGGAAGGAATAGGGGTCCCGCGGGTGCGGCCCGGACATCAGGTCCAACCCCAGGACCGCATCGCCCACGGTCCGGGCGAGCGGCGCGTAACAGACCATCGGGTTCAGCCGCCGGAAGGCGTTGGGCCGGGCTGGCACCGCGACCCGGCCGAACGTCGTCATCATCGTGAAGACGCCGCAGAAGGAGCCGGGCACCCGCAGCGAACCGCCGGCGTCCGAACCCTGAGCCAGCGGCACCATGCCGGTGGCGACCGCCGCCGCGCTCCCGCCGGACGAACCGCCGGCGTTCATCGCCAGGTTGAACGGCGTGGCGGTCGGCCCGAGCAGTGCGTTGTCCGTGGTGGCCTTGAACCCGAACTCCGGGGTGTTGGTCTTGCCCACCACGATCGCCCCGGCGTCCACGAGCCGTTGGACGCAACTGATGGTCTCCTGCGCGATGTCGTGGGCGAACACCAACGAGCCGCGGGTGGTCCGCACCCCCACCGCCGGGTCGAGGTCCTTCACGCCGATCGGCACCCCGTGCAGCGGGCCCAGCTCGGCCCCCGACATCACCGCCCGCTCGGCCTTCTTGGCCGCGTCCAACGCCTCGTCCGCACAGACCGTGACGAACGCGTTCACCGCGGGGTTGAGCCGCTCGATGCGCGCCAGGCTGTCCTGCACCGCCTCCACCGGCGAGACGGCCCGACTGCGGATCACCTGACTGAGCTGCACCGCCGTTAACGACGCGAGATCGTCCATGCCCCTCGTCCTCCTTGTGAAGACATCCTTGTCAAGACTGCGCATCCGCCGGGTACCGCGCCCGTCAGTCGCCGTCCACCTGCAACTGCCGCTCCATGCGCCGCACCTCCGCGTAATCGGCCCACAGTTGCTCCCGGTCCTCGTGCGCCAGCACCACGAACCCGAGGGAGAGCGTGTGGAGCAGGTCCCGGGTGACCTCCAACACCTGGCCGTTGCGGACCTGGACGGCCACATGGTGCAACGACGCCAGCTTCGCCAGGCCGTCGAAGACCTCGGCATTGCGCACCACGCCGGTGGAGTGGCTGATCAGGAACACCACGAGCATGTTCCGCAGCAGCGTGTAGCTCTCCGGGACCGGTCCGGCGCCGCCGTGCTGGACGGCCCGCACCGTGCGGTCGATCTGACTGTCGCCGGTGGCGTGCCGGCAGAACCGCGGCTGACCGCCGCCGTGCGGCCGCGCGTTGAGCTCGACCAGCCGCGGCCCGTCGGCCGTCAGCATGATCTCCACATGGGCCGCCCCGAAGCGCATGCCCACCGCGTCCAACACCCCGACGGTGTACTCCACCAACCCGGCCACCAGCGGGTCGTCGGGCGCCAACCACTCCATGGCGTCGTAGACCGCCATGTGCCGGCCGTTGTCGATCTTCTGATACCGGGTGACGTCGGTGACGGTGTGCCGGCCGCGGGAGCTGAAGGTGTCCACGACGAACTCCGTGCCGGTGGCGTACTCCATCACCAGCATCCGGTCGTTGACCACTCCCCATTGGTTGGGGTGTCCCAACTGAGCCGCGAACTCCTCCCGCCAGCCCACCCCTTGGGGGATTCGGACCACCCCGTCCGTGCTGGCGCTCTTCGGCGGCTTGACCACCAGGTCCCGGCCGACCAGGTCCTCCCGCACCAGCCAGGCGGCGACCTCCTCCGCCCGGTCCGTGCAGATCTGCCGGATGACCGGCAGGCCGGCGGCGGCCACCGCCGCCGCCATCTCACCCTTGTCCCGACGGGCCGCCGTCAGGGCCGGCACATTGGCCAACTCCGGGGTGAGCTCGGCCGCGAGCACATCGGCGAGCTCCACCCCCGGATCCGACCCCGCGACCACACACCGCACGTCCAACGCCCGCAGGCGCTCGACGACGGGGAGCAGATCGCCTTCGTAGGGGATCACCTCGTCGAAGTCCTCGGGGTGCCAACTGTCGGCGTAGGTCGTGAGCACCTCGGCCCGGGACAGCACGGCGACCGCCGGGATTCCGGCAGCCCGGAACGACGGTGCGAAGAACGTCCCGGAGGAGTACGGGTCAACGATCGCCGCGGGGCGGCCGGCCGCCCGACGCGCTGCGGCCTGCGGGGGCACGGAGGTGGCGGGCGTCCCCGCGTCCGTGCCCGGCGTACGGGCGTGGGTCATGACGGGGAAACACCGGAGCCGGCAGCGCGGTTGCCGCCGCGCGCACGCGCGGCGGCACCGCTGACACGGGGACCAGTCATGCGGGAAAGCTCCTGCCTTCCGGAGGGGACGTTTGCCCTGATCACACCAGTCCGCGCCACCGCCTGTCTGGCGGGATTCGGTCATCGAGTTCGGGCCCCGCCCGCACCCGGGTTCGCGCGGGCGGGGACGGCCCGGGCCTCAGACGTGGACGGCCCGCACGACGGTCACCGTCGCCACCGTGGCACTGACGTAGTAGCGCACCACGACCCCGCTGGCGGCCGCCTCGCGCCGGTCCGCGTCGGCCCGCACCGGCGTCGAGCCGTGACCGTACGGATCGGCCGCCAGTCGGGCCATCCCCGCGTCGAAGGCGCCCCGCAACGCGCGCGGCATCGCACGCCGGATCTCGTCCGCCGGCGGGGCGTACTGCAACCGGTAGGGCACGCTACCGCCGCCCGCCCGAGCCCGGATCGGCGTCGACGGCGCCGATGTCCTCGCCCCTGGCCAGGCGCTCGAAGAGGGCCTCGTCCTCGTCGTCGGCGCCCGCCCCGGCCAACGCCCAACGCACCAGCGCGGCCGGCAACTCGGCCGCCGGCAGGTGCTCGATCTCCCGGTCGAACGCGGCGGCCCGGTCGGCGGTCATGCTGGCGCGGAGCGCGGCGATGGTGCCCGGCAGCTCGACGAGCTCCCCGTCGATGACGGTCTTGAGGGTGGCGTCCATGGGGCCTCCTTCCGCCGGTACGCTACGCCCCGCGACGCGGCGGTGTCCCGCCCCGGACGCGACCGACGCCCAACTCGGCGTCGGCCGCCGGGACCCCGGCCCCGCGCCGGCCGGCCGCGGGCCTCAGACCGGCCGCGGAACGTACGCCAGGCCGTGGGCGCCCGGCGCGTCGCGCTTGGCGATGTCCAACCGGGCCAGGCGCCGCAGCGTCTCCAGGTCGACGACGTCGACGGTGGACGAGATGACGCAGGCCACATACCCGAGCCGGCCGTCGGGCGACGAGGTGATCGTCAACGGGAGCCGCCCGACCTCCAGTTGGCCCAACCGCCGGTGGGTCCCGGCGTCGAAGACGGTGAGGAGCCCCGGTACCGGGCGACCGATCGGCGACGACGGGTCGGGCTCGGTGCGCGTCTCGCCCACCAACAGCCTGCCGGTGGAGGTGAGGTGGACCGCGAGGACGACATCGTCCGTGGGCAGGGTGTCCACGACGGACGCCGTCCGGCCGTCGAGGACCCGGATGCCGCTCTCCGGCCGCTGGCCCGCGGCGGCGGAGAAGGAGTCGGCGTAGGGCGCGGCGACGAAGGCGCGACCGTCGGCGGCGACCGCGAGCCCCTCGCTGCCCGGCACCTCGATCTTCGCGGTGAGGACGTCCCGTTCGAGGTCGACGACCGACACGAACGGTGCCTCCTTGTTGGTGGCGTAACCCGTCCTGCCTGTTGGGTCGATGGCGAACCAGTGCGGGCCGGGCGCGTCCGTGTCGATGCGGCCCAGCGGCCGACGGGTGGCGGTGTCGACCACCACGACGCCGCCTGGACGGTCCTCCGAACCCTCCACGCTGACGTACAGCCGCTGGCGCGCCGGGTCCAACGCCAGCCCGTGCGGGCCGTGTTCGGGGGCGAGGTCGAGGACGTCGACGACGCGGCGGGTGTCGGGGTCGATGGCGGTCAGCTCGGTGCGCCGGCCGGTGTTCGCGTGGTAGTAGCCCGAGTAGTAGGGGTGAGTGCACCACAGCAGTCGCTGCGCGGGATCGAAGCACAACTCGTGGGGTTCGGCGGCCACTTCGACGGTTCCGACGTGCTGGTCGGTGGCGGCGTCGAAGAACGAGACGGTCGGCCCGCTCTGGCTGACCACGGCCAGCAGATCGCCTTCGCGGCCCGCCCGGGGGGAGGCGGAGGGCGACTCGGGGGATGGCGGCATGGGTGACTTCGGCATGGGGACTCCTTGTGGACGCCTCTTCGTGGACGCCTTCACTCTCCGTCCGCGCGGGGGGCAGCAGCAATGCAAAGATTGGCACCCTGTTCTTGTCTCAGGCGTAAAAATGCAGCTCAGGAGCGTGAAGTCGATGGATCTCAATCTGCTGCGGGTGCTGGACGCCCTGCTCCAAGAGAACAGCGTGACCCGCGCCGCGGAGCTTCTCGGCACGTCTCCCGCGGCGGTCAGCCGCACGCTGGCCAGGCTCCGCCGGGCCGTCGGTGACCCGCTGCTGGTCCGCGCCGGCCAGGGCATGGTGCCCACCCCGCGGGCCCTGGAACTCCGGGAAGAAGTAGGCGCGTTGCTGCGCCGCTTCGACGACGTCCTGCGGCCCGGGACCGGTTTCGACGCCGTGCACCTCCAACGCACCTTCACCGTGCAGGCGTCCGACCTGCTGCTGACGGGACTGGCGGGCACCCTGACCGAGCGGATCCGCGCGCAGGCCCCGCACGTGGACGTGGTCTTCGTGCCGGAGGCGGTCGAGGGCGGCCCTGGTCTGCGGCAGGGCTGGGTGGACGTCGAACTGGGGGTGCTGGGACACCTGGACCCGGAGATCCGCACCCAACGGCTCGCCCGGATTCCGCTGCTCGGCGTCGCCCGCAGCGGCCATCCGCTCTTCCGGGGGCGGATCGACGCCCGCCGGTTCGCCGCGGCCGACCACATCGGCATCTCCCGGCTCGGCAAGCGGCTCGGGCCCATCGACGAGGCGCTCGCCGAACGCGGTCTGCGGCGCCGCATCGCGGTCGTCGTGCCCAGTCACACCGCCGCGATGATGCTCGCCCGGAACAACGACCTGATCGCCCTCACCCTGTCCGGCTGGCTCCCCGACACCACCGCCGCGCTCGGCCTGCGCACCTTCCCCATCCCCCTCGACCTGGCCCCGCTCGACCTCGGCATGGCCTGGCACCCCCGCAACGCGACCGACCCGGCGCACCGTTGGTTCCGCGACCGCCTGGCGGCCGCGGCCCTGGCGCCGTTGGGGGCGGAGGGCGAGGGCTCCTGAAAGGGAGGGCTCCCGACCGTGCCCGAGTGGACGCCCCTCTGGCCGGTGCTGACGCCCAGGGCGGAGGGGACGCGGCGGGGGTTGGCGCCGCAGGCACGGTGAGGGTGACTGGGGCCGCCGCCCAGGCACCCGTTTCCCGCCGTCGGGGATAGGGTCGCGTTCGGCGCCGCTGTGTGGAGCCCCGCCAACCAGTCAACCCGCCGACCACCACGCCGAGGAACCGCCCTGATGCCCACGCCCACCGCCATGCGACTGCTGCTGCCCTCCAACTCCTCCGCGCCCGGCCACGGCTACCTCGAACACGCCCGCGAGGCGATCACCCACCACCTGGACGGCGTGACGGAGCTGCTCTTCGTCCCCTTCGCACTGGCCGACCACGACGCCTACACCGCCAAGGCCGCCGCCTTCTTCACGAAGCTGGGCGTGCGGGTGCGCGGCGCACACACCGCCGCCGATCCGCGCGAGCTCGTCGCCTCCGCGCAAGCGGTGTTCACCGGCGGCGGCAACAGCTTCCGGTTGCTCAAGACGCTGCACGAACGCGGCCTGGTGGACGCCCTCGCCGAGCGGGTCCGCGCGGGCCTGCCCTACATGGGTTCCAGCGCCGGCACCAACATGGCCTGCCCGACGCTGCGCACCACGAACGACATGCCGATCGTCCAGCCGCCGTCCTTCACCACGCTCGGCCTGGTGCCCTTCCAGATCAACCCGCACTACCTGGACCCGGACCCGGCGAGCGCGCACATGGGCGAGACCCGTGAGGAGCGGATCACCCAGTTCCTGGAGGAGAACGACGTCCCGGTGCTGGGCCTGCGCGAGGGCACCTGGTTGCAGCGCACCGGCGACCGCCTGACCCTGCACGGACTGCCCGCCGGCGCCCGTCTGTTCCGCCGCGGCGCCGCCCCCGTCGAACACGCCCCGGGCGCCGACCTGAGCGCCCTCCTCGCCACCCGCGCGCAGTTCGACCACCGGGTCGGCTAGGGCGGGTCCCACAGCGACGCGGCCGGGCCGGTGCCTGGGGGTAGCGGGGGAAGGTGGAGGGGGTTCCAGGGCCGGCTGCCGGGCGCGACGGACCCGCGATTTCCGTGCCCCGCCGCGGATCGGGCCAAAGGAGCACTGGCGCACCGGAGTTCGAGGCGCTTCACTCCTGACCCATGAGACGACTGTTCCTCACGTTGTGCGCCGCTGCCGCCGGCCTGGTGCTGGGCGTGAGCCCGGCGACCGCCTCGGCGCCGCCCGCCGAGTTCGGCACCCACTGGCACGACCCGGTCACCGCCGGCCCACCGGTGCCCGTCCCCAACACCCCGTCCTGCCGAGTGACGGTCGCCGACACCGAGTTCCGCGACTTCACGCCGTACCGGGGCACCTACACGCCACCGGACACCTGCGGCCGGGGACACCGTTGGAACAAGGTCGTCCTCCGGCTCCAAGGCTCCGTGGCCGGGCGGCAGTTCGACCGCCTCGGCTATCTGCACATCGGCGGCGTGGAGGTCCTGCGCACCTCGACGCCCGAGCCCTCGCCGCAGGGCATCACCTGGAGGGTGGAGAAGGACGTCACGCGGTACGCCCCCACACTGCGCGCCCGGCAGCCCGTCGAGATGCTGATCGGCAACACTGTGGACGGCACCTACACCGGCGTCATCAAGGTCAAGGTGACGCTGACCTTCTACCTGGCGCAGGGCCGGGCGAAGCCGGCCAGCACTCCCGATCAGGTCCTCACCCTGCGCGGCGCCCACACCGAAGGCGGGGTGTACCAGGGGCAGTTGACCACCCCGCGCAACAGCGAGCGCATCGTCGCCGAGGTGTACGCCACCGGGTCGGGCGGCGGCTGCGAGGAGTTCTGGTACCTGACGGTGCCGGACGCGGCGCCGTACTCGTGCAAGGCCAAGGACGGCCCGTACCGCGAGGTGCAGGTGTCGGTGGACGGCAAACTGGCCGGCATCGCGGCGCCGTATCCGACCGTCTGGACGGGCGGTTGGTCCAACCCCTTCCTGTGGTACGTGATCCCCGGCCCGCGGGCCTTCGACGTCCGCCCGGTGGAGTACGATCTCACGCCCTTCGCCGGCCAGTTGAACGACGGGCGCCCGCACCGGATCGCCGTTTCGGTCGTCGGCGTGCCCGCGGGGCAGAGCGGCTGGAGCACCCCCGCCAACGTCCTGGTCTGGCAGGACGCCAAGGCCGCCCGGGTGACCGGGGCGCTGCTCACGAGCCGCGCGGGCGACCTCGTCAACAAGACGGCGTACCAGCCGGGCACCGAGCGCCGGCTGACGGCCGACGGCGGGCACTCCCTCACGGTCTCCGGATACCTCAACACCTCGCACGGGCGGGTCACCACGACCATCACCCGGAAACTGTCCGGGAGTTCGACGCACCGCTGGAACGCCGACGAATCGCTGGACGCGCTCCGGGCGCGCTGGCACGACGACGAAACGGTGACCGTCCGCGGCCGGGGGCCCGCGACCACCACCCGCGACCAGCGCACCCACACCATGGACGGCGCCACCACCATCGACGGCAACAACCGCCTGCGCACCACCATGACCATGGGCGACCGCGCCGACGGCGCGACCCTGCGCGGCGGACGGCGCACCGACTGGTCGCGGCTGGACGACACCTACACCGGCGACGCCGCCTACACCCAGAACGTGCCCCGCGACCAGCGCCACGCCACCGGCGTCTCCCGCGAGCGCTACCGCCTCCACGGCCCGGGCGCCTGCTACGACCACACCCTGGCCACGGCGCAGGGCGAGTTGACGGCGGACCGGCATGGCTGCTGAGCGGGGCGGCGGTCAGTCGTCGTCCGCTCCGCCCGCGAGGCGGCGCGCCGCGCGCCGGCCCGCGTAGCGCTCCCTGCGGTTGCCGATCCTGGCGAGCTCCTGTCGTTCCCGGCGGCAGGAGCGCACCCGGCAGCCCGCGCAGCAGGTGAAGCCGAACAGCAGCGCGCCCGGTACCCATCGGCAGCGGGTGTCGGCCTCCTCCCGGGTGGGGCTCGGCGGCAGATCGCAGGCGCCGTGCCGGTGATCGTGGACCGGCCGGGGGCGGTGCTCCGCGTAGCGCACCCACAGCGGTTTGGTCCTGTCCGTTCGGGACATCGCGTTCCTTCCGGAACCGCCGCCCGTTCTCCCGGACGTTCCGGGCGGGCGGCTAGGTTCGGGAGGTCCTCACTGTCACGAGGGCGGGCTCCTTCCTTGCGGGGGAAAACCGTTCAGGGTACCGGTGGGTGGCCGCGCCGCACAACGGCATTCAACGGCGGGCTCGTTGGCGCCCCGGAGGGTGTCGGGGCTCAGGGCGAGTGGACGCTCACGGGGCGTTGGTGTGGGTCAGGGTTTCCCAGCCGATGAAGTAGTTGGCCCCGAACGGGCTGTGCGCGGCCACGTACATCTGGGTCCGGGGCATCGGGAGGCCCTCCCGCACGTGGTACTCGTTGTAGGCGAGTTGGACCGTGGGTCCGAGGCCGGTCTTGAGCGTGCCGTTGCACAGCCAGTCCGGCACGCGCGCGCCGTTGGCGTACCCGGCGTGGAACTCCAGGGCCCGGACCAGGCGGTCGCGGCCCTCGGCCCACAGGTCCAGGCCCTGGAGCCGGGCGGTCTCGGCGGTCTGGGCGGCCGCCTCCAGCCCCCAGCCGGTGTGCCCGAGGTCGCGGCAGGTCTCCTGCGCGAGCCCGTTGCGGAAGGTCGACTGGCCCTGCCAGTACTTCACCAGTGCGGCCTTCCCGCTGATGCCCGCGCGCGGGGGCGGCACCGGAAGCGCGCCGTCCGACGTCAAGTAGACGTAGGCGGGCAGGCGTTGGCGCCACATGGTCGCGGCCCGGTCGAAGGTCTTGTGGTCGTCGAGGAAGACCGCGATGCCCATCAGCGCGTCGGTCTCGATCAGTTCCCAGTTGCCGTTCTTGCGCGGGCTGCCCGGCACCAGTTCGGGCAGGTAGGCGGTGCGCAGCATCGTGGCGAAGCGTTCGACGGAGGCGGCCGGCCAGCCCGCCCCGGTGTGCCGGATCAGCTCGCCGGCGCGGGCCCAGTTGTTGCCCGACCAGCCGGTCTGGAGCGGGGCGTTGGAGTTGGTGTGCCCCTTGATCGTTGCCGACCAGGCATCCATGATCTCGATCGCCTTGTCGGCGTACCGCCGGTCGTGGGTGAGGGCCCACTGGAGCGCGTCGGTGTACGCGGCCATCGAGTCGTCGCGCTCGTCGGAACAGCCGTGGTTGGGGTGCGAGCCGGAGCCGCACTCGACGGTGGCACGCGGTGTGGGCCGCCAGTCGAGGGCGGCGTAACGGCTGGCCCGTAGCTGCGCGTAGGCGGACCTCCACGGCTCGGCGCCGGCCGCCAGTCGCGAGCGGACGAAGGCCAACTGCCGGTCGCCGACGAGGACTCCGGGGTGCTGGAACGGCTTGGCCGTGGTCGCAGCCGCGGGCGCGGTGGGGCGGGCCGGGGTGGCGCCGGCGGGCGCGGTGGTGAGCGGGAGTAGCAGGGCGATGAGCGCGGCGCCGGCCAGGGAGGCCGTCACCGCCGTCGTGGTCCTTCGGCCCATCGGGGACCGTCCTCTCGGGAGCGGAGGGAGGGCGAGCGGGCGCCACGGAGCTGTTAGGAAACCTTCCTAACGCTCGCGACGAGGCGCATTGAAGCACCAACATGAGGGCATGCCAAGGGGGTTGGGTGGATCCATACCCAACCCCCTTGGCGGTGCGGCAGGTCGCCCACTCCCACTCGAACGCCCCCTGTGCGAGGGGGTGTTGATCAGGCGCCGACGTATGCGGCCAGATGCTCGCCCGTGAGGGTCTTGCGGGCCGCGACGAGGTCGGCCGGGGTGCCCTCGAAGACGACCCGGCCGCCGTCGTGGCCGGCGCCGGGGCCGAGGTCGATGATCCAGTCGGCGTGCGCCATCACCGCCTGGTGGTGCTCGACGACGATGACCGACTTGCCGGCGTCGACCAGCCGGTCGAGCAGGCCGAGCAGGTGCTCGACGTCGGCGAGGTGCAGGCCGGTCGTCGGCTCGTCCAGGACGTAGACGCCGCCCTTCTCGGCCATGTGCGTGGCCAGCTTCAGGCGTTGACGTTCGCCGCCGGAGAGCGTGGTCAGCGGCTGGCCGAGGGTGAGGTAGCCGAGGCCGACGTCGGCCATCCGCTGGAGGATCTTGTGGGCGGCCGGGATGCGCGCCTCGCCCGCGCCGAAGAACTCCTCCGCCTCGGCCACCGACATCGCCAACACCTCGGCGATGTCCCGCCCGCCGAGGGTGTACTCCAACACCGACGCGTCGAACCGCTTGCCCCCGCAGTCCTCGCAGGTGGTGGCGACGCCGGCCATCATCGCCAGGTCGGTGTAGAGGACGCCGGCGCCGTTGCACGTGGGGCAGGCGCCCTCGGAGTTGGCGCTGAACAGCGCCGGCTTGACGCCGTTGGCCTTGGCGAACGCCTTGCGGATCGGCTCCAGCAGCCCGGTGTAGGTGGCCGGGTTGCTGCGCCGGGAGCCGCGGATCGGGCTCTGGTCGATCGACACGACATCGGCGCCGGCCGGCACCGAGCCGTGCACCAGCGAGCTCTTGCCGGAGCCCGCGACGCCGGTGACCACGCACAGCACACCGAGCGGGAGGTCGACGTCCACGTCCTTTAGGTTGTGCGTCGCCGCGCCGCGGATCGGCAGCCGGCCGGTCGGCTTGCGGACGGCGTCCCGCACGGTGGCCCGGTCGTCCAGGTGGCGGCCGGTGCGGGTGCCGCTGGCGCGCAACCCCTCCACCGTGCCCTCGAAGCAGACCGTGCCGCCCTCCGTGCCGGCGCCGGGGCCGAGGTCCACGACGTGGTCGGCGATCGCGATGACCTCCGGCTTGTGCTCCACCACGAGAACGGTGTTGCCCTTGTCGCGCAGCCGCAACAGCAGGTCGTTCATGCGCTGGATGTCGTGCGGGTGCAGACCGGTGGTCGGCTCGTCGAAGACGTACGTCACGTCGGTCAGGGACGATCCCAGGTGGCGGATCATCTTCACGCGCTGCGCCTCGCCGCCGGACAGCGTGCCCGCGGGCCGGTCCAGCGAGAGGTAGCCGAGGCCGATCTCCACGAACGAGTCGAGGGTGTGCCGCAGCGAGCCCAGCAGCGGCGCCACCGACGGCTCGTCCAACGAGCGCACCCAGTCGGCCAGATCGCTGATCTGCATCGCGCAGGCGTCCGCGATGCTGACGCCCGCGACCTTCGAGGCGCGGGCCGCCGCGGTGAGCCGGGTGCCCTCGCACTCCGGACACACGGTGAAGGTGACCGCCCGGTCCACGAAGGCCCGGATGTGCGGCTGCATGCCCTCCCTGTCCTTGGCGAGCATCGACTTCTGGATCCGCGGGATCAGTCCCTCGTAGGTCATGTTGATGCCCGCGATCTTCATCCGGGTCGGCTCGCGATACAGGAAGTCCTGGAGCTCCTTCTTGGTGTACTTGCGGATCGGCTTGTCGGGGTCGACCAGGCCGGACTCGGTGTAGAGGCGGTAGTTCCAGCCGCCGGACTTGTAGCCGGGGACGGTCAGTGCGCCCTCGTTGAGGGAGAGCGAGTCGTCGTAGAGCTGGCTGAGGTCGAGGTCGGAGACCGCGCCCCGGCCCTCGCAGCGCGGGCACATGCCGCCGGTGATGCTGAAGCTGCGCCGCTCCTTCACCTTTTGCCCGCCGCGCTCCACGGTGACCGCGCCGGCGCCGCTGATCGAGGCCACGTTGAAGGAGTACGCCTTGGGCGAGCCGAGGTGCGGCGTGCCGAGCCGGCTGAAGAGGATGCGCAGCATGGCGTTGGCGTCGGTGGCGGTGCCGACGGTGGACCGCGGGTCGGCGCCCATCCGCTGCTGGTCGACGGTGATCACGGTGGTCAGTCCGTCGAGGACGTCGACCTCGGGGCGCGCCAGGTTCGGCATGAAGCCCTGCACGAAGGCGCTGTAGGTCTCGTTGATCAGCCGCTGCGACTCGGCGGCGACCGTGTCGAAGACCAGCGAGCTCTTGCCCGAGCCGGAGACCCCGGTGAACACCGTCAGCCGGCGCTTGGGGATCTCGATGCTGACGTCCTTGAGGTTGTTCTCGCGCGCGCCGTGCACGCGGATCATGTCGTGGCTGTCGGCGGCGTGCGGCGCGGACGCCGGGGCGTCCGTCCTCAAGGACGTGCTCATGCTGTCTCCAGGTGTGGGCGGGCCGCCTGTGCGACCTCCATCGACGACGCCAGTAGTGGTCTGTTCTGGTTCGGGCGCTATGTCGGATTCTGCTTGATGGGTGCGGTCTCGCGGCAACGGTAGCCGCGGTCCGGGCCCGCGGTGCCGGGTGGGGCGGGGTCGGCCCCCGCCTGGCACCGGTTGGTGATCGGCGCGGGCTCCCGCGCCGCGCCGTCCGCGCAGGTCGCGGCCGTGATCGCCGGACGGCTCAGCGGAGTTCGGCGACCTCGTTGATCCGGACCAGATTGCCCGCGGGGTCCCGGAAGGCGCAGTCGCGCACCCCGTACGGCTGCTCGATCGGCTCCTGGACGACCTCGGCGCCGCTGGCCTGGACCCGGGCGAAGGTGTCGTCGAGGTCGGCGGTGGCCAGGATGATGCGGGCGTAGCTGCCCTTGGCCATCAGCTCGGTGATGGTGCGGCGCTCGTCGTCGGTGAGGCCCGGGTCGACGGCCGGCGGCTCCAGGACGACGGACGTGCCGGGCTGGTCGGCGGGGCCGACCGTGATCCAGCGCATCGGGCCCTGCCCGACGTCCTTGCGGACCTCGAAGCCGAGGATGTCGCGGTAGAAGGCCAGGGAGGCGTCCGGATCGGTGTGCGGGAGGAAGGACGAGTGCAGCGTGATGTTCATGGTCGTCACGCTAGCCACGGCCCGGTCGACGGGGCTTCTCGAAAACTGATCGGTGGACGGGCGCCTCGTGGATGCGGGAAATGGGAGGTTTTGCGGCTTAAGTCGGAGATATTCCGTTTCACGGTACGAGGACGACGACCCCCAACCCCCGCGAGCGGGACGCCGCGGCCAGCGCGCCCGCGGGGTCGTCCAGGCCGACCGTCGTGACATCGAGCACCGAGAGGTCGAGGACGCCGCTGCGGATCATCGACCACAGCGCGAGCACCGTCGCCTTGCGGTACATCCACGACCCCCGCAGCGTCAGCCGTCGGTGCATGAAGTCGCCGTACGGGAGGGGCAGTTCCTGTCGCACCCCGCCGACCAGGACCCAGGTGCCGTCGGGGCGCACCGCGTCGTACCCGGCCATCGTCGGATCCGGGCTCGGCACCGCGCCCAGGGTGTCGATGACCGCGTCGACCGGTCCGGCGGCGGCCGCGATCGCCCGCCCGTCGGCCCCGCGGTCGCCGGTGAGCGGCACGGTCACCACGCGCCGGTCGAGGGCCGCCAACGCGTCCAGCGCGCCGCGGTTGCGACCGACCGCGACCACCGCCGCGGCGCCGCGGGCGAGCGCCACCAACACCGCCGCGGCCCCGAGTTGACCGGTCGCACCGACCACGGCGACGACCTGCCCGGCGCCCACCCCCGCCCGTTCGACGGCCTCGCCCGCGACCCCGAGCCACCCCAGGAACGCGAGCCGCTCCGGCGCCGGATAGGTCTCCGCCCCGGGCAGCGCGACCAGGGCCCGCTCCGGCTGCACCGCGCGCTCGGCGTACAGCCCGTCCCGCCACACCGCGCGGATGCGGTCGGTGGTCGGGGTGGCGCGCCCCTCGCCCCCGATCCCGGTCCACCCCAGCAGCGCCTCCTCCGGCCGGGCCGTCCGCCCGGACCGGAACAGCCCGTTGGCGATGACGACATCGCCCGGCCGCACCCCGAACACGTCGTCCGCCGTCGCCGTCACCCGCCCGATCCCGCCGGGCCCCAACACGATCGGCGTCGGGAACCCGCCGCGGCCGCCGGCCACCAGGGACTCGGTGTACGCGGGGAGCTGCGCGGCGAGCACGTCGAGCGTGGCGCCGCCGCCGCGCAGCGCGGGGTCGGGCAACTCCGCGAGCCGCAGCCCGCTTTCGGGTGTGGTCATCTGCCATGCCTTCATGGCCATCAGTGCACCGGACCCGGCGAGCGTCATCCAGAGGCGCCCGATCCTGGGACCGGGAGCACCAGGAGTGCCGGGAGCCCGGGAGGGGAAACGGCAGGACCAGAACTGGTCAACTCCTCACCAGGGCACGGGTGTTCCATCCCAGGAGAAGAACCCGCCCGTGGGCCCGTCGTCCGCCAGCAGCGCCAGGCGGACGGCGCCCCGGGCGGCCTCCGCCGGGTCCCCGTCGGACGCGGCGGCCCGTGGATTGAGGTCGGTGGCCCGGAGGCCGGGCGCGAGCGCGTTGACCTTGAAGCCCTCCGCCGCCAGCGTCTGCGCGTAGCAGACGGTCAGCGCGTTGAGGGCGGTCTTGGACGAACGGTAGGCGGCGGCCCCGCCACTGCCGGGCGCGAACTGCGGGTTGGGGTGCGTGCTCCAGGTCAACGAGCCGGTGCCGCTGGAGACGTTGACGATCCGCGGGTGCGGGGAGCGGCGCAGCACGGGCAGGAACGCGTTGGTCACCGCGACGACGGCGAACACATTGGTCTCGTACGTGCGCCGGAACTCCTCGACGGTGGCCCCGGTCGGCGGGACCAGCGTGGGAGCGATGCCCGCGTTGTTGACCAGCACGTCCAGCCGTTCCACCCGCGCCGCGGCCCGGGCGACGCTGTCGGCGTCCGTCACGTCGAGCACCAACAGGCGGGCGCCGCCGCCGACTTCCTCGACGGCCCGTTGCCCGCGTTCGGCGTCCCGGGACCCGACGTACACGGTGAGGCCCTCCGCGGCGAGTTGGCCGGCGATGTGGCGGCCGATGCCCTTGTTGGCTCCGGTGATCAGTGCGGTGCGCTCGTTCATGCCCGCTACGCTCCTCTGGCACGGATCGCCCTGCCAGGGACAACCTGTACCAGGCAGGGGGAGGGACCGCGGACGGCGATCGGCAGTCAGGAGGCGCGGTATGGCGCGACAGGAGCTGGCCCGCTTCCTACGGGACCGCCGGGCGGACCTGCAACCGCACGCGCTCGGCCTGCCGACCGACGCCCGTCGCCGGACACCGGGCCTGCGACGCGAGGAGGTCGCGGAGCTGGCCCACCTGTCCGTCGACTACTACACGCGGTTGGAACAGGCCCGCGGCCCCAGGCCGTCGCCCCGGATCCTGGACGGACTGGCCCGGGCGCTGCGACTGACCCCGGCCGAGCGCAGTCACCTGTTCCGCCTGGCCGGCACGCCCGCACCGCCGGGCACCAGCGCGCAGCGACGGGTCCGCCCGCACGTGTCCGGCCTGCTCCGACGCCTGCCGGAGACCGCCGCCCTGGTCACCGACGCGACCTACGGCGTCGTCGCCTGGAACCCGTTGGCCCAGGCACTGTTCGGCAACGACCTGGGGCGCGGCACCACGAACCTGGCCCGGCGCCGCTTCCTCGGACAGGGACCCGGCGTCGAGAGCTCCGGTGCCGAGGAGTTCGGACACCTCGTCGTGGCGCGGCTGCGCCGGGCCGCGGACCGCTATCCGCAGGACGCCCGACTCGCCGCGCTGCTTACCGAACTCCGGTCCGGCAGCGAGGAGTTCCGCCGGATCTGGGAAGCCCGCCCGATCCACGCACCCGGGCACCGCACCAAGACCCTGGCCCATCCCGTCGCGGGCACCCTGCGGTTGAACTGTGACGTCCTGCTCGTACCGGAGGACGACCAGGAGGTCGTCCTGGTCACGGCCGACCCCGGATCACCGTCCGCACGGGCCCTGCGCGGGCTCGCCAGGCACCTGCCCGCGCGCTGACCGGACGCGGGCGGCGCGGGGTGCCAGACACGGACGGCCACGCGGCCACGCAGTCGGGCAACGGGCCGCGCCGTCAGAAGCGCCCTAGGACTGGCGGCCGAGGTCGGGACCACGGCCGCGCGCGGTGAAGCGGGACGGCGGCAGCCCGAAGGCGCGGGTGAAGGCGGCGGTGAACGCGGCGGGCGAGGCGTAGCCGAGGCGCCCGGCGACCTCGCTGACGGTGCCGTCGCGCAGCCAGGGGACGGCCGCCAACAGGCGGGCACGGGCCCGCCAGACGGCCGGGCTGTCGCCGGTCTCCGAGCGGAAGCGCCGGGTGAAGGCCCGTTCGCTCATGGCCGTCCGCGCGGCCCAGGCGGCGTTGGTGACGGCGACATCGGGTGTGGCCAGGTACGCGCGGCAGAGCCCTGCCAGGTCGGGGGAGGGGGGAAGGGCGACGTGGAACGGCAGGGGGGCGCGCGCCGCGATCTCGTGGAGCAGGAGCGCGGCGATGCAGCCCTCTCGCCCGGAGGGGCCGTAGTCGACCTCGAACTCGACGGCGCTCAGCAGGAGTTCGCGGAGCAACGGCGGCACGTCCACCACCGTGCAGGTGGCCGGCCACCACGGCACGGCGTCCGGCTCGATGTAGAGGCTCCGGGTGCTCACCCCCAGCATCCGGACCCGGTGTGGGGTCGCCGCCGGAATCAGCACGGCCCGCTCGGGCGGGACGGTCCAGGTGCCCTCGGCGGTGTCGACCACCATCACCCCGGTGGCGCCGTAGAGGAATTGGGCGCGGCGGTGTTGGTGCCAGTCCAGGAGGTGGCCGGGTGGGTAATCGGTGCCGATCGGCAGGACGACCCGGTCGACGTGGTCGATGTCGTCCAGGGAGACGTTCTTCACCGGGCAACCGTACTGGCCGCGTACGGAGACGCGGGCCGGGTCGCGCGTTGGCCGGGACGCGCAAGAACCGTGCTGGTCTTCGCATGCGGGCACGGGGTCGGGACTGGTGGGGTGGGTTCCGTGGACGTTGTGGCATTGCTAGGGATCGGGCTCCTGACCGGAGTCACGACGGTGTTGTTCGGGTTCGGCGGAGGGTTCGTCGCGGTCCCGGTCGTGGTGTGGGCGGACGCCGCGCTCGGCGGGGACGCGATGCGGGTGGCGACGGCCACCTCGGCGCTGGTGATGGTGGTCAACGCGGGCTTCGCGACGGCCGTCACACCGCGGCGGGTGCTCGCCACCCTCCGCGGCAGTCGGGCGCTGCTCCTGCTGCTGGCGGTCGGCGCCGCCGTCGGCGCCCTCGCCACCCGCCTCGCCCCGGCCGATCTGGTCCGTTGGGCGTTCGTCGGGTACATCGCCCTCACCATCGTCGACCTGCTCCTGCGCCCGGGCTTCCTGCGCCCGCCCGCCCGGGTCGAGGCGGCCGACGGCGCGCCGCGGCCGATGCCGGCCGTCCTCGGCGCGCCGGTCGGAGCGGTCGCCGCCTTCCTGGGCGTCGGCGGCAGCGTCATGACCGTGCCCGCGCTGCGGCGGGCCGGGCACACGATGCGGGTGGCGACCACGTTGGCCAACCCCCTCACGCTCGCCATCGCGCTCCCGGCCACCGTGGTCTCGCTCGCCGGCGCCACGGTCACCACCGCTGCCGATGCGCATCGACATCTGGTGGGCCTCGTCGACCCGCTCTCCGCCGCGGCGTTGCTGCTGGGGGCGCTACCGGTGATCGCGGTGCTGCGCCGCCGCCCGCCGCGCATCCCGGACCGCCTCTATGCCTGGGCGTACATCGGCCTGTTGGCCGTGGTGGCGGTGGCGATGCTGCTGGCGGGCTGACGCGGACCGGCCAGGCAGTGGGTGGCTGCCGGTGCCTGGCGGTCCGGCCGTCGAGTCGCCGGTGCACCCCTGCACTCACCCGCACACCCGTCAATTCCCCGATTACACCGACTTCTCCGGTTTTTTGACGCGCTGCTGACGTTCTTTCAGCGGCAACCGGGCATGGAGGCGCCGGGGAAGGCTGCCGAGAGCCGGCAATGACGGGCCGCGGTCCGCGCGACGATGATGGTGCACCGGGGGATGCGGAGGACGGCCCCGGTGCCGGATGTCGGCAGTCATGCTGAGCGCCGGGCCCGTCTCCTCAACTGCCGTGTAACCGCGGCGGGATGGGAAGCGCACGGTGCGACGCGGGAAGGCCGACATGGGAACGTTGATGTCGGCCGCCGCTGCCTTCCCCACCCTCTTCTTCACCTCGGCCCTCCTGGTGGCGGTGGCGTTCTGGCTGCTGGTCGCCGTGGGACTGGTGGACTCCGGCAGCTTCGACGCGGACCTGGACGCCGTGGCCTGGGGCGTGGGCGGGGTTCCGGTCGCGGCCGCGTGCACGGTGCTGGCCGTGCTGGCCTGGGGCGTATGCCTGGCCGGGACGGTGTTGTTGGTGCCGCGGGTCCCGCCGGGGGCCAGTCAGATGCTGGTGCGCCTGGGCGTGTTGGTCGTCGCGGTGCTCGCCGCCTGGCCCGGAACCCGGCTGCTGCTACGGCCGTTCCGCGCGCCCGTGCCCGGTCGGCCCGGTGCCGAGCCCGCCGCTCGGACAGTCACCGGGTCGCACCGTCAGTAGCCGCATGCCTGGCGGGCCGCGGGTCGGCCGTCCCGGTCGACGGGGAGCGACGGAGCGTCACCCAACACAGTCGCACCCCCACTCTCCGTGAACGCAATGTCCGAATAACGGGCGTTCACACCGTGCCTGTACCGCGCACCGCACACTCGGGAGGCTCAATGATCGTCAAGCAATGAACAGGCACGTCCATGACCCGGACCCTCGCCCAGTCACCCCAGGGCTCCCCACCGGCTGTGCAGGACGACGCTGCGCCCGTGCTGTCGCACGGCCTCAAGCAGCGCCATCTGTCGATGATCGCGCTCGGTGGCGTCATCGGAGCCGGACTCTTCGTCGGCTCCGGCGTAGGCATCGCGGCGGCCGGTCCGGCCATCGTCCTGCTCTTCGCGGGGACCGGCGCGCTGGTCATGCTGATCATGCGGATGCTCGGCGAGATGTCCGCGGCCCGGCCCTCCACCGGGTCGTTCTCCGTGCACGCCGAGGAGGAGCTCGGCTCCTGGGCCGGGACCACCTCCGGCTGGATGTACTGGCTGATGCTGACCGCCGGCGTGGCGGCCGAGGCCACCGCGGCCGGTTCGATCATGCACAACTGGGTGCCGTCCATCCCGGCCTACGGCTGGGTGGCGATCTTCATGGTGTTCTTCTGCGCCAGCAACCTGACCGCGGTCAAGAACTTCGGTGAGTTCGAGTTCTGGTTCTCCGCGATCAAGGTCACCGTGATCGTCGCCTTCCTGGTGTTGGGTGTGCTGGCCATCCTCGGGGTCTTCGGCACCCCGCCCGGCGCCCAACACCTCGTCGGCCACGGCGGCTTCTTCCCGACCGGCGCCGCCGGTCTCGCCGCCGGACTGCTGACCACCATCTCCGGCTTCGCCGGCCTGGAGACCGTCACCATCGCGGCCGCGGAGTCCGACAACCCGAGCCGGAACGTGGCCCGCGCCGTCCGCACGGCCGTCTGGCGCATCGCCGTCTTCTACATCGGCTCGATGGCCGTGGTCGTCACCCTGGTGCCCTGGAACGACCCGAAGGTCGCCGCCGACGGTCCCTACGTCACCGTGCTCGACCGGCTCGGCATCCCGGCGGCCGGCACGATCATGCAGATCGTGGTGCTGATCGCGCTGCTCTCGGCGATGAACGCCAACATCTACGGCGCGTCGCGGATGGCGTACTCCCTGGTCAGCCGCGGGAAGGGGCCGCGGTTCCTGAACCGGGTCACCCGGGGCGTGCCGGCGGCCGCGGTCCTGGCGTCCTGCCTGTTCGGCTTCGTGGCCGTGGTCGCCGGGATCATCTGGCCGAGCACCGTGTTCGCCTGGCTGCTGAACATCGCCGGCTGCTCGGTGCTGGTCGTCTGGACCGTCGTCTGCCTCACCCAGCTCAAGATGCGCCGCCGCCTGGAGCGCGAGCAGCCCGAGCTGCTGATGGTGCGGATGTGGGCCTTCCCCTACCTGACCTGGGTGGCGCTGGCCGCCATCCTCGGCATCTTCGCGGTGATGGCCGCCGGCTCGGACGGCCGGCACCAACTGATCGGCACGGCCGTCGTGGTGGCGGCGCTGATCGCCGCGGACCGCCTCAAGCGGCGCCGCCAGCAACGGGCCGTCGACGGCGCGCAGGTGTGAGTCCTTGACCGCTCTCGTGCCTGGCACGAGGGAGAGGTGGCCGGGGCCCGGACGGAAATCCGTCCGGGCCCCGGCCACCTCGCGTTTCCCGCCGGGCCGCTCGATCAGGGCGCCGTGGTGCGCGTCTCCACCGGATACGGCACATAGGTCCGCCGGTCGGGATCGATGGCCAGGCGCCCGCCGGCCGGGGGCCGGGCGCGTTGCGCGCAGTCGCGGCGCTCGCAGATCCGGCAGCCCAGGCCGATGGGGGTGGCGGCCCGGGGGTCGTCCAGGGCGACGCCGCCGGCGTAGACCAGCCGGTGGGCGTGGCGCAGCTCGCAGCCGAGCGCGACGGCGAACTCGGCGCGCGGCGCGTGGTGGCCGAAGCCGCCCCGGGTGAGGGTGCGGGCGATCCAGAAGTACCGCTTGCCGTCCGGCATCTCGGCGACCTGGGTCAGTATCCGGCCGGGCGCGGAGAACGCCTCGTACACCGTCCACAGCGGGCAGGTGCCGCCCAGGCGGGAGAAGTGGAAGTCGGTCGCGGACTGGCGCTTGGAGATGTTGCCGGCCCGGTCGACCCGCAGGAACGAGAAGGGGACGCCGCGGCGGCCGGTGCGCTGGAGGGTGCTCAGGCGGTGGCAGACGGTCTCGAAGCCGACGCCGAAGCGCGCGGACAGCAACTCGATGTCGTAGCGCACCTCCTCGGCCGTGGCCAGGAAGGCGGCGTACGGCATGAGCAGGGCGCCGGCGAAGTAGTTGGCCAGGCCGATGCGGGCCAGCGCCACCGACTCCGGTGAGGTCAACTCGTGGGCGCTGCCGGAGAGTTGGTCGAGCAGCGGGCCGTGCTCCAGGAGCGCCAACTGGGTGGCGAGTTGGAAGGCGCGCTGGCCGTCGCTGAGCCAGGGGGACAGGAACAGCACCCCGGCGGCCGGGTCGAAGCGGCGGGCGTCGGCGGAGCGGCCCGGCGCGGTCTGGACCACGGTGACGCCGTGCTGCTCGGCGAGCCGGGCGGTGAGCGGGTCGGCGGCCCGGCCCGGCCGCAGCGCCATCGCCGCGGCGCTCCGCTCCGCCGCGGAGTCCAGCGGTTCGAAGTGGTTGTGGTGGGCGTAGAAGAAGTCCCGCACCTCGTCGTGCGGTTCGCCCGGGGGCAACAGGGAGTCGCCGGAGCCCGGTGCGGCCAGGGCCGCGGCCTGTTCAGCGGTGTCGCGGTAGCGGCGGTGGAGGGCGACCAGGGCCCGGGCCACCTCCGGGTGGTCGCGGGCGGCCTCGGCGATCTCCTCGGCGGCGGGCGGCGTCGCCCCGCACGCCTCGTCGGCGAGCGCGGTCCGCAGGTCGGCGGCGAGCCGGTCCTCCCCGGCGCCGGAGAAGAACTCCGCGTCCACGCCGAAGACCTCCGCGATGCGCAGCAGTACGGGGGCGGTCAGCGGGCGCTGGCTCTGCTCGATCTGGTTGGCGTAGCTGGTGGAGAGGCCCAGAGCGCGGGCCATCTCGACCTGGTTCATGCCGTGTTCGCGGCGCAGTCGGCGCAGCTTCGCATGGGCGTAGACCTTGCGGTCGGCCGGTCGTCCGGCCATGGCACACCTCCTCGTCGCGGCCCTTCGCCGGCCCGCGCGCCTCGGGCGGCGGGCGCCGGGCCGTTGCGAACATAGCATCCGCAAGATTCGCAGCATCCGCAGATTCGCAGCCCGGGACGGTAGGGAATCCGCACCCTGGAGCGGTGGCCCGGCGGGCGTCCAACGGGCAGGCTCCTCCCATCAGCACCCGTCAGGACCGACCCGCCGCGAGGAGCCCCGTGATCGAGCACCACGTCCGTGTCCACCCCAGCGCCGACCGCCTGCCGCGCGAGGACCAACTCGCCTGGAAACTGGCGACGGTGGCCACCGGCACCGAGGAGTTGGACGCCGACAGCGCCGCCATGGCCGTCAACCGCGTCATCGACAACGCCTCGGTCGCCGTCGCCTCCCTGTTGCGCCGCCCCGTCGCGGTGGCCCGCGCCCAGGCCACCGCGCACCGCGGCACCGCCCCCGGCGCCTCGGTCTTCGGCACCGCCACCAGGGTCTCCCCGGAGTGGGCCGCCTGGGCCAACGGCACCGCGGTGCGCGAGCTGGACTTCCACGACACCTACCTCGCCGCCGACTACTCCCACCCCGGCGACAACATCCCGCCCCTGCTCGCCGTCGCCCAGCACACCGGCCGCACCGGCGCCGACCTGCTGCGCGCCACCGTCGCCGCCTACGAGATCCACGTCGCCCTGGTCAAGGGCATCTGCCTGCACGCCCACCGCATCGACCACGTCGCCCACCTCAGCGCGGCCACCGCCGGCGGCCTGGGCGCCCTGCTGCGACTGCCGACGGAGACGGTATACCAAGCGGTTCAGCAGGCGGTGCACACCACCACCGCGACCCGCCAGTCCCGCAAGGGCGAGATCTCCAGTTGGAAGGCGTACGCGCCGGCCTTCGCCGGCAAGGCCGCCATCGAGGCCGTCGACCGGGCGATGCGCGGCGAGACCTCCCCGTCCCCGATCTACGAGGGCGAAGACGGCTTCCTGGCCTGGATGTTGGACGGTCCCGCGGCCGACTACACCGTCGCGCTCCCCGCGGCGGGCGAGCCGCGCCGCGCGATCCTCGACACCTACACCAAGGAGCACTCCGCCGAGTACCAGGCCCAGGCGATCATCGACCTGGCCCGCCGACTGCGCGAGAAGGCCGGCCCGTTGGACCGCGTGCGCTCGATCGTCCTGCACACCAGTCACCACACCCACCACGTCATCGGCTCCGGCGCCAACGACCCGCAGAAGTACGACCCCACGGCCAGCCGCGAGACCCTCGACCACTCCGTGCCGTACATCTTCGCCGTCGCCCTGGAGGACGGCACCTGGCACCACGCACGCTCCTACGCCCCCGAGCGCGCCCGCCGCCCGGAGACCGTCGCACTGTGGCGGAGGATCAGCACGGTCGAGGACCCGGAGTGGACCCGCCGCTACCACGACCCCGACCCGCAGCGCCGCGCCTTCGGCGGCCGCGCCGTGCTCACCCTGGACGACGGCTCGGTCATCGAGGACGAACTGGCCGTCGCCGACGCCCACCCGGCAGGCGCCCGCCCCTTCGACCGCCCCGCCTACGCCCGCAAGTTCCGCACCCTCGCCGACGGCATCGTCACCCCGGCCGCCCAGGACCGCTTCCTGACCGCCGCCGAGCACCTCGCCGAACTGCGCGCCCCCGACCTCGACGGCCTCTTCCCGGCCGTCGTCCCGGAGGCCGTGGCCGCCCGCGACGCGAGCCTGCCGAAGGGCCTGTTCTGATGCTGCTGCACACCCGCACCACCCCCGCCGAACGCCGCCGCGCCTTCCGTGAACAACTGGCCACCGGCCGCCTGTTGCGCATGCCCGGCGCCGTGAACCCGCTCTCCGCCCGCCTCATCCAGGAGCACGGCTTCGAGGCCGCCTACCTCTCCGGCGCCGTCCTCGCCGCCGACCTGGGCCTGCCCGACATCGGTCTGACCACCGCCACCGAGATCGCCGCCCGCGCCCAGCAGACCACCCGGGTCACCGACCTGCCCGTCCTGATCGACGCCGACACCGGCTTCGGCGAACCGCTGAACGCCGCCCGCACCGTCCAGTTGATGGAGGACGCCGGACTGGCCGGCCTCCACCTGGAGGACCAGGTCAACCCCAAGCGCTGCGGCCACCTCGACGGCAAGTCCGTCGTCCCCCGCGAGGAGATGACCCGCCGCGTCCGGGCCGCCGTCGACGCCCGCCGCGACCCCGACTTCCTGCTGATGGCCCGCACCGACGCCCGCTCCGTCGAGGGCCTGGACGCGGCCATCGACCGCGCCAAGGCATACGTCGACGCGGGCGCCGACGCGCTCTTCCCCGAAGCCCTCGCCGACGAGGCCGAGTTCGCGGCGTTCCGCGCGGCCGTCGACGTCCCCCTCCTCGCCAACATGACCGAGTTCGGCAAGTCCCGCCTCCTGGACGCGCGGACGCTTCAGGACCTCGGCTACAACATCGCGCTCTACCCCGTCACCCTGCTGCGCCTGGCCATGGGCGCCGTCGAGGACGGTCTGCGCACCCTGGCCGCCGAGGGCACCCAGGAGTCCCTGCTGCCCCGCATGCAGACCCGCTCCCGCCTCTACGAACTCCTCGGCTACCAGGACTACACGGCCTTCGACGCGGCCGTCTTCGACTTCACCCTCCCGCCCGGGACCTGACGCACCGGAGGAACCCATGCCCGCCACCGCGCCCGAAATCCACCGCGGCCTCGCCGGTGTCGTCGTCGACACCACCGAGATCTCCACCGTCATCCAGGAGACCAACTCCCTGACCTACTGCGGTTATCCGGTCCAGGACCTGGCCGCGCACCGCTCCTTCGAGGAGGTCGCCCACCTGCTCTGGCACGGCGAGCTCCCCGACGCCGGCCAACTCCGCGCGTTCCGCGCCCGCGAGCGCGCGCTGCGCCCCGTGGACCGCACCACGTCCGAACTGCTGACCCGACTCCCCGAGACCTGCCACCCGATGGACGTGCTGCGCACCGCCGTCAGCTTCTTCGGCGCAGAGGACCCCACCGAGGACGACGGCAGCCCGGCCGCCAACCGCGCCAAGTCCCTGACCCTGCTGGCCAAACTGCCCACCATCGTCGCCGCCGACCAGCGCCGCCGGCGCGGCCTGGACCCGATCCCGCCCGACCCCGAGCTCGGCTACGCGGAGAACTTCTTCCACATGTGCTTCGGCGCCGTGCCCGAGCCGGAGGTGGTCCGCTGCTTCGAGGTCTCCCTGATCCTCTACGCCGAACACAGCTTCAACGCCTCGACGTTCACCGCCCGTGTGGTCACCTCCACCCTCTCCGACCTCTACAGCGCGGTCACCGCCGCCATCGGCGCCCTCAAGGGCCCCCTGCACGGCGGCGCCAACGAGGCCGTGATGCACATGCTGCAGGAGATCGGCGACCCGCAACGCGCCGAGCGGTGGCTCGACGAGGCCCTGGCCGCCCGGCGGAAGATCATGGGCTTCGGCCACCGCGTCTACCAGCACGGCGACTCCCGCGTCCCGATCATGCAGGCCGCGCTCGACCACCTGGTGGCCCGCGCCGCCGACCCCGAGGCGACCCGCCTGGCCGCGCTCCACGAGGCCCTGCGCCAGGCCGTGTTCACCCGCAAGGGCATCCATCCCAACCTGGACTACCCCGCCGGCCTCGCCTACCACCTGATGGGCTTCGACACCCCCACCTTCACCCCGATCTTCGTGCTGAGCCGCATCACCGGCTGGACCGCCCACATCACCGAACAACTCGCCCACAACGCCCTCATCAGACCGCTGGCCTCGTACGCGGGGCCGGAGCAGCGGGCGGTGCCGGCGTAGGGGGGAGGTAGGGGGATTGGGCCGGGCCGTTGGCGGGTGAGAGGCTGGGGCGCATGGCATTGGAAATGCGTGAGCTGTGCGAGCGGTGCACCACCGCCGTCCTGGTTCCCGACGGCCCGGCCCGGATCTGCTCCTACGAATGCAGCTTCTGCGTCGCGTGCAGCCAGGAGATGGGAGACACGTGCCCGAACTGCGGCGGGGAGTTGGTGCCCCGCCCGCGCCGTCGGGCACGTTCCTGAAACGGCCGGTCCCCCGGAGGGGAACGGGTCAGGCCCGACCGGCGGTGGCGTGGATCTCGTCCACGAGCCGCGTGAGGTGCGGCACCGCCACTCCGGCCGCCCGCGCGGCGCGGAGCACCGCGCCGCCGATCGCGTCGAGCTCCAACTCCCGGCCGGCCTCGGCGTCGCGCTGCATGGAGGAGCGCGAAGCGGGCGGCGCACCGGTCAGAAAGCCCACCACGGCCTCCGTGTCGATCGGTGCGCCGGTGGCGCCCGCCACGGCCGCGACCTCGCCGACGGTGGCCCGGAGGTGGTCCGGGTGGTGGCTGCAGACCTCGCCGAGGGGGACGCCGTACCGGGTGGTGAGCAGCGCCATCGGGGCGAGGAAGGCGATCTTCTCCCACATCATGGCGTTCTCGTCGGTGCGCACCCGGGTCGCGAACCCGGCGTCCCCCAGCACGGCCGCCACGTCGTCGAGCCGGGCCCTGGGGACGGCGTCGGCCGCGAGGTCGATGCGGGCGAACGGGCTGTAGTGCTCGATGCGGCCGGGGGCGGTGCGGGCGGACACCACGCTGATGGTGGCGGCCACGACGCGGTCGTCGCCGTAGCGCGCGCGGAGCGGAACGAGGTGTTCCAAGCCGTTGAGGAGCGGTATCAACACCCCGCGTTCGCCCAGCACGTGGCCCGGTACGCGCTCCAGTGCCGAGGCCAGCGCGGTCTGCTTGACCCCGACCAGGCACAGGTCCACGGGGGTCCGCAGTTGGGTATCGGCCTCGACGGGGACGCTGAAGTCCCCGAACGCGCCGCTGGTGATGTGCAGGCCCCGGCTCCGCAAGACCCGTACGGTCTCGTCGCCGGCCAGGCAGATCACCCGGTGCCCGGCGCGGGCCAACAGGGCCGCGGCGAGCCCGCCGACCCCGCCGGGGCCGAGCACGGCGACCGTCCGAGGAGCGGTGGTGGCGTTCATCTGTGAGTTCCCCTCCATCAATGACCCCGCTGCGCGGGGTGGTTGGCGCCGGGCACCGGCAGGGTGTAGCGGTACTTCTCGTTGGCGTGTGCGCCGAGCCGGTCGTAGAAGCGGGCGGCGTCCGCGTTCCAACTCGGCGTCTGCCACTGGACCTCGGCGAGCCCGAGCCCGCGTGCCTCACCGGCCACCGCGGCCATCAGCAGCGCGCCGACGCCCAGGCTCCGATGGCCGGAGCGGACGAAGAGACAGTCCATGTGGAGGTACTCGCGCGCCTGCCAGGTGGACATCTCGGGCGAGCAGGTGGCGTAGCCGATGAGGCCACCGTCGGCCAACTCCGCCACCAGGCAGCGCAGTCGGGGCACCGGGGCGCCGAAGAGCAGCATCGCGAGCCGCTCCGCGAGGTCGGGCACCGGCGGTGCGGCCCGCTCGTACGCGGCGTGCTCGACGGCCAGTTGGGCCACCTGCGGGAGATCGGACACCCGCGCGGGTCTGACCCGTGCCGACGTCATGGGGCACCGACCTCCCTCACCGCACCTTCCCTTCCAGGACGTCCGCTGCCCATGCGGTCAGCCGGTCGGCCAGCGGGCCGTCGCCGTCGAGGACATGGCGGGTGAAGGCGTCGCGCTCGTGGGCCAGCACGGCGGCCTCCCAGACACAGGGCGCCAGACCCGCCCGCCCGGGGCGCAGTTGGTCCGGCCGCCCGGCAGGTCCGACGAACACCGCCAGATCGGACATGTAGCCCTCGATCCAGGTCGAGACGAGGACGTAGTCGCCGTCGCCGCCCGCGTGCAGCATCACCACGGCGAGTCCCAGTGACCCACGGGCGGGCCCGAGGCCCAGGTGCGCTCCGGCGATCCGCAGCGCGGCCGCCTCGTCCTCCTCCGTCACGGTGCGGCCCGACGCCTCGATGACATACGCCTTCACCAGGTGGCCGGCGGCCTCACGGGGGGCCAACGCCCGCACCGCGCGGGCGTGATGGCCCTCGGCCAGGGCGAGCAGCGCTTCCGCATCCACCGCGGTCGGCAGTTCCTCACGATCGCTCATGGAGACATCATGCAGCCTGTGGCCCCGTTCGTGCGCGAGATGGTACGGGTCCGGCTCAATGTGGCGGCCAGACCACGTCGGTGGCGCTCGTTCGGCTCAACTGCAGGAAGGGGCACGGTATTTGGGTCGGGGGACTCGCCGGCGCGGTGCCGGTCGGCACCAGGCGGCGCCGCATCGCTGCGGCGCCGTCGGTATGCCCGAAAGGTGGTTTCAGCCTCTGTCGTCTCGCCAGCGGCGGCTGGCGACCCGCGACATGGGGATCACTCCAGCCCTGCGAGGAATCCCCGGTGCGCCTTGACCTCTTTCATCGTCATGTGCGAGGTGAGCTTGTTGATCCCGGGTAGGGCGCACAACACCTCGGTGTAGAAGCGCTCGTAGGCGGCGATGTCGGCGACCGCGATGCGCAGCAGGTAGTCGGGGTCACCGAACAGGCGGTGGGTCTCGATCACTTGGGGGAGCTCGGTGATCCGGGACTCGAACTCGGTCATAGTGGCGCGATTGTCGTGCTTCATCGCTACTGTGGCGAATGCGTGGAATCCGCTGTCCAAGAAGTTACCGTCGAGTTCCGCACGGTAACCACGTATGGCGCCGATCTTTTCTAAGTTCCGGACCCGGCGGAGGCACGGGGTGGGCGTAAGCCCTACCTTGGTGGCTAGATCGGCGTTGGCCATGCGCCCGTCCCGCTGTAGCTCGCGCAGGATCATGCGATCAATTTTGTCCATAGCAGGCGATCATGCTACAGGCCCCTCTCCTGAGGCAAGGATTTAGCATCGACTGCTACAGCCTTTGAACTAATGTAGCTTCAGCGGCCACTGAACCGGGAGTCGCTGGTTATCAGCACGTCCGGTGCCAGTAATGACTGACACCCGAGATCACCTGCTATCGGTTTCACTCAAGGGCTACCAGCGTCGGAGGTCATAGGTGCCCTAGCCGGTCACTCAACAGACAGCCGATGCCCGCCCACGGTGCCCACCCCCACCCGGGTCACCCGATTCCCGCGCTGCCCAGTAACTCGCGGAATTTTGCCGCCATCCACCACTACGACGCGGTCAAGTGCCTTGCGTAGTCGCAGCTACGCGATGAGCCAGGGCCGTCGGCCGCGATCTGTGTCGGCGCTGCGACCAGTGCTGGCACGGTAATTCCCGTTTGTGCGCCCCGCCAGAACCATGCCTGAACTCAACGCGATTTAGGAGAATACCCTTGTCTTTTCCCGTGCGCGTTCACGATGTTCTCGGTGTAGGCTTCGGTCCCGCCAACCTCGCCCTGGCAATAGCCATCGAGGAGAAGTACCCCGGTCTGGACGCCCGGTTTCTGGAAGCCCGTCCCACCCCCGATTGGCAGCCCGGGATGCTGCTGAACGGATCGGATATCCAGAACCATCCCAGTCGCGATCTGGTAACCCTGAGGAACCCCCGCAGTCGCTACTCGTTCCTCAATTTCCTGCATGAGCAGGGCCGTTTGGTACGCCATCTCAACCTCCCGGTCGAGTTCCCCCTCCGCAAGGAATACGCCGGGTACATCCGCTGGGCCGCGGATTTCTTCTCCCACCAAGTGGACTGCGGCCAACGCGCCGTCGGTATACAAGCGATCGACCACGACGGCGAACGCGTCTGGGAGGTGGCCACCCAGACCGGCGACCGCTACCTCGGCCGCACCCTGGTCATGGCACCAGGACGCACGCCGTACATCCCGGCGCCCTACGACGCCGTGGACAGCCCCCGCGTCTTCCACCTGACCCAGTACCTGCCGCGGTTGAAGCAGCTCACCGCCGACGGGGCCCCCAAGGCCGTCGCGGTGATCGGCGGCAGCCAGAGCGCCGTCGAGCTCACCCTTGACCTGCACCGGCAGTTCCCCGGCACCCGCGTGGTCACCTACCCGCGCTCCTACTCGCTGCGGCTGAAGGACACCAGCCCGTTCAGCGAGGAGGGGTACTTCCCGGAGTTCACCGAGTACTACTTCCGCGCCTCACGGGACAGCCGGCGCGCCCTCGACGCCTACATGCAGCCGACCAACTACTCCTCGGCCGACGGAGACGTCCTCAAAGAGCTGTATGTGGCGATCTACGAGCAGCAGCTCGACGGCGACCAGCGGGTGTTCGTCCGCGGCAGCCACGAGGCCACCGCCCTCTCGGCGACCGACCGGAGCGTCACCATCGACTTCCAGGAACTGCACACCGGCGAACGCGTCCGCGACGAGGTCGACTTCGTCGTCCTGGCCACCGGCTTCCGCAACCTGGGCCCCGCCCCCCACGAGGAGCTCTGCCCGCCGATGCTGGCCCCCGTCGCGGACCACTTCGCGCGGGAGGAGGACGGCCGGCTGGACGTCGACAGCGACTACGCGCTGACCCCGCGCGAGGACATGGACGAGGTGCCGCCGCTCTTCCTCAACGGCCTGTGCGAATCGAGCCACGGCATCGGCGACGCCGGCTCCTTCAGCCTGTTGTCGCTGCGCACCGGCACCCTGGCGGACGCCCTCGCCGACCGCCTCGGCAACCGGCCGGAAAGCCTGCCGGAATCCGTTCAGTTCGCCCTCTGACCTCGCAGGTCGTGACCCCCGACGGGAGGCATTCCCACATGCAGATCCACGACGTGGTGGTGGCCGGCTTCGGCCCCTCCGGCATCGCGCTGGCCGCGGCCATCGAGGACCACGACGACGCGCACCCTGGAGCCCGGCCCGCGGACGCGGCCTACCTGGAGCGCGCCGCGACCTCGGCCTGGCAGCCCAACCAGGTGCTGCCGGGCACCGACATCCAGCACCACTTCCTCCGCGACCTCGCCACCCCGCGCGACCCCCGCTCCCGCTTCGGCTTCACCAACTTCCTTTTGCAGAGCGGTCGTTTCTATCCATTCACGCTCCTGGGTGGATATGTGAGTCGGCTGGAGTGGTCCGAGTACGTTCAATGGGCCGCGGCACAGGTGCGACAACCGGCCGAATATCACCGGGAGGTCTTGCGCGTCGAGCCGGTCACCGATTCCGACGGGACGGTGCGCACCGCCCGGGTGGTCAGTCGCGATCCGCGGGACGGCGCCGTGCACGAACACCTGGGCCGCAACGTGGTGTTGGCAACCGGTCATGTCCCCTATATCCCGGAGGTCTTCCGGGAGGATCTGGGCGAACGTGTATTCCATGCCGGCGAGTTCCTGCCCCGGATGAACGCGCTGCGTGAGAAGACCGGCCAATCTCTGCGATTCGCGGTCATCGGCGGCGGCCAGACCGCGGGCGAGATCATTCTCTATCTGGCCGGAGAACTCCCCGACGCCCGGATCCATTCGCTGGTGCGGCACGGCGGGTTCAAGATGTACGAACTCGGCCACTTCAGCAACGAGGCGTACTTTCCCACCGAGACGGACTACGTGTACGGACTCGAAGGGCCGGCGCGCGAACAGGCCCTGGCCCACGCCCGCGCCACCAACTACGCGGCCCTGGACCCCGATGTGTCCACGGCGCTCTACCAGGCCGCCTACCAGGACCGGCTGACCGGCACCAACCGCCTGCACCTGCACCGCCGCATCGAGGTCACCGACGTCGCGGTCGCCGGCGACGGGGTCCGGCTGACCACCAACGAGGTCTACACGGGCGAGGCCGGCAGCATCGACGCCGACGCGGTCATCCTCTGCACCGGGTACGAGGAGCCCAAGTTCCCCGAGTCGCTGGAGCCGTTCGCGCCGTACCTGTCCTACGACGCCGACGGACGCCTCGACGTCACCCGGGAGTACCGCGCCCGCACCGTCGACCACTGCACGGTGGGCCTCTACCTCGACGGCATCACCGAGTGGCGGCACGGCATCGCCAGCGCCACGTCCTTCAGCCAGATGGCGGCCAAGGCGGAAACCGTCCACAACGACCTGCGCGCCACGCTCGCCCGGCAGTTGCAGTCCCACCCCGCGACGCTCGTCAGCTGAGCGCGACGGAGTCTCCACGCCCACGAGAGGAACCCCTGTGCACATTTTCCACACGGCTCCGGAGGACATGGTCTTCGAGGAGGCTTACAACGTCAGCGGTCGGCGCATCTTCCCGTGGAACGAGGCCGTCAAGGAACCGTTCTGGGGCGGGGCCTGGGTCGACGTGGCGCCCGGCGAGACCTCCACGGCCCACTCGCACGACGAGAACGAGATGTTCTTCATCACCGAGGGCAGCGGCGTCATGCGGATCGGTGAGGAGGAGCGCCGGGTGAACGCCGGCGACACCGTCTTCATCACCCCGTTCAAGGACCACGACCTGACCAACGACGGGACCACCCGGATACGGTTCGTCACCATCTGGTGGGGCGGTTCCGAGGCCGTGGCCGCCGAACGCGCCAAGTGGGCCGCGGAGTTCGGGATCAGCGACACCGCGGAGCCGAATCGGTGAACCGCAACCGAACCGCGGACGCCATCGTCGTCGGGGGCGGCGTCATCGGTGCGGCGATCGCCCACCGGCTCGCCCTCGCCGGGCTCGGCCGCATCGTCCTGTGCGACCAGGGCAGGGTCGCCGCGCAGGGCGCGACGGCCCGCTCGGGTGGGCTGCTGCGCCTGCACCACACCGCGGCCCCCGACACCCTGCTGACCGCCCGCAGCCTCCCCGTCTTCGAGCAGTGGACGGAGCGGATCGGCGGTGACTGCGGCTACCGGCGCACCGGATTCCTGATGCTGGTGGGTCCTGACCACGTCGAGACGCTGAGGGCCAACGGCGCCGTCGCCGCCGACGCGTTGCGCTACGAACGGGCGGAGATCCTCGCCCCCGACGAGATCCGGTCGCTCTACCCCGGGCTGAGCACCGAGGGCGTCGCCGCCGCCGCGTACGAGCCGGCGGGCGGGTACGCCGACCCGGCGGCCACCGCCGTCTCGCTGGTCGCCTCGGCCCGCCGCCTCGGGGTGATCGCCTCCGAGGGCACCCGGGTCGAGCGGGTGTGGGAGCGCAACGGCTCGGTCGCGGGCGTCCACACGGGGACGGGACGCATCGAGGCGCCGCTGGTCGTCCTGGCCAGCGGTGCCTGGGGAGACCCGCCGGCCGCCCACCTGGGCGTGCACCTCCCCGTCGTGCCGCGGCGGATCGGGCTGGCCCAGGCCCGACTTCCCGGTGCCGGCCGCCGCGGGTCCGACGCGTCCGTGCCGACCTGTATCGACGACACCATCGGCTGCTACTTCCGTCCGGAAGCGCTGGACCAGCTCTACTTCGGCGTGCCGAGCAACCCGGAAGTCGACCTGGGACAGGATGTCGCCCCGCTCACCGACGACGAGGTGGGCGCGGCCGTCCAGGCGGTCTCCCGACGGGTACCCGCGGTGGCCACCGCGGAACTGGTCGGCACCCGCGCGGGTTACGACGGATACACCCCGGACAAGCGGCCCGCGATCGGACCGGCCGGGCCCGACGGACTGTACCTCGCCCTCGGATTCAGCGGCGGCGGCTTCA
Source organism: Streptomyces sp. WZ-12 (assembly GCF_028898845.1). Taxonomy (NCBI): domain Bacteria; kingdom Bacillati; phylum Actinomycetota; class Actinomycetes; order Kitasatosporales; family Streptomycetaceae; genus Streptomyces; species Streptomyces sp. WZ-12. The sequence goes on along the minus strand of NZ_CP118574.1, from coordinate 1,014,628 downwards.
AAATGGCGCCGGCCGTCGCCGAGTTGGCCGCTCAGGAGATCTGCGAAGGGGGCGCCGTCCTGGGCAAGGCCGTCCAGCCTCTTCTGGAGCCCTACCGGCCACAGCGGTTCGAGAGCGGCAACTTGATCACGCCGGAGGCTTCCTATGCCCACATGTAAACAGGTACTGAACATGCTGCGCGAGGACCTCGCGACGGTGCGAGCCAAGGACCCGGCGGCACGCAGCAACCGGGAAGTGCTCCTGTACCCGCACATCCACGCGCTGTGGACCTACCGGTTCTCCCACCGCCTGTGGAAACGCGGCCGTCGCACCAGCGCCCGCGCGCTCTCCCTCCTGGCCCGGGCCGTCAGCGGCATCGAGATCCACCCGGGCGCGACCATCGGCCGCCGCTTCTTCATCGACCACGGCACCGGGGTGGTGATCGGCGAGACCGTCCGCATCGGCGACGACGTGATGCTGTACCACCAGGTCACCCTGGGCTCGGTGGGATGGTGGAAGGACCTGCGCCGGCCCACCCACTCCCGCCGCCACCCCGTGGTGGAGGACGGCGTCATCATCTGCACCGGTGCCAGCGTGCTGGGGCCGGTCTGCATCGGGGCCAACACCCGGATCGGCGCCCACGCGGTGATCCTGCACGACCTCCCGCCCGACGCCCGGGTCGCGGCCGGCACCGCGCATACCTCCGCCTCGCACCACCTCGTGCCCGATGTCCCCACGCTTCGTATCGCGGAAGGAAGCAGCACCCAGTGAACACCTACGTCGTCACCAGTGCGCCGCCCAACCCCAACGGCGATCTGCACGTGGGACACCTGTCCGGCCCCTTCCTCGGCGCCGATGTGCAGGCCCGCCACCTCCGACAGCGCGGGCACGAGGTGCGCTACGTCGGCTACTCCGACGAGCACTCCTGCTACGTGCCGCGCCGCGCCGCCGAGATCGGGTCCACCGCTCACCAGACCGCGTTGACCTTCGGCGCCAGGATGGAGGAGACGCTGTCGCTGGGTGCCATGCACCACGACTGGTTCACCCGGCCGTTGACCACGCCGAAGCACACCGAGATCGTCCAGGAGTTCTTCACCACCCTCTGGGAGGCGGGGAAGCTGGAGGTCAAGGAGCTTCCGGTGTTCTACTGCACGGGCTGCGCACGGTACTTGTACGAGGCCGAGGTGCGCGGCGAGTGCCAGTTCTGCAGCGCCCCCTCCGACGGCATCTACTGCGAGGCGTGCGGGCTGGCGCAGGAGTCCGGCGGCCTGGGAGCGGCGAAGTGCACCGCCTGCTGGGAGGCGCCCGAGCTGCGGACGCTGCGGCGCATCGTCTTCCCGTTGGAGGAGTACCGCGCGCAACTCCTGGCCTACTACGAGAAGGCGGGCGAGCGGTGGCGGCCGCGGCTGCGCAGCTATCTCGACGGTCTGCTGGCGAACGAGCTGCCGCTCACGCCGATCAGCCGGGAGGCCGACTACGGCATCCCCGTCCCGCTGGACGGTTGGGACGGGCACATCCTCGACACCTGGTTCAGCGGGATCTGCGGATATCTGGCCGCGACCGCCTGCCTCACCGAGGCCCAGGGGCAGCCCGAACTGTGGCGGCAGCAGTGGCGCGACCCGGACACCCGCATCGTCAACTTCCTCGGTTTCGACTGCTCGTTCTCGCACGCCGTGCTGTGGCCGGCGCTCCTGATGGCGCACGGCGAGTACACCTTGCCGAGCCAGATCGTCACCAACGAGTTCTACCGACTGGAAGGCGACAAGTTCTCCACCAGCCGCGGGCACGCCATCTGGGGCGGGGACATCCTGCGCCAGGTCTCCGCGGACGCGTTGCGGTTCCACCTGTGCCTGACGGGGCCCGAGCGGGAGCAGGGCAACTTCGCGATGAAGGAGCTCGCTTCCACGGTGGAGTCCGTGCTCGTGGCGGGCCTCCAACGGTGGGCGCAGACCCTCCTGCCCCTCCTCGCCGAGGACTTCGGCTCCACCGTCCCGGCCGGCGAGGGCTACGCCGGGCCGCTCACCGCGTCGCTGGTGGACCTGCCCAAGCGGATCGCCGCCGCGCTGGCCCCGGACTCCTTCTCGCCCCAACGGGCCGCCGCGTTCCTGGCGTCGACGATCGAGCGGGCGGTGAACGACCTCCCCGAGCTCACCGCGGCCCGCCAGGCCGGGGCGGGGACGCAGGAGTACGCCCGGCGTCTGGTCACGCACCTGGAGGCGCTCGCCCTGGTCTCCGTGCTGGCCACCCCGCTGATGCCCGGCTGGGCCCGGCACATCGCCAAGCACCTGGACATTCCCCTCGATGTGCTGACCCAGATGCCCCGTTGGCCCGAGGCGGCGGACCTGCCGTTGGTGCCCGAGGGCCGCCGGCTCGGCGCGACCGTGCCCGCCTACTTCCACAACCTGGGCTGAGCCGGGGCGACATGAGTGCCTTACGCACCGCGCTCGGCATCATGAACGCCGTGCTGGGCGCGGGGACCCTGCTGCTGCCGGTGGCCCTGGCGCCGTTGGCGCACAGCGGCGCGGTGTCCCTCGTCGTCGCCGGGGCGTTGCTGGTCTGGTCCCTGCTCATCGGCGCCGCCGGTGGGACGCGGGGCAGCGGACCGGCCGGCTTCGTCCGCGCCCGACTCGGGCCCCGCACGACGAACGTGGTGCACGGGCTGTACTTCGGTGGATTCGCGGTGGGGCAGGCCGTCGTGGTCGGCGCCGCCGGGCAGTTCGTCGCCGACGGGCCGGCGGCCGTCGCCCTGGGGGTGGTCCTCCTGTGCCTGGCCGCCGGACTGGCCGCCGCCGGGGCGAACCTGTCGCCGGCGGTGCGCACGGCGCGGCTGGTCGCCACCCTCGCCCTGGCCCTGGTGTGGTGGCTCTTCCCCGGGACGTTCGGGCTGGACCCGGGCCGGTCGCCCTTCGGGGCCGCCGCGCTGATCGCGGTGCCGGTGCTGTTCGCCTGGGTCGGACTGGAGGGATCGCTACCCGCCCTGCGGTCCCCCCGCGCCGCCACCACGCTGGGCGTCGTCCTGGGCCTGGTCGGTGCCGCGGCGCTCTACGGGGTGCTGCTGAATCCGCCGGGCTCCGCGGCGCTCGGCCCGCCCGCGGTCCGGTCCGCGCTCGCCTGGGCCGCGGCCGTGGTGCTGGGCACGTACTGCCTGACCAACCTCCGGGCCGTCGGGGCCCGTTGGAACACCTTCCGCTCCGGCCCGGGGGAGGCCGGGGCCGCCCGCGGTCCCGGCCGGCCGGGGATCGTCGTGGCGGTCGCCCTCGCGGGCACGGCCCTCGGCCTGGCCGCCGCCTTCCACTGGAGCATCGCCGTGCTGCTGCTCGGCCCGGGCACCGCCACGGCCGCCATCTACGCCGTGCTGGCCGTCGCGGCCCTCCGCCGAGGGCGGTCCCGCCCCGGTGCCACCGGGCCCGCGGTGCCCGGCTCGTAGACAAGCCGTTTTCCCCACCCTCCTGCATTCCTTCGACGCTTCTCGCCTGCCCTATGGAGGACGCCATGTCGATCACCGCTCCTGATCTGAGTGTTTTCGAAACCCTGGAGTCGGAGGTGCGCAGCTACTGCCGTGGCTGGCCCACCGTCTTCGACCGCGCGCAGGGCAGCCGGATGTTCGACGAGGACGGCCACACCTACGTCGACTTCTTCGCCGGCGCCGGAACGCTGAACTACGGACACAACAACCCGGTCATCAAACGGGCGTTGCTGGACTACCTGGAGCGGGACGGCGTCACGCACGGCTTGGACATGTCCACCACGGCCAAGCGGGCGTTCCTGGAGTCGTTCCAGAACCTGATCCTGCGCCCCCGTGACCTCTGCTACAAGGTCATGTTCCCGGGCCCGACGGGGACCAACTCCGTTGAGGCCGCGCTGAAGTTGGCCCGTAAGGTCAAGGGCCGGGAGTCGATCGTCTCCTTCACCAACGCCTTCCACGGCATGTCGCTGGGCGCGCTCGCGGTGACCGGCAACTCGATGAAGCGGGCCGGCGCCGGCATCCCGCTGGTGCACGGCACCCCGATGCCGTTCGACAACTACTTCGACGGTCAGGTCCCGGACTTCCTGTGGTTCGAGCGGCTGTTGGAGGACCAGGGCTCCGGTCTCAACTACCCGGCGGCGGTCATCGTCGAGACGGTCCAGGGCGAGGGCGGCATCAATGTGGCCCGAGTGGAATGGCTGCGGAAACTGGCCGATCTCTGCAAGCGCCGCGACATGCTGCTGATCGTCGACGACATCCAGATGGGCTGCGGCCGCACCGGCGCCTTCTTCTCCTTCGAGGAGGCGGGCATCGTGCCGGACATCGTCACCGTTTCGAAGTCCATCAGCGGCTACGGGCTGCCGATGGCGCTGACCCTGTTCAAGCCGGAGTTGGACATCTGGGAGCCGGGCGAGCACAACGGCACCTTCCGCGGCAACAACCCGGCCTTCGTCACCGCCGCCGCGACGTTGGACGCCTACTGGGCCGACGAGCAAATGGAGAAGCAGACCCTGGCCCGCGGCGAACTGGTGGCGTCCCACCTGGCCGCCATGGCCGCGGAACACCCGCACGACATCGCCGAATTCCGCGGCCGCGGACTGGTATGGGGCATCGAATTCCACGACGAGAACCGTGCCACCAAGGTGTGCGCCCGCGCCTTCGAACTCGGGCTGCTGGTCGAGACGTCCGGCCCGCGCAGCGAGGTGGTGAAACTGCTGCCGGCGCTGACCATCCCGACGGAGCTGCTGGACGAGGGACTGTGCGTCCTCGCCCGGGCGGTCCGCGAGACGGCCTGAACCGGCCCCGGGCATCGGCGGCCGCCCACCGTCGATGCCCACCGCGGAGGCCCACCGCCCGGCTCCACCTGCGGAGCGGGCCGGTGTGGCGGGGCGCCGTGGAGGGGAGGGCGTGAGTGGATGGCGGCGGAGGCGTCGTCAGGACGCCTGTTCACACTCAAGTCGGGGGTGCGCGGCGAGGGGTTCGGCCATCTCGCGGGTGATCACGCGGTCGCTCACGCTGGTCGAGTACACGATCGTCGTCGCGATGGAACCGATCTTCGTGATCCGCGCGGTGACCTCTTCGAGATGGCTCATCGAGCGGGCCGCCACCTTGGCGATGAAGCAGTCGCTTCCGGTCACATGGTGGCACTCCAGAATCTCCGGGCAGTCTTTGAAGATGCGCACGTAGTCCTGGTAGTTGCCGCCGGGAAACACGATGTTGACAAAAGCCAGGATCGAGAGCCCGAGTCCGGGCAGATTGACCCGAGTCCGATACCCCTCGATGATCCCGCACTGCTCCATACGCCTGACCCGCTCGGCGACCGCCGGTGGTGTCAGTGCGACACGTCGGCCCAGTTCACTGAAGGTAATGCGAGCGTTGGCCTGTAACTCGCTGAGGATCCGCCAGTCGGTCGCATCAAGCGCCGCTTTCAAATCATTAGCCATTGACCAATGATACGTGATTTTCGATAACCGCGGCCCGCGAACGCTTACAAGTTCCCCTGTGGAACAGTCAGTTCGGCGCAATAGGGTCGAGGGCGTACTTCAAGGAGGACGGATGGCGCGTACCACACAGGCCGTACAGGCCAACGACGACCGTCAGGGCTCGGTCCCCGCCGGGCGGCTCAACTTCGCGCAGGGCACCGCCCTGTATGTGGGGGCGGTGTTGGGGACCGGGGTCCTCGCGCTCCCCGGCCTGACCGCGAAACAGGCCGGTCCGGCGTCGTTGGTGGCCTGGTTCGCACTCATCGTGATGTCCATTCCGCTCGCCGCCACCTTCGCGGCGCTGGCCGCACGGCAACCCGACTCGGGCGGGGTGTCGACGTACGTGCGTCGGGCGTTCGGCAACCGCGCCGCCACGGTTGTCGGTTGGTGGTTCTACCTGGGCGCCCCAGTGGGCATTCCGGCGCTGGCCTTCTTCGGCGCGTCCTATCTGGAACGGACCACCGGCGGCGGTTGGACGGCCACGGCCAGCTACGCCGCGGGCCTGCTCGTCGTGGGCTTCCTGGCCAACGTCTTCGGTGTCCGGGTATCGGGACGGGTCCAGCTCATCCTCTCCGGCTCCCTGGCCCTCCTGCTCGTCGTGGGCATCCTGGTGGCCCTGCCGCACGCGGACCCGGCGAACCTGCAACCGTTCGCCCCGCACGGGTGGTCGGCGATCGGCCCCGCCGCGGCGCTCCTCGTGTGGTCGTTCACGGGGTGGGAGACGGTCACCCACCTGTCCGCGGAGTTCGCCCACCCGGAGCGCGACATCAAGCGGTCGACCATCGGGGCGCTGCTCGCCATCGGCGTGTTGTACCTGGGCCTGGCGACCATCACGGTGCTGGCGCTCGGCAGCACCTCCGGAACGACGGCCACCTCCCTGGCCTCCCTGCTGGAGCTCGGCTTCGGGGCGTTCGGCAAGATCCTCGCCAGCGTGATCGCGATCCTCACCACGCTCGGCACCATGAACGCCTACATCGCCAGCACCGCCAAGTTGGGCGCCGCCCTGTCCCGCGACGGAGCGCTGCCCCGCGGGCTCGGCAGCGGCGCCGAGGCGGGCGGCGTCCCCCGCCGCAGCCTGGCGATCGTCGGGGTGATCTCGGGGACCGTCTTCGTCTACGCCGCCCTGACGAAGTCGGACGTGCAGCCCTTGGTGCTGTGCACCACGGCGTGCCTCGGAGCCGTCTACGCCCTCGGCTCGGCCGCCGGCGCCAAACTGCTGCGGGACAGCACCCGATGGGGCACGTCCGCCGCCATCGCGTCCCTCGTCATCATCGTCATCCTGCTGGTGCTGACGGGGTGGTACATGATCTGGCCGCTGATCCTCACCGCCGCCGCGCTCGTCTGGTGCGCCCGGCACCCGCAGGAACCGGCGGCACCAGCGCACTAGGACCCGCCCGATGGGTCACCGCCGGGGCCGCGATGCCTGGCACGGCACTTCGTGGTGTTGCCGAATCGCCCCAGTAGCCCCGCTATCAGGACGCTCCGGCGCCTTGCGACGCACCGCACCAGACGCCCCGGCCTGTCCGACCCTGACCCATCGGACAGGCTCTGGGGCCTGCCCGACGCATCAGGTTCGGACAGGCCCTGGCAGACCAGGCGGAGTGCCCCGTTCCACGGGCCGAGGCCGAACCCCCGCAGGCGACGCACGCCTGCGGGTTCACCACCAGACCGCGAGGAGACACATGTCGCTACAGGTCCCAGTCGCCCTCGGCACCGAGGGACGCAAGATCCCCGCTCACCAACTGGGCGAAAAGGAAATGCTCTGGGCCTTTCTCAAATTCGCCAGGGCGACCGCCATCGCAAAGGTGGCCGGACTGGGAGAAGAAGACCTGAGGCGCGCCCACACCACATCCGGTATCTCTTTGGGCGGCATCCTCAAGCACCTGGTGACCGGTGAGAACCACTGGTTCGCCAACGTACTCGGCGGCCTGGAACTCCCCATGCCGTTCAGCAAGGAGGACCCCGACGGCGACTGGCGGGTCACCGACGACGAGGGGCCGGAGCGCCTCATCGCCGCCTACCAGGCCGCCTGCCACACCAGCGACAAGGTCATCGCGTCGCTGGACCTGGAGAGCACCGGCGAACAGGTCGACGGCGACTACACGTTGCGCTGGGCGCTGTGCCACCAGGTCGCGGAGACGAACCGGCATGCCGGCCATGCCGATCTGCTGCGCGAACTGACCGACGGCGCCCGGGGTTGGTGACCCCGCCCGCACTCCCGGGCACCACCGCCCCGCGCCGGAAGCCGTCCGCAAGGTGATCCTGCCGGTGCAGGATCGACGCAAGGGTGACCGCTGCTTCGCAGGAAGCGGCGGTCTTGTCGTATCCGGACGCGAAGCCGGCCGCCTCGTGCGCTCCCCGCTCCCGGACGCCGCGCCCCGGATCGTGCACAACTACCTGACGACGGCCAAGGATCGCGCCGGCATCGTCGCCGGGATCCGGATCGCCCTGGAGATCGCGGCGCAACCGGCGATGGCCGACCTCATCACCGGGCCGTACCGCGAAGCGCCGGCCTCGGACTCCGATGCGGAGTTGCCGCGAGACGTCAGAAGTGCTTCGCCCCCTCGACGATGGCCTCGCGGATGCGGTGGTAGGTGCCGCAGCGGCAGACGTTGCGGATCTCGTCCAGGTCGGTCTCGGTGATCTCGTGCCCGTTGGCGCGGGCCTGCTTGACCTTGGCGACCGCGGCCATGATCTGGCCCGGCTGGCAGTAGCCGCACTGCGCCACGTCCCGCTCCAACCAGGCTTCCTGCATGGGGTGCAGCTCCTTGCCCACGGTGGCCGGCAGGCCCTCGATGGTGGTGACCTCGTCGTTCGGCCGGACGTTCTTGACCGGCACGGAACAGGGGTTGAACGCCTTGCCGTTGAGGTGACTGGTGCATGCCTGGCAGACCCCGAGGCCGCAGCCGTACTTCGGCCCGGTGACGCCCAGGACGTCGCGCAGCACCCACAGCAGCCGCACATCGTCCTCGACGTCCACCGTGACGGCCTTGCCGTTGAGGATGAAGGTGTGTTCGGGCACGGTCGCTCCTTGCGCTCTGGTAGGCCCTTGCCAACGGGTCTAGTAGGCGCGGTTCAGGCCGTCGGTCGGCGATTGCGGGATCGGGGGGACGGTCGGCAGCGGCTCGAAGCCGAGCGGGCCGGAGTGGTTGAGGGGGAAGGTGGTGGGCATCGTGCCGGTGGCCGCCCCGTACGCGCAGGCGACCGCGGCCGCGGCGGCGCCGACGGCCAGTTCCCCCGCGCCGCCGGGCTTGTCGCCGGTCGGCGGCATGACCACGATCTCCAGCTCGGGCGGGGTGTTCCACTGGCGGGTGTAGAAGTAGTTGTCCCAACTGCCCTCCAGGAACGCCCCGTCCTTGAGGTGCAGGCCCGAGGAGAGGGTGACCGCGATGCCGTCCATGATGCCGCCCATCATCTGGGCTTCGAGGCCCTTGGGATTGACGGCCAGGCCGACGTCGACGGCGCAGACGACCTTGGTGACGCGCGGTCCGGTGTAGGCGTCGGGGACGTGCCGGCCGGTGGTCTCCGGGCGGCAGTCGATCTCGGCGAGCACCGCGACGACCCCGTGGTACTCGGGGTGCACGGCGATGCCCTGCGCGATGCCGGCCGGCAACTTCCGTCCCCAGTCACCGACTTCCGCGACCTTGTCCAGCACGGCCCTGGCCCGGTCGGTCTTGATGAGGTCCCGCCGCAGTTGCAGGCGGTCCTTGCCCATCTCGTCCGCGAGCCGGTCGATGATCAGCTCCTGTGCGCACCGGACGTTCGGGGAGTAGATGTTGCGCATGCTGCCGGTGTTGAAGCCCTTGTCCACCTCGTTGAGGAGCTGGGTGGTGAGCCCGAGGCGGTACGGCGTCTGCTGGGTGAGGGTGAAGATGGTCTCGGAGAAGGTCAGGTCGCCGACCGGCAGCTTGGCGGCCGTGGCGGTGATGATCTCGCCCAGCCCGTGGCCGAAGTCGGTGGACACCGAGGTGTGCCGGTGCTCGTAGGTGAGCACCCTGCCCCCGACGTGCGTGGCGCGGATGCGGGAGGTGGCCATCGGGTGGGTGCGGCCCTGCCGGAACTCGTCGGTGCGGTGCCACATGAGCTTGACCGGCTTGCCCATCGCCTTGGAGACCTCGGCGGCCTCCAACGCGGCGTCGAAGAACAGCTTGCGGCCGAACGAGCCGCCGCCCTCGGTGACATGCACCGTGACCGCGCTCGGCAACAGTCCCAACTTCGCCGCGATCTTCCCCTGCGCGACGATCGGTGACTTGAGCGCGCCCCAGATCTCGGCCCGGTCCGGTCGCACGTCGGCCACCGCGCAGTTGGGTTCCAACGCGCTGTTGCTGGCGAAGTGGAAGGTGAAGGAACCCTCGACGGTCTTGGCCAGCACGTTCAACTTCGGTACGACCAGCGGTATTTCGGCCGCCCTGAGCTCCCGCAGTACGGTGTCGTCGGACGCCCGCTCGGCCGTCCCCGGGCCCCAGTCGACCTTGAGCGCGCGCACCGCGTCGATGCACTGCCCGAAGGTCCGGGCGCGCACCGCCACGCCGGTGGGGATGGTCACGACATCGGTGACGCCGGGCATCGCCCGCACGGCCGCGAGGTTCTGCACGGCCCGCACCGTGCCGTTGACCGTGGGCGGCCGGCACACCATGGTCGGGGCGGCGCCAGGCACCTTCAGGTCCATGGCGAACTGCTTGCGGCCGGTCACGCTCGCCAGCGCGTCGACGCGGTTGCGGGAGGTGCCGATGACCGAGAACTCGGAGCGCGGCTTGAGGTCGGTGGCCACCCGCACGGTCTTCAGGCTCGCGGCCTTCTCGGCGAGCGAACCGTAGGTGGCGCTCCGGCCGTTGGGGGCGGTGATCACCCCCGCCTTGCTGGTCAGCGTGGATATCTCGGCGCCGAGCAGCTCGCCGGCGGCCGCCAGGAGGCGCTTCCTGGCGATCGCGGCGGCGACGCGGATCGGCGTGTAGGTGGAGATGGTGGTGTTGGAACCGCCGGTGAGCTGGTTGAAGAGCAACTCCGGGCGGGCGTCCGCGAGTGTGACGCGGACCTTCTCCAGCGGCAGGTCCAACTCCTCGGCAACCAGCATCGCGGTGGAGGTGGTGATGCCCTGGCCCACCTCGGCGCGCGGCAGGGCGAACGAGGCCGTGCCGTCGGTGTGCAGGTGGATGGTGATGAGGCCGGAGGTGGGCAGCGCCGCGGTCGTGAGCATGTCGTTGAGGTCGAAGATCTCGGTCAGCTCGGGGAGCGAGGGGGCCGCGGCGTGCGCCGGGGTGGGCCCGGCCGCGGCCTCGCCGAGTTGCGCGGCCACCGCCAGCGTCGGCGCCGCAAGGACGTAGCCGAGGAACCTCCGACGGCCCATCCCGGAACGGGTGTCCGGGGTGTCCGGGGTGTTGGGGATGGCCTGGACGTCGAGGGTGCCTGGCGCGGTGGTGTGGTCGTGCTCCCGTGGCAGACGATCCTGAGTGTCCATCATCTGTCCCTCCGCGGAGCATCGTTGATCGAACTACCGGATGGTAGCGAAACCATGCGCACGACAGAACACGGGGCGGGCAGGTCTGCCCAGGGCCTTCACACGACCACACCGACCGGGCCGACGGACTTTCGTCAACCACCCTGCTTCGAAAGGCCGTTGCCTGTCCCCGTCACTCGCCCTTGCGCAGCAACAGATGTCCCCGACGGAACCGCTCGCCCTCGTTCGGCTCCCGCGGCATCCAGCCGACCTCGACGAAGCCCGCCCCGCGGGCCAGTCCCGCGAGCTCGTCGATCGGCCACCGGTACGCCGTCGTCACCCGGTGGTCGTACGCCGTGACCGGCCCGCCCTCCGACTCGAAGAACCCGAGCAACAGATGCCCGTCGGGCCCGAGCACCCGCCGGAACTCGTCGAAGTACGGGGGCAGCTCCGGCGGCGGGGTGTGGATGACCGAGTACCAGGACACGACGCCCCGCAGCCCGCCGTCCGGCAGGTCCAGGGCGTCCATGGAACCGACCTCGAACCGCAGTTCCGGGTACGCCTCCCGGGCGAGCCCGATCATCACCGGCGACAGATCGATGCCGAAGGCGTCCAACCCCAGGCCCCGCAGACGCGCGGTCACCATTCCCGGACCGCATCCCAACTCGGCGACCGGCCCGGGGCGACCCCTTAAGGGAATTCTCACCGCTTCCTCATTCGGTGCCTATTGTGGGCGCTCGTCGATCAGCGCACGCTGCTTGTTCGTGTACCTCTCTGCTCCCCCGCACGGAAACGTGCCCACGTCTGCCTGGCATTCCGGCACTTCGCTCCTGGACGGCTGGCTGCCGCTGACGCTCCAGATCGTCGCCGGCGTACTGCTCGTCCTCGTCATCGGTTGGCGCACCCGGCGCTGGCGGCTGGTCTGGCTGCCCGTCGCCGGCGCCGTCGGACTCCTCGCCGCGCTCCTGGCCATGTGGTACGTGAACGCCAACGCGCTCGCCACCGACCCGGCGCCCACCTCGCTGTGGGTGTGGATCGGGATCACCGCGGCGGCACTGGCGGTCGCCGTGTTGGGTTGGCGCAGCGCACGGTGGTGGCGGCGCCTGTTGTCGGTGCCGGTGATCCCGATGGGCCTGCTGTGCACGGGACTGGTGCTGAACCAGTGGGTGGGCTACTTCCCGACCGTGCAGGAGGCGTGGTCGCAGATCAGCGCCGGACCGCTGCCCGACCAGGTCGACGCCGCACAGTTGAGCTCCCTGCAGAACAAGGGCGGCACGATGACCACCGGTCGCGTGGTGGGGGTCAACGTCCCCGACACCGCCAGTCACTTCACGCACCGCGAGGAGTACGTGTACCTGCCGCCCGCCTGGTTCGAGGGGGCGCACCACCCGCGGCTGCCCGTGCTGATGATGGTCGGCGGCGAGTTCAACACGCCCGCTGACTGGATCCGCACCGGGGGCGCGATCTCCACCATCGACGCCTACGCCAAGGCCCACCACGGCCAGGCACCCATCCTGGTGTTCGCCGACTCCGGGGGCAGCTTCAACAACGACACCGAGTGCGTCAACGGCCCGCGCGGCAACGCGGCCGACCACCTCACCAAGGACGTCCGGCCCTATGTCGTCTCGCACTTCGGCGCCTCGCCCGCCGCGGCCGACTGGGGCGTCGTCGGCTTCTCCATGGGCGGTACCTGCGCGGTCGATCTCGCGGTCATGCATCCGGAGCTGTTCGGCAGCTTCGAGGACATCGCGGGGGACGAGGGGCCCATCGTCGGCACCAAGCAACTGACCATCAAGGAGCTGTACGGCGGCAGCACGGCGGCCTGGGCGCGGTTCGACCCGCTGACCGTGTTGGCGCACCACCCGCGCTACGCCGACACCGCGGGCTGGTTCGACAACAGCAGCTCCGGCGGCCCCGGCGGACGGGGCGGCTGGGGCGGCAACGGCCCGGGCGGACACGGCGGTAACGGCGGTCGGCAGGGCGGCCACCCAGGGCACCCGCACGGGCACGGCGGCAGCATGACCCGCCCGGGACCGGTGGGCTTCGGCGGGCGCGACATCCCCGGCGACGGCATGGGCAATCAGACGGCCGACGCGCAGAAGCTCTGCGCCGCCGCCGCCAAGAAGGGCATCGCCTGCACGCTGCACGCCCAACCCGGCGGCCACACCTGGCAGTTGGCCTCGGCCGCCTTCTCGGACGCGCTGCCCTGGCTCGCCGAGCGCGTCCACACCCCGACCGCGTCCGCCCGTACCTGACCGACCCGGTAGGCCCACCGCGGACAACGCGACACCGCCCCCGACCCGTGAGCACACGGGCGGGGGCGGTTGTCTGTCGGCGTCCGCCGGCTAGCGCACCGGGGCGCACCGGTAGAGCGTCTGGGCGCCGCCGCCCTCCCGGGCAGTGGCGGCCGCCGGTGCCTGCGCGCCGCCGTACGCCGCGGCCGGGACGCGGGTGCAGGCGGACCGCACCCAGTCGGTGATCCGGCTGGTCGACGTCGTGCCGTTGCCGCCCCCGCCGCCGAACGCCGCGCCCGTGCCGCGGCCTTGGCCCAGCAGGACGTAGCGGACCTGGCCCGCGTTGACCAGTTGCCGGAAGCCGGCCTCGGTGGGGAACGGCACCTGGCCGCTGAAGCCGCCCAGGGCGAGGACGTGGGTGCCCGCGGCGAGGATGTACGGGGACGCGTTGCTCCAGCCGTTGGTGGCGAAGGCGTAGGCGGCCGATCCCTGGTGGGCGGTGGTGTAGTCGAGCAACTTGCGCTGAGCTGCGGTGAGTTGGCCGTCGGACTCGCCGAATCCACCCTTCGGGTGCCCGCCGCGCGGTGCCTTCCCCGTCCCGTGGGCGCCGCCGCGCATGCCGGACGGGCCGACCGCGCCCATCCCGGAGGTGCCGTACGTCGGGTTGAAGACCTGCACCGCCCAGGCGCTCGGCGCGAGCAGCACCGCGACGAGCGACGCGCCGAGCCCGGCCAGGGCCAGCCGACCGCCGCGCCGGGGGCCGCCGGGCCGGGCGAGGACCAGCAGGGCGACGGCGGCCAGTCCCAACGTGCCCATCGCCGGCGCCAACCACGGTAGGAACGACGGGAATGCGCCGGTCAGGTACGCGCCCCACGCCACCGTCGCGGCGACCGCACCGGGCAGCGCCCAGGCACGCCGTCCGCCGGTCCGGTACGCCCGCCACAGCATGGTCAGGCCGCCGCCGGTCAGCGCGGCGAGCGGCACCGCGATCACGCCCATGTAGTACGTGTGCCCGCCGACGCTGCCCGCGCTGAAGACCAGGAAGTACGTGGCCAGCCAGGTGCCCCAGAGGACGAAGCCGGCCCGGAGCCGGTCCGTGCGCGGCCGGCCGCGGCGCCAGAGGAGGACGCAGCCGAGGGCGACGGCGGCGAACGGGTAGAGCCAGCCGGTCTGTGACGCGAGCGAGGGGCCGAACATCTTCGACCAACCGTCCTGGCTCCGGCCGCCTCCGAAGCCGTTGGGGTCGCCGGCGCTGCCGTGGTCATGAGTCCCGAAGTGCGGTGCAGCGTCAGGCAGTTGGGCGGTGCCTGGCGTCATGGCGGCGGGCGACGGCGCGCCACCACCCCGCCCCTGCCCCTTGCCGTGGCCCTCGGCGCGACCGTCGCCGGGGCCCTGGTCATGGCCTCCGTGCTGGCCGCCACCGCCCCGGGTCGCGCTGATGCTGCCGGTGGAGGCGGCGCTGATGCCCAGCGACGAGAAGCGGTTGAGGAAGTTGTAGCCGACCACCATGCTGAACGCAGAGTTGTTGGTGGTGCCGTCGACGTAGGGACGGTCCTTGGCCGGGGTGAGGGCGACGACCACCATCCACGAGGCGGAGACGGCGAACATCACCACCGCGGAGATCCCGAGCCGCGCCAGTCGCTTGCGCAGCGGGACCGGCGCCGAGAGCAGGTACACCACGGCGAGCGCGGGAAGGACCGCCCACGCCTCCAGCATCTTCGACTGGAAGCCGATGCCGACCCAGACACCGGCCATCACCAGTGGTCGCAACCGGCCGGATTCCGCCGCCCGTTGGGTGGCTTCGGCCGCGAGCAGCACGCACAGCGTGAACAGCGGGTCCTCGACGGAGGTGCGGAACAACCCCACCGCCACCGGCGTCAACAGGAACGCGACGGCCGCGAGCAACGCCGCCTTCTCGCCGGCCCAGCGGCGCACCACCCGGTACAGCACCAGCAGGCTCGCCACCCCCTCCAGCACCTGAGGGAGCGTCACCGCCCAGGGGTGGAAGCCGAATATCCGGGCCGAAATGGCCTGCGGCCAAAGGAATCCCGGGAGTTTATCGAGGGTGATGGAATTGCCCGGGTCGAAGGAACCGTAGAAGAACGCCCGCCAGCTCTCCGTCATACTGCGCACGGCGTTGGCGTAGAAGGTGTGGTAATGGCTGTGATTGATCCCCCACGCGTAGAGCACGGCGGCAAGCACGGCGATGACCAGCAGCGCCGGGCGCGCGTACGCGGGCTGACCCACCGGTGATCGCCAGGGCGCGCGGCGGTCGGTGCCGCCGGTGGGGGCAGTTCTGTCGAGGATTGTGGTAGCCATGCGCAGAAGTCTTCGGCATGTTCGTGGCCCCCTAGGCCGCAGCCGGCCTTTTCAAGGAATTTCTCACCGGATGCGGGGAAACCCTTTACCGACCTGATTCCGTCTTTAATCCGCGCGGCGCGATTCATTACCCGTGCCCAGGTCCGTCGGACTCATCGCGCACTTCGGCCCCTTGGGACCCGTGCGTTCCCCTACCGTGGGGCCATGACGCTGCTGCATATTCGCGATCACGGGGGCGACGGCCCGGAGTTGGTGCTGTTGCACGGTGCGGGCCGGTCGCACGCGGACTGGGACGCCGTCGCCGGGGAGCTCACCGCGGGGCACCGGGTCCTCGCCCTCGACCTTCCCGGGCACGGCCGTTCCCCGGATCTCTCCCCGTGGACGATGCCCGCCGCGGTGCGCGGCATCGCCGGGACCCTGGCGGCGCACGGCGTCACGGCGCCGGTCATGGTGGGGACTTCGCTCGGCGGGCTGGCCGCGGTCGAGTACGCACGGGCCCATGACGACGTCGTCCGCGCCGCCGTGAATCTGGACGGCTTCTGGTGGGGCCGGCCCGGCGAGTACCCCGGCGCCGAACGGGTCGGGGAACTGCTCAGGGCTGCCACCGGAGTTGTGGCCCCGCCCGAGTACATCGAGGACGAGGTCGCCCACGCCGCCCGGTACGGGATTCCCGCGGACCGCGCGGAGGCCGCCGCCCGCGCGGCCGCGCGACCGATTCCCGGCGGCGGTTGGCAGACGCTGCCGGAACGGCCGGCGGCGCAGCAGATGTTCGACGAACTGGACCGGCTCGGTGCGCTCGGCGTCACGTCCTGGCTGGCGGGGGTGACCCGCCCGCTGCTGCTGGTGCAGGCCGGTCGGCCGCACGGGCCGATGCCGGTGGCGGGGTGGTTCGCCGAACTGGCCGAACGCTTCGCGCGCGGGCTCGCCGCGGAACTGGCCGAACTGGCCCGCGTCCGGCCGACGATCAGCGTCGCCCGGGTCGAGGCCGGCCACGCCATGGTCCTGGAGACCCCGGAAGCGGTGGCGACGTTGATCGCCGGCTTCGTCCGCGACCTGCCCGCCTGATCCGGCCGGTGCCGGGGAACGCCACCACCGGCACCGCAGCGGGACACGGCAACGGGCCGGCCCGACACCCTCGGTGTCGAGCCGGCCCATGGGGGAGCGGGGAGCGGGTCAGTCCGTCCCGGACTCCATCGCGGCGCGGTCCAGCAGCTCGTCGGCGTCGGACGCCGCACCGCGGGAGGCGATCGCCTGGGCGCCGCCCTCCGGCATGGTGCCGATCAACCCGGTCGCGGCCGCCTGGGCGGCGCCGATCGCGGGGTTGGCGGTGCCGATCAGGCCGATGCCGGCGTACTGCTCCAACTTGGCGCGCGAGTCGGCGATGTCGAGGTTGCGCATGGTGAGCTGGCCGATCCGGTCCACCGGGCCGAACGCCGAGTCCTCGGTGCGCTCCATGGACAGCTTGTCCGGGTGGTAGCTGAACGCGGGACCGGTGGTGTCGAGGATCGAGTAGTCCTCGCCGCGCCGCAGCCGCAGCGTGACCTCGCCGGTGACGGCCGCGCCGACCCAGCGCTGGAGCGACTCGCGGACCATCAGGGCCTGCGGGTCCAGCCACCGGCCCTCGTACATCAGCCGACCCAGGCGCCGCCCCTCGTTGTGGTACTGGGCGAGGGTGTCCTCGTTGTGGATCGCGTTGACCAGGCGCTCGTAGGCCGCGTGCAGCAGGGCCATGCCGGGCGCCTCGTAGATACCGCGGCTCTTGGCCTCGATGATCCGGTTCTCGATCTGGTCCGACATGCCCATGCCGTGCCGACCGCCGATGGCGTTGGCCTCCATGACCAGGTCGACGGCGGAGGCGAACTCCTTGCCGTTGATCGTCACCGGGCGGCCCTGGTCGAAGCCGATCGTCACGTCCTCGGGGAGGATCTCGACCTCGGGGTCCCAGAACCGCACGCCCATGATCGGCTCGACGGTCTCCACGCCGGTGTCCAGGTGCTCCAGCGTCTTGGCCTCGTGGGTGGCGCCCCAGATGTTGGCATCGGTGGAGTACGCCTTCTCCGTGCTGTCGCGGTAGGGCAGGTCGTGGGCGAGCAGCCACTCCGACATTTCCTTGCGGCCGCCGAGCTCGGTCACGAAGTCCGCGTCGAGCCAGGGCTTGTAGATCCGCAGCTTGGGGTTGGCGAGCAGACCGTAGCGGTAGAACCGCTCGATGTCATTGCCCTTGAAGGTCGAGCCGTCGCCCCAGATCTGCACGTTGTCCTCAAGCATCGCCCGCACCAGGAGCGTGCCGGTGACCGCGCGGCCGAGGGGCGTGGTGTTGAAGTACACCCGGCCGCCCGAGCGGATGTGGAACGCCCCGCAGGTGAGCGCCGCCAGACCCTCCTCGACCAGCGCCGCGCGGCAGTCGACCAGGCGCGCGATCTCGGCGCCGTAGGTCTTCGCACGGCCGGGCACCGAGGCGATGTCGGGCTCGTCGTACTGGCCGATGTCGGCGGTGTAGGTGCACGGGATGGCGCCCTTGTCGCGCATCCACGCGACGGCCACCGAGGTGTCGAGGCCGCCCGAGAAGGCGATTCCGACGCGCTCGCCGCCGGGGAGAGAGGTGAGGACCTTAGACATGGGAAGAGTATGCATCATCTCGCATGGTCATGCAATGCGGGGGTGGGTGCGGTGTCTGGGCGGTGTCTGTAGGGGAGTCTGTGCGGCGTCGCGTGGCGCCTGTCGGCGTGCCGGAGCGGCGGCTCGGGTCGCGGGTCGGGGGCGTGCTGCCGGTCGGCCTCCTGCGTGGTCAGTCGGTCTCCGGGGGCGTCAGCGCGGCGAATGCCGGCCTACGGGTCCCGTGCCCGGTTGCCCGCTCGTAGGCGTGGCCGACCCGCAGCACCTGGAGGTCGGCCCGGTGGCGGCCGACGATCTGCAGGCCCACCGGCAGCCCGCCGGCGGTGAAGCCGGCCGGCACCGACAGCGCGGGATTGCCGGCCGCGCTCACGAAGTAGCAGGACCGCATCCAGTCCAGATAGGTCTCCTGCGCGACCCCGTCGATCTTTGCCGGGTACTCCGCCGACGCGTCGAACGGCGCGACCTGGCTGACCGGGAGCAGCAGCACGTCATAGCGCGTGAAGAACTCCCGCACCCGGTGGTACAGCGCGGTGTGCAGCGCCTCGGCCCGCCCGATGTCCGGGCCGGAGAGCCGCCGTCCGCACTCCACGTTCCACCGCAGCGCCGGCTTGACCAGTTCCGGACTTCGGTCCACGAGCCCGCCCAGCGCCCGTTCGAACTGCCAGGCGCGCAGCGTGCGGAACACCTCCTCCGCGCCGGCGAAGTCCGGACAGTCCTCCTCGACCCGGCAGCCGAGCCGTTCGAACACCGGCACCTGGGCGGCCACCGCCGCCCGCACCTCGGGGTCGACCGGCACCGCGCCGCCGAGGTCCGGCGACCAGGCGACCCGCAGCCCGGTGACGTCGCCCGACAGCGGCCCGGCGAACGAGGAACCCGGCTCGGACAGCGCGATCGGGCTGCGGTCGTCCGGGCCCGCCAGCACCGACAGGGCCAGCGCCGCGTCCGCCACGGTGCGCCCCATCGGCCCCTGCACGGTCAGCGTCGACCAGGCCGCCTCGCCCGGCCAGCTCGGCACCCGGCCCGGCGAGGGGCGCAGCCCGACGACGTTGCAGAACGCGGCCGGATTGCGCAGCGAGCCACCCATGTCGCTGCCGTCGGCCAGGGATTGGAGACCGCAGGCCAGCGCCGCGGCCGCGCCCCCGCTGCTGCCGCCCGCGGAGCGCGTCGGGTCGTAGGGGTTGCGGGTGGCCCCGAAAACGGGGTTGAAGGTGTGCGAACCGCCCCCGAACTCCGGGACGTTGGTCTTGCCGAGGGTGATCGCGCCGGCCGCCCGCAGCCGTTCGACCACCAGGTCGTCGACGTCCGGTACGTGCTCGGCCAGCGCCGGGGAGCCGAAGGTGGTGCGGATGCCGGCCGTGAGGTGGGTGTCCTTGTGCGCCATCGGCAGCCCGTGCAGCGGACCGACCTCCTCCCCGCGGGCCAGTCGCTCGTCGGCCGCCTTCGCCTCCGCCATGGCCCGGTCCGGCACCAATGTGACGATCGCGTTGACCACCGGGTTGAGCCGTTCGATCCGGTCCAGGTGCGCCCGGAGCAGCTCCCGGGCGCTGACGTCCCCGCGCCGCAGGGCCGCGGCCTGCTCCAGCGCGCTCAACAGACAGAGTTCTTCGGTCACATGGGGTCCATGCCCGGGGCCTGGGGGTTCGACACGGAATCCGGTGCACCCGGTAACGATCGCCCCCCGGTCCGCTCCAACGCCTTCAACGGCATCGACGTCCTGAAGGGGCTGCCTGCGGCGGTCACGTTGGCCCGACCGGCATCCGTCCGGCCTGCTCTCCCCGCTCCGGCTTCCGCGCCAGGCACGTACCGACCCTCCGCCCACCGCCGCCACCGCCCGCGTCACCGACGGTCTGCTCCAGTCGCGCGGTGACGACGAGCCCGGCCCGCCCCAGCAGTTCCGCGATCCGTTCCAACGGCAGTCGATGGGACTCGTAGGACACCGGATGGCCGCCGTACGCATGCGTCGGACGACGACGCTCGCGGTTCCCCACCTGACCGGCCAACATCATCTGACCGCCGGGCGCCAGGGCGCGATGGAACTCGGCGAACACCGTCGGTAGCGCCTCCGGCGGTGTGTGGTGGGTCGAGTAGTACGCCAGGATGCCGCCCAGTCCGTCGTCCGGGAGCGGCAGCGCGGTCATCGACCCCACGGTGAACCCCACGCCCGGGTGGGCCCGCCGCGCCAACTCGACCATCCTCGCCGACAGATCGATGCCGAACGCGGGCACCCCCAACTCCACCAGATGCGCGGTCACATGCCCCGGCCCGCACCCCAGATCCGCGACCGGACCACGCTCGCCCACCCGCACGAACTCGGCGAACGCGCCCAACACGGCGCGCGACACCGGGTCCAACTCCACTGGTTTCTTGACCACTTCGGCATAAGCGCCGGCAATGCTGTCGTACGACTCCCGGACCGCGGCGAGATAGTCAGGCTCAACCATGCCGGCGACTTTAGGCGACGCCGCGTGATTCCGAGGGAGGCCGGCGGCGAATCAGGCCCAGCCGAGCCGAATCAAGTCCAGCCGATCCGGATCAAGTCCAGTCGAATCGAGTCCGGTCGAATCGAGTCTCCGCACGCGTGCGCCCGCACTCAGCGGGGCCACTTCTCCGGCGTGCTGCTGGTCTTCACCTGACAGACCGCGGGACGACCGGGGGCGGGGGAGCGGCCCTCGGCCACGACCCTGACGCCGTCGAGCAGGATCCGACACGTGGCGACCGTGTCCCCCTCGGGCTCGACCTCCACCCGCGCCAACTCCCCGGTGGTGACCAGCGCCTGCTTGCTCCACGGCAGCGGAGTGCGGCCGACCCGCTCGATGCGATGGTTCCGCTCGTACCTGTCCGGGTTGACGCGGTAGCGCACGGTGGTGGCGTGACCACCGCCGCCGACGGCTGCGGCCTGGTACGTCAGGCTCCAGGCATTCCCGCCGCGCATCCGCTTGAGCCAGGTGGTGTTGTTCTGGGCCCACACCCCGCCGCCGATCATCAGGCAGGCCACGACGAGCCCGCCGAGCACGAGGTAGGCGGTGCCGTGGGAGGTGCGACGCGGCTGAGAGGGCATGGCTGCCGGGCTTTCTGTCGTGCTGGCTCGTATCGATGCGTGCGGACTGCTGGTTGGCGGGTTGCTGTTGTCGACCAAGACGCGAGGGCCACCGGCGCGGTTGATGTGGCGCGCCTCACACGCCTGGGAGCTGGGGCGGGTGCGCGGGCCGCGTGCGGGCCCGGGGTGTCGACCCGACCTCTCCCAGCACTTCCCGGATCACGTGCCGGGCGTTCTGCGCCATCGTGGGGTTGGTCGTCCGGTAGTACGGTAGCGCGTTCAGCGCCTGGGACAGCGTCCGCGCCCGGCCGCGCAGCCAGGTCGCGCCGTCCAGGCCCAGTGCACCGCGGAAGGTGTCCCTGCCGTCACCCACCGGCAGCAGATTCCACGCCGGGAACAGGTCACAGGCCGGATCGCCCGCTCCCAGGCACCCGAAGTCGATCACCGCACCCAGCCCGCCGCCGTCCACCAGCAGATTGCCCGGCATCAGATCGGCGTGCAGCCACACCGGCGGCCCGTCCCAGTCCGGGGCGCGCACCGCCTCGTCCCAGACGGCCAGCGCGGCATCGCAGTCGATGTTCTCCCGCGGGATCCCGCGAAGCTCCTCGATCGCCGCGCGGGTCGACGCATCGAGCGAGACGAGCGGCCCGCCGCGGTGCGCCGCCGGCGCCCCGGGCAGGGCAACGCTCCCCATCGCCCTCACGAACGCGGCCAACTCCCCGCCCAACCGCGCGGGCTCAACCAGTGCCCCCACCCGAGGAGCCTCCCCGGCCAACCACCGGTACACCGACCACGGCCACGGATACCCCTCCGCGGGCTCCCCGGCCCCCCGCACCTCCGGGACCGCCACCGGCAGCAGGGGCGCCAGGCGCGGCAACCACTCCCGCTCCCGCAACACGTCCCCGATGCCGCCCCGCACCAGCGGCAGCCGCACGACCAGATCGTCGCCCAGCCGGTACATGGCATTGACCGTGCCCCCGGACGGAAACCGCTGCACCGCCAGCCCCGCCCACTGCGGGAACTGCCCGGCGATCAACCGCCGTACGAGCCCGGCGTCGATCGGAAACATGCCGGGATGCATCTGTGCTCCACTCATGGAGCGCCATCCGACCGACAACCGCCCCAGGCGTCAACCCCATTTCCGCGCCCCGCCCCGACCCTCGCGACCATCCCCACGCAATGACGTGCCGGGGCTCGACCCCCGGAGCTACGACGTCGCCACCGGGCTCCCTGTGACGGTCCCCGTGCGCCCGCTTTGCCAGGCACCTGGAGCCCCACCCGGGACACCCGCCCCCGCGCGCACGTGCCTGGCTACCGAACGGCGGTAGCCGTCGCCACCACCCGAACCACCGCTCCCGGACGGGCCGTTGGGAGGAGCAACCTGGCGTGCCCCGGGCCGTCGGCCGTCACGATCACCCTCGTCCCGGCCCCGGTAACGGTGATTCGGGCGCCGCGGGGGAAGACGCTGGTCGGCAGCGAAAGGCGGGTCCAGGCGCGGCGCGTGGTGCGGTTGGCGGTCAGGGTGAGGGTGTAGGTCCGGCCGGCCGGGGCGTAGGACTCGGTGCCCGGCACGCCCGCCACGGACGGCGCGTACGGGGCGAAGGCCGGCTCCTTTCCGGGGGCGGGGTGGCCGTTGGCGTCGTAGGCGCAGTAGCCGCCGCCGTCCGCGGAGCGGCAGTCGTACCACAGCGCCCAGCCGGTGGAAAAGCCCTCCATGGAGGTCACTTGACGTTGTATCAGTTCGGCGTTTCCGGGGGTGTGGGCCTGCGGCGGCCCCCATTCGCCGACCAGCACGGGCATCCGGTGGGCGGTCGGGTAGTCGCCGATGGCGGCCTCGTAGTTCTCGATGAAGCGGCCCGACGGGTTCCAGTCGGCGCCCGACTCGACGGCGGTGTCGTAGTAGTGCGGGGCGTAGCCCAGGCGGGCCGCGCCGTGCCGCGGATCGGCGAAGCCGGGCAGGCTGGTGGGGACGCCCTGGCCGACCAGGACGGTGGGTTCGACGAAGAGCCAGGCATCGGGGTCGGCGGAGCGGACGGCGCCGATCAACCGCCGGTACATGTCGGCCAGTCGGCCGCGTTCCAGGGCGGCGGAGGCGTCGATCTGGTCGTCGGGGTTGGTCGGATCCCCGGGAACCGGCCCGAACGGCTCGTTGAACAGGTCGTACCCCAGCAGGGACCGGTGCCCGCGCAACACCGTCGCCACCTTGGCGTACGCGGCGGCCTGGGCCGCGCGCAGATCGCGGTCGTCGTAGAGGTGGGTGAAGGCGGCCTGCACGGCGGGTTGGAAGTACTCCGCGAACCAGTCACCGGGGTTGGGCCTGAAGGGCAGCCCATCGGTGCGGGTGGCCCAGGCGGGCATGCCGTTGTGCCCGAACGCCGGCCCGAAGACGTCCTGGTGCCAGTCGATCAGCACCAGCACCCGATGACGGTCGGCCCAACCCAACACCCGCCCCAGATAGCGCAGATAGCCGGCGTCGTACCGCCCCCGGCGCGGTTCGACCCGCTCCCACCCGATGTTGAGCCGCACCAGCCCGAACCCGTCCCGCGCTAGTTGGGCGAGGTGCGTCTCCGTCACCGTGTCGGTCTTGCCGAGGTTGAGGCCCCGTAACCGCAGCACGCGCCCGTGCCGGTCGGTGAAGAGCGTGCGGCCGTCGGGCGCGGTGACGCTGCCGGTGGGCACGGACCAGTCCGCCGCCCGGCCGTGCGCCGCAGTGACCGCCCCGGTGGCCGTCCGCGCCGCCGCGTCCGCTGTCGTGGCCGCCGTCCGCCCCGCGGCCGGGGCGCCCGCCGGTACGGCCGCGACCAGCGCCGCACCGAGCGCGACGGACATGACGGCGCGACGCATGCGCATAACTGCCTCCCGGTGCCGCCGATGTGATGACCCATCCGCTCGGTGGTCGGCTCTCCGCCGCTCGGATTGTGCGCCACGGAAGCCGCAGAAGGAAGCCATGCGAAGGGCCTGAAGGAGGGAGGCTGGCCGTCAACGGTGGTGTGGCGCTGGTCAGTTGACCGGCATGTCGCTAAGCCGCCCGCGTCTCCGCCTGCCCCCGTCGCGCCTCATACGGGCTGTGCATCGCGAGGTACCGGATCTCCAAGTCCCTCTCCAGGTAGTCCATCCGCCGCTCCCAGAAGTCCCGCAGGTGGGGGAGGGTCAGGTGGGCGTCGAGGTCCTCCTTGCTGCGCCATGCCTCATAGAAGACGAACACGCCCGGCTCGTCCCGGTCCTCGTGAAAGTGGTACTCCAGACAGCCGGGCTCCTGTCGCGTCGGCTCGACGAACGAGAGCAGGAGCCGTCGCAGGTCCGCCGCCCGCTCGGGCTTGGGCCGGGCGATCCCGACGAGGGTGAACGGCTGGTCCATGGTGGCCTCCAGTGGCATAGACATCCATAGGTACGACGGAGTTCGTACCTTTCCGGTGACGCTAGCGATCGCCGAGGTATGATGCAAGCCGTACCTGGGAGGTGAGGGCGATGCCCGACGACGAGGGGCACCCCGGCCTCGCGGAGATGGAACTCGGCAAGGTGCTCTCCGCGCTGGCCGACCCGTTGCGGCGGCGCGTCGTACGGGAGTTGGCGGCCGGGCCGGACGGCGAGGCGCGTACCTGCAGTTCCTTCGCGCTGCCGGTCAGCAAGGCGACGGTCACCCATCACTTCCGTGCGCTGCGCGAATCCGGCCTGATCCGCCAGGTCGACCGCGGCAACAGCCGGATGGCCACCCTCCGCCGGGCCGACATCGAGCGGCGGTTCCCCGGCCTGCTGGCACTCCTCGCCGCCGAGGAAACCACGGCGTCAGCCACCGACCCCGGATAAGGGGACGTCGGCCAGCCGAGCCGCCCGGCGGGCTGTCCGCGTCACCGCGCCGAGCGCTGGTAGACCCCCGGTGTGACGCCAACTCGCTGTGCGCCACCCTCGTCCTGGGGGAGTCCTTCGACTGGCCCCAGGGGACCGGGGCGGCGCCGCGCGCCGTGCGAACGCCGCCTCGCCCCGGCGCCGTCAGCCGTTCGGCAGGATCACCGCGCGTCCGTTGATGGTGCCGGCGTGCAGTCGTTCGTAGGCGAGCGGCGCCTCGTCCAGGGGGAACGTCTCCGTGTGGACGGAGACCGCGCCGGTGCGGGCCAGCGCCAGCACCTCCAGCAACTCGCCGCGGCTGCCCCAGTACGGCGCGCTGACCGACGCCTCGTGGGGCAGGCGGCCGAAGCCGACCGGCAGGGCGCCCCCGCCGATGCCGACGATGCTGATGTCCGCCTCGACCGCGGCGAGTGCCCCGGCCGTCGTCACGGTGGGCGCCGCCCCGACGAAGTCGAAGACCGCCTCCGCCCCGTTCCCGCCGGTGAGTTCGCGCACCGCGCCCGCGGCCCCGGCATCGGACCGGACGGCCTCGTGCGCGCCGACCTCGCGGGCCAGCCGCAGCTTCTCGTCGCTCACGTCGAGCGCGATGACGCGGGCCGGGGTCAGGGCGCGCAGCAGTTGGATCGCGACGTGCCCGAGGCCGCCGGCGCCGATGACCACCGCGGTGGAACCCGGCACCAGCTTCGGCAGCGCGCGCTTGATCGCGTGGTACGGCGTGAGCCCCGCATCGGTCAGCGGAACCGCCGCGACGGGGTCGAGCCCGTCGAGCGGTACCAGATGCCGCGGATCGTCCACGAGCAGGTACTCCGCGATCGCGCCCGGCGCGCCGAGCCCCGGCGAACGGATGCCGAGCGCGTGGGCGCACAGGCAGTAATTCTCCTTACCCTCCGCGCACTTGGCGCAGCTGCCGCAGCCCCACGGGCCGTACACGGCGACCGCTTCGCCCTCCTGCACCGCCGTCACGCCCGCGCCGACGGCGGCGACCGTCCCGACGCCCTCGTGGCCCAGCGTGAGTGGGAGGTCGAAGGGAAGTCCCCCGGCGGGTCGGTTCATCACGGCGAAGTCGGAGTGGCACACACCGGCGGCGGTGACCTTGAGCAGGACCTGACCGGGCCCGGGCTCGGGGTCGGGCACGTGCACCACCTCGGGCGGCGCGCCGACGGTGCGGAACTGGAGGGCCTTCATGCGGGCTGCCTTTCTCGTGCGGAGGGGAGGAGCCGCGGCGGGTGGGCCGGTTCCTCAGGGGGAGCCGGTAGCGCGGACGGCCGCCGCCCTGGTGGCCACCGTGCCGCAGGCGATCCGGGCCACGGCGGACAGCTCCGCCGGCGAGGTGCCGGCACGGCTCAGCACGGCGAGCGACTGGTTGACGCCGACCAGATACAGGGCGAGGTCATCGAGCTCCGCGCCGCCGACCCCGGGGAGCGGCGCCAACGCGGCACGCACCCGCTCCCGCTGCGCACCGAGCAGCGCCCGGATCCGCCCCTGGCTCTCCGCGTCCAACGTCGCTGACTGGGCGGCGGATTGGGCGAGCAGGCAGCTATCGGGCACCGAGGCGTCGGCGATGCGCTCCAACGTGACGTCGAAGAACGCCCGCATCGCGCGGACCGGGTCGCCGGGGTGGGTCGCCAGCGCCCGCTCGTAACGCTCCCCGTACGTCGCGCCGTAGCGGTCCAGGCACTTCCGGAACAGGGTGTCCTTGCTGCCGAAGGTGCCGTAGAGCGACCCGCGGCCCAGTCCCGTGGCCGAACCGAGCAGGTCGAGCGAGGTGTCCGCGTACCCACGCTCCCAGAAGACCCGCATCGAGCGCTCCAGTGCCTCATCGACGTCGAACTGCTTCCTGCCTGCCATGGTGCACCTCTCCGTCCGGCGACTGCCTCCGCTGATCCCGCTGTCCAGGCTGTCCCCGCCTTCTCCGCAGGGTGACTGCGGCAATCACGGTCGCCACTCCGTCATCACCTTAACCCTTTCTTGGACTGATCGGTCAAGGAAGGGGGCGAGGGCCCAGGCTCGGTTTCCGGCGCGTCGCACCTGCCGCCGGGCTTCGCTGACACCCTCAGCAGTCGCTACGTGGACGTCGACGGGCTGCGCAGGCTTGCCGTCGTCGGCGGCGACGGGAGGCGGAACAAGAAGTGGATCAGCCGGGTTCCCCCTGCGATCGCCGTTCGGCGAGAGCGAAGGGGAGCGGACTGACCATGGCTGGAACGTTCGTGATCGGCGCGGGACCCGGCATCGGTCAGGCGGTGGCCCGCCGATTCGCTCAGGAAGGCCCGCCGATCGCGGTGTTGGCGCGCTCCCGGGCCACCGTCGACGGGGCCGTCGCGGCGGTCGAGGGGGCCGGGGGCAAGGCCCTCGGCCTGCTGGCGGACGCGGCTGACGAGGCGTCACTGCGCGCCGGCCTCGATGCCGCCGTCGAACGGCTCGGCGTCCCGGACGTGTTGGTCTACAACGCCGCCTGGGTCCGCTACGACCGCCCCGGCGAACTGTCCGCCGCCGAACTGACGGCGACGCTGCGGGTCAACGTGGTCGGCGCGGTGAGCGCGGTGACGCACCTGGCTCCGCGCATGGCGGCGGCCGGCGGCGGCACCGCCCTGCTCACCTCGGGCATGCCGACCGCGCGCGTCGCGGGCACCAGCCTGTCCATCGGCAAGGCCGGGCTGCGCGCGGCCCGCGCGGTCCTCGCCGGGAGTTCGGGCCGCGGGGCGTGCACCTCGCCACCGTCACCGTCGCCGGCCCGGTCTCCCCGGGTTCCCCGCTCGATCCCGACCGGATCGCCGAACAGTACGTACGGCTTGCCAGGCAGCCCGCCGAGCAGTGGGAGGACGACGTGCTGTTCGACGGCGTGACCGTGAAGTAGGGAGGCGGGGAGCCAAGGAGGCGGGTGAGCGGGTGGGCGAAGTGTCTGCGGTGGGCCCGGGCTGCGGCCGGAACTGGGAGGATCCAGGCATGCCACTCGTTGACGTCTCACCCGGAATGTCCCTCGCCTACGACACGTTCGGCGACCCGTCCGACCCGCCGGTCCTGCTCGTGATGGGGTTCGGCTCCCAGCTGATCGCCTGGCACGAGGACTTCTGCCGCGCGTTGGCCGACCGTGGCCGCCATGTGATCCGCTACGACAACCGCGACTGCGGGCTGTCCACCACGTTCGACGACCGCCCCGTCGACGTGGGCCGGTTCATCGCCGCCGTGGGCTCGGGCGACCTCGCCGCGGCCCGCGCGATGGTGCCGTACACGCTGGCGGACATGGCCACCGACGGCCTCAACCTGCTGACCGCGCTCGGCATCGACCGCGCGCACGTGGTCGGGTCCTCGATGGGCGGAATGATCGCCCAACGGATGGCCCTCGCCCAGCCGGCCCGGGTGCTGACCCTGACGTCCATGATGTCCGCGACCGGCGAACCGGAGTACGGCGGGACCAGTCCCGAGTCCCAGGCGGTGCTCCTGGGGCCGAGGCCGAGCGACCGGGAGGGGTACATCGCCTCGGCGGAGCGCGAACTGGTGTGGTCCTCCAAGCGCTATGGCGACCCCGCGCTGCTTCGCGCGTTGGCCGCCGCCAGCTACGACCGCGCCTACTACCCGGCCGGGGTCGGGCGTCAACTCGGAGCGATGATCCTTGACGGCTCGCGCGCCGAGGCGCTCCGGGCGCTACGGGTGCCGACCCTGGTGATCCACGGCCTGGACGACACGCTGATCGCCCCGAGCGGCGGCGAACGCACCGCGGAACTGGTGCCCGGAGCGCGGCTCATGCTGGTCCCCGACATGGGACACGACCGTCCGCGCGAACTCTGGCCCCAGCTCCTCGACGCCCTACAGGCACACACCGACTGAGCCGACCGACCTCAACTTGGCGCATCCATGGGCTAGTTGAGGTGCAGCAGACAGGTGCAACGGAGCGCCCCGGCGCGTTGCCGTCGGCGGGCGCAAAAATCAGGAGCCTGGCGGCCGACGGGCGTGATGGGATGTCTCACCATGCGACCGATGCAGCACCCGTTCCCCGACGGAAGCGATGACCGCGATCTGCTGGCCAGGATGGAGCGGAACCTGGCCGAACACGCCTGCCATCTGCACCGGGAGACGGCCGGTGCGACCGTCACGGAGACCGACGACCTGTTGGTCGCCGACAGCGGCCTCGACGACGACACCTTCAACGTCGTCGCCGGGGCCCGCTTCACCTCCGGCGATGCCCAGGCGCGGATCGACCGCACCCTCCGGACCGTGGCCGCCACCGGCCGCCGCTTTTCCTGGTGGGTGGGGCCCGCCTCCGCGCCGGAGGACCTGGCCGACCGTCTGGCGGCCGCCGGCCTGCCGCCTGCCGAACGCGAGACGGCCATGTGGGCCGCATTGGCGGACGCGCTACCGCAGCCCGCGGCCGACGGGTTGGAGATCCGCCCGGCGACCACGCCGGACGAACTCGCCGACTTCGCCACGGTCCTGGCCGCCAACTGGGACCCGCCCGCGGTCACCGTCCGCCGCTTCTTCGCCCGCGCCGCACCCCAGGCACTGGCCGCCGACTGCCCGGCCCGCTATCTGGTCGGCTACGTGGCGGGCCGCCCGGTCTGCTCGGCCGAGGTCTTCCTGCACGCCCAAGTCGCCGGGATCTACAACATCTGCACCCTGACCGCTCACCGTCGACGCGGTTACGGCGGGGCCGTCACCCTCGCCGCCCTCCACACCGCCCGCAGTCAGGGCCACCGCATCGCGGTGCTCCAGGCGTCCGAGGACGGCGAACCGCTCTACCGCCGCCTGGGGTTCCACCCCTGCGGCCAGTTCACCGAACACGCCATCAGCACCGCCTGAGACCCCACGCCCTCCCCAAGGTGGCGCTGACTTCCGTACCCATATCCGGACCGCCTGCTACCGGTCATGGAACGTCGTGGTCGTCTCCAGCGCCGCGCGCGGGGTGGAGATCCGGTTCACCGGTGCGGCCTCGTCGGCGTGGCCGAAGGAGACACCGACGAGCAACTTGCCCTCGTTGACGCCCAGTTCGCGGCGTACCGTGTCGGCGTAGAAGCTCAGCAACCCCTGCGGGCAACTGTCCACGCCGTACGCGGTCATGGCCAGCAGCAGCGTCTGGAGGTAGCCGCCGACGTCCGCCGCCAGGCGTGCGTCGGCGTGGTCCGAGACGAAGAGGAAGGCGACGTGCGGGGCGCCGTAGAACCCCAGGCTCTCGGCGTCATAGGCCGCGCGCGCCGCGTGGTCGTCGCGGTCGATGCCCAGTGCGCCGTAGAGCCGGCCGCCGAACTCGCTGCGTCGTTCCCGCTGCACCGGCAGGTACAGGGCGTCGTCGTACGGGAAGTCGACGGAGGTGCGGTGCGCGGCGTGGGCGGCCTGGAGCGCATCCGCCAGGCGATCGCGCGGCGCGCCGCTGACCACCTCCACCCGCCACGGCTGCGTGTTGGAGTTGGACGGTGCGGCACCGGCCAACGAGAAGACCGCCCGCAGCGTTTCGTGGGGCACGGGGTCCGGGCGGAATGCGCGTACGGCGCGCCGCCCACGTATCAAATCCTCCGCATGGCCGGTCAGTTGGTCGTGGCCGGACGGTCTCATGGGGTGCTCCTCGACGGCGTGAAGGGCGGGGAAAGGCATCGGTAAACGGGAGCGTTTACCGCTGGTGCAGGTGCGACTCTAGCCGTCCACCGTGTCGGAAGTAAACGCCGTCGTATACTTGGGGCATGGGTGCGGAGGCAGGGACGGAGAAGGGGACGACGCAACGGCGGGCGCAGGGGGCGCGGGAGCGCATCCTGACTGCCGCCGCGCGGTTGTTCGCGGAGCAGGGGATCACCGCGACCGGCATGGAGCAGGTCGCGACGGAGGCGCCGGTCTCCAAGCGCACCCTCTACCTTCACTTCCGGACCAAGAGCGATCTCGTGCTGGCTCATCTGCGGGCGCTCGCCGAGTCGGGGAGCACGCTGGAGGGCGTGCTCACCCTTGAGGACCTCGACCCGCGGGAGCGGATCCTCCGGCTCTTCGATCCGCCCGCTGCGGACGCGGCCGTGGCGCGCGGGTGCCCGTTCATCGATGCCGCGGCCGAGTTCCCCGACCCGGAGAGCCCGATCCACGCCTACGCCCGGGAACAGAAGCTGCTGATGGTGCGTCTGCTCGCGGCTCTGGTAAGGGAGTTGGGATGCGAAGAGCCCGATGCGCTCGCCGAGCAACTGGTCACCCTCGCTGACGGGGCGGCCAGTCGCGCCATGGTGCTGAACGAGGCGGACTACGGTCGGCATGCGCGCGCGGCCGCGAAGACCCTCCTCGCGCACGCCTTGCCGGGAACGGCGTGACCGCATCCGCCCCGCGCGGATCAGGCGGATCAGTAGGCGCGCGCCACCACCGCGACATTGCCCGGCTGGTCATCGCGCTCGGGGACGGACCCGTCCGCGGCGACCAAACACCGCACGGACACTCCCTGCTCGGCCAGTTCCGCCTCACCCTCCGGGCCCAGTGCGGCCCAGGGGATGCGCGCCCACCCCGTGCTCGCGGCCGCCACCGCCTCCGCGATCGTCGACACCTCGACGGTCCGCCGCTCGCGGCGCTCGCGTGACTGGGCCAGCAGCAACGCCTGGTCGTCCGCGAGGACTTGGGGCAGCAGCCCGGGCAGCGCCTCGACCGCCGTCGGCTCCTTGCGGCCCGCGATGCGGCGGACCAACACGGCAGTGCCGCTCGCCACATCGCGCGGCCCGACCTCGATCCGTACCGGTACGCCCTTGAGCTCCCAGTCGACCGCCCGCCGGCCGAACGGCAGGTCGGCGCGGTCGTCGACATGGACGCGGACGCCGGCCGCGGTCAACCGGCGGCCGATCTCGCGGACCTCGGCCAACACCGCGTCGTCGCCCTTGACGGCGACCACCACCGCCTGGACCGGCGCCAGACGGGGCGGGATGCGCAGACCGTCGTCGTCGCCGTGCATCATCACCAACGCGCCGATCATGCGCGTGGTCGAGCCCCAGGAGGTCTGCCAGACATACTCCTGCCGGCCGTCCCGCGACAGGTACTGGGTGTGGAACGCCCTGGCGAAGTTCTGGCCCAGCTCGTGACTGGTGCCCAGTTGCAGGGCCTTGCCGTCGCCCATCATGCCTTCAAGGGTGAGCGTGTTGATCGCGCCGGCGAACCGCTCCCGGGCCGTCTTGCGTCCCGGTAGGACGTCCATGGCGAGGACGTTCGTCATGAAGTCCGCATACACGTCCCGGTGGATGTGCGCGGCGTAGCGCCGGGCGTCCTCGCGGGTGGCGTGCGCGGTGTGGCCCTCCTGCCACAGGAATTCCGTCGTGCGGAGGAAGACCCGCGGGCGCAGCTCCCAACGCACCACGTTCGCCCACTGGTTGATGAGCAGCGGCAGGTCGCGGTAGCTCTGCACCCACTTGGCGAAGTAGTCGTTGACGATCGTCTCGGAGGTGGGGCGGACGACGACGGGCTCCTCCAACTCCTTGCCGCCGCCGTGCGTGACGACGGCGAGCTCCGGCGCGAAGCCCTCGACGTGCTCGGCCTCCTTCGTCAGATACGACTGGGGGATGAGGAGCGGGAAGTACGCGTTGGCGGCGCCCGCGGCCTTGATCCGGGAGTCCAGCTCCTGCTGCATCCGCTCCCACAGGCCGTACCCGTACGGTCGGATGACCATGGTGCCGCGCACCGGCCCGTTCTCGGCCAGTTCGGCCTTGTTGATCAGGTCCTGGTACCAGCGCGGGAAGTCGTCCGCCCGGGGGGTGAGCACGGGAGTCTTTGCCATGGCGGGCAGAGTAGGGGCCGGGCCCGGCCGGTGCGAGCCAATTACTCCGGTGGGCGGCACCGCCGTTGCCCGGCCCCTCCGCCCCGATGTCGGGGGCGCGGCTCAGCGCATATCGGCCGGGCGTTCCTTGCCGGCGAACGGGAAACGGCGACGGAAGTCGTCGGCGGCGTCCTCAAGGGTGCAGAAGGTGACGCCGTCGTGGCCGCCGGCGTAGTCGATGAACCGTTCCAGCATGAGCAGGACCTGCGGACGTCCGCTGACGTCGGGATGGAGGGTGACGGGGACGACGGCGTAGTCGAGCTCGCGGTGCACCCAGTCGAACTGGTCGCGCCAGGTCTGCTCCAACTCGCGCGGGCTGACGAAGCCGTGACTGTTGTGGGCGTGCTTGTTGAACATCATCGGCGGGAGGTCGTCCACGTACCAGTTGCCGCAGAACTCCACCAGATCGACCTCAGCGCCGTGCACCAGCGGCTTCATCCAGTCCTTGGCGTCCCGCGAGTAGTCGATCTTCGTCCAACTGTCGCCGACACGGGCGTAGAAGGGCGTGAAGTCCCGGTAGTTCTGGCTGTGGTCGTAGGAGAAGCCGTACTTGTGCAGCAGATCCGCGGTGTGCGGGGACATCTCCCACCACGGCGCCACATACCCGCGCGGCCGGCGGCCGGTGTACTCCTCGATCAACTCGACGCACTTGGCCAGGACGTCCTCCTCCTGACGGGGCGTCATCGCGATTGGGTTCTCGTGCGAGTAGCCGTGCGCGCCGACCTCGTGGCCCGCCTCGACGATCATCCGGGTCTGCTCGGGGAAGGTCTCTATCGAGTGACCCGGGACGAACCAACTGGTGCGGATGCCATAGCGCCTGAAGAGCGTCAGCACGCGGGGGATGCCGATCTCGCCGGCGAAGACACCGCGCTGGATGTCGTTGGGGGAGTCCGCGCCGCCGTACGAGCCGAGCCAGCCGGCGACGGCATCGACGTCGACGCCCAGGCAGATCTTGATGTCCTTGGTCATGCGGGGTCCTTTCGGTGGCGGCTTCAACAGCCTCTCTGGGAGGGTGAGTTGAGGAACGATGGACGGACTGGGGTCAGGGGGCGGCGTCGAGGGTGGTGTGGACCCGGGTGGTGGCGGCCGCGAGGGCGGCGGTGTCGTCGGCGGTCCAGTCGCGCCCGGTGAGGCTGTGGACGGACAGCCAGCCGGTCATGGCACCGTCCCGGACGACCGGGCCGAGCATCTGGGCGTGCACGCCGTAGTCGTCGATGAGTGCCTGCGGCGGGCGCGGCAGCGAAGTCGTGCGGTGCGGTGCCGGTGGCGACCTTTCTGGCCGTGAACATACTCACGCCAAGCCTCGATTCGCCTGGTCAGCAGGGGAGTTGCCCGTGCAGCGGGAGCGGATCCTTGTTTGGTATACCAAAGAATGAGGGTGTCCCCGGGCCTCGTCAAGCGTTTGGTATACCGTGAGGCTTCCCGAGCGCGGAGGCGTCGCAGACCTGGAGGGAACATGGACCGGACCGAATCGGACGCGCGGAAGACGGACGCCGCTCCCACCCACTCGTCGTGGCTGCGCGATCAGGTCCTGGACGGGCTGCGCGACCGGATCGCCACCGGGCGGCTCAAGCCCGGGGACCGGCTGGTGGAGCGCGATCTGGCCGAGGACTTCGGGGTCTCCCGCGTCCCGGTCCGCGAGGCGATCCGCATCCTGCTCAACGAGGGCGTCCTGGAGGCCCTTTCGCCGCGCCGCATCGCCGTCAAGGAGATGTCCCGGCGCGACGTGGAGAACCTCTTCGACATGCGCGAGGCGCTGGAGGTGCTGGCCACCCGCCGCGCCGCCGAACGCGCCACCCAGGAGGGGCTCGACGAACTCGCCCGCCTCCTGGAGGACGCCCGCCTGGCCACCCTGACCGGCCGCGCCGAGCGCATCAGCCGGGCCAACCTCGCCTACCACCACCGGATCGTGGAACTCGCCGACAACGAGTTGCTCGGCGCCACACTGGAGTCCCTTGAGGGACGGCTGCGTTGGCTCTTCCAACAGATCGACGACCCGGTCGCCCTGCACGAGGAGCACCGCGCCCTGACCCTCGCCATCGCCTCGCGCGACACCGAGGCGGCGGCCGACGCCTCGCTGCGCCACGTCCGCCACTACCGGGCGGTTGCCCTGCGCCTGCTGTTCGGGGAGGGCGAGGAGTAGGGGAGGCGTGGGCGACGGGGGAGTGCGGGACGAGTCGACGGGTGTGGAGGGGCCGGGGAGTTCGGGGGGGGATGCCGGGTCGACGGCGAGTGTCTGCGCCGCTCCGGCGGCCGCCCGCGGCACAGTTGTGGCATGAGTGCAGACGACAGGCAGACGTTGGCCCAGGGGCGCGTGGCGACCAGGCTTCCGGCACAGGATCTGGCGCGGGCGCGGCGCTTCTACTCCGAGCGGCTCGGACTGGAGCCCGTCGACGAACGGCCCGGTGGGCTGCTCTACCGCTGCGGCGGGACGGAGTTCGTGGTGTTCCGCTCGGCCGGCGCGTCCCCCGGCACCTTCACCCAGATGAGTTGGGAGGTCGACGACCTCGACCGCGTGGTGTCCGAACTCGGGCGGCGCGGGGTGGTGTTCGAGGACGTCGAGCTGCCCGGGATGCTGGGCGGCGGGCGCACGCGGGACGGCATCGCCGAGGTCGAGGGGAACTACCCGAGCAAGGGGGCGCGGGGCGAGCGCGGTGCCTGGTTCCGCGACAGCGAGGGGAACATGCTGGGCATCGGACAGCCGGTCCTCTGAACCGGTGGGTCGTCCCGCCCAGTCACCCGTGGGGCCGCTGTCTTGGTGCGACGCCCCGTCAAGTCACCCCGTCGGGCCGTGCGTTCCCGTCATCAGGGCGGCGAGGTCGTCGGGGGCGAGGAAGGACGGTGGGGGCGGTGGCCCCCACGTCAGCAACCCCTTGGCCCCCTCCAGGACTTCGGGCGTCCACAGCTGGTCGTCGACGATGCAGTCCATGTCGGAGTAGAACTCGCTGAAGTTGCCGGCCGGGTCTTTGAGGTACCAGAAGAAGTTGGAACCGGCGTAGTGCCGGCCCATGCCCCAGACATGCCGTTCGGGGTGGTCCGCCAACAGCGCGGCGGCGCCCCGGCCGACCTCGTCGAGGTCGTCGACCTGCCAGGAGGTGTGGTGCAGGAAGGCGACCGGGGCGGCCAGCACGAGGATGTTGTGGTGGTCGGTGGAGCAGCGCAGGAACACCCCGCGGTCCTTGAGGTAGTCCGACGCCTTGAGGCCGAGCCCGTCACGGAAGAACGCGGTCGTGCCGTCGAAGTCGGCGGTGCCGAGGACCGCATGGCCCAGTTTGCGCGGCCGGACCGGGCCGGTGCGCCGCACGGCGGGGGCTCGGGTGCCGAGGCGCTCGTCGCGGCCGGGGCCGTTGTAGCCGGTGGCCGGCACGGGCGGCTGTGCCAGTCGCCCGGTGACCTCAAGGACGGCGCGCAGGCCGGTCGCCGCGTCGTGGGCGGTCAGGGTGGCGCCCTCGGCGTGACTGGCGATGCCCAGGCGGCGCAGCCGGGAGGCGGCCGAGGCCAGGTCGTCGGGGGTGTCCGCGCCGATCCGGACCTCGACGAGGCGCCGGGTCGGCGCCGGCACGATGCGCAACTGGCGGCCGGCATCCCGGGTGGCGAACCAGCCGTCGCCCTCGGGGGAGAGGCCGAACTCGGCGTAGTAGGCGGCCGTCTCGGCGACGTTGGGGACCCCCATGGTGACGGAGATCAGACGGTGCAGTGCCATGCGCACTCCTCCTACAGGTGCGGCTGGTCAGGCCGTGCGGGCCGACGCGTCCCGCGGCTGCCCCGATCGCGCCGCCGAGCCCACGCCTCGGGCCGGCCGGTGCTACGGGTTGTCATCCAGCCTCACATCGGCGGCGGCGCGGGTAAAGGGGGCCTCGCCGACACCGGCGCGGCGAATCGCGCGGCGGCCGGAGAACGCGTCCATCTGGAGACCGTCCGCCAACTCGCCTGACTGGCCGCCGAGGTGATGAACCGTCTCCTCCTGCGCGGCGGGCCGGGTGACCGCACGCGGTGGTTCCGCCGGCAACGGATGCGGGCCGGCCGAACGCCAGGGGCCGGGTACCGAACCGCCGCCTCCGCCGCGTACGCTCGTCGGTCGGGTGGCGGACGTACGGGGGAGTACACATGGGATACCACCGCAACAACTGGCGCCAGGTCGCCGACCTGGCCGCGCCGTTCATCCCCGGCGGTCGCGAGCTGATGAGCGCCGTGGACGCGGTGCACGGGATCAGCGACAGCGTCGGCCGGGACCGGCTCCACTACGTCCAGGGCGGCCACCCGGTGGTCGAACTGCCCTGGCAGCCGCCCGGCCCGCTCCCCAACCACCAGCGCGCCGACGAGATCGGCCGCCAGGCATGGAACGCGCTGTTCGCCGACGAACAACGCTACGGCGCCCGTTCACTGCTCGACCAGGTCGGCAACCTGCTGGTGCCCCTGCCGCCCACCGAACTCGACCTGGTCATCCGCCGGTTCGGCACCCAGGGCCTGGACCGTTGGGACTCCCTCGCCCACGTCGAGGACGAGCACGGCCGGCCCGCCTATGACTGGCGGCGCCAGCAGGAGCTCTTCACCTGGCTGCTGCGCTCGGTCAGCCCGTACGCCGCGATGCTGATCGGCACCGGCATGCCGTGCAGTCAACCCGACTACGACGCCGGGTGTGACTGCGCGGACCACGGTTGGGTCCTGCCGGAGGGCCCGTTCGCGCAGGTGGACGGCGCCTACGTCACCGAGAACTGGCAGTGGGTCTCGGCCGCGACCGAGGCGATGTCCTGGCAGGACATGGACCAGGGCCGCTTCGGCACCTGCTGGCTGTTGACCAGCATGCAGGCCGTGCTCCAGGCCAACCCGCAGTACGCCCCGCGCCACCTCTGCCTGGAGGCCAACGGCACCGTCACCGTCACCCTCTACGACCAGGGCAGCTCGGTCGCCCTCACCGTGGTGCCGGACCTGCCGTACGGCCACGGTGGCCTCTGGGGCGCCAAGGGCCATACCGCGGACGCCCGTTACGCGGAGACCTGGCCGGGCTACTTCGAGAAGGCCGCCGCCCAACTGTTCGGCAACTATCCCGACATCGCCCGGGGCGGCCCCGTCGACGTCGCGCTCGCCACGCTCACCGGCCGCCAGGTACAGGAACTGGACCTCGCCTCGCCCTGGCTCGCCCGGGAGATCGCCGACCGGAAGGCGCGCGGCCAGGCACTCGTCGCCGCCACCTACGGCACCAGCGACCGCGACCAGATCGCCGGCGGTCGACTGGCCGCCAACCACGCCTACTTCATCAAGGACGCGGACCCGACGGGCGGCCGGATCTGTCTGGGAAACCCGTGGGGCGACGGTGCCACCAGGCAGATGTGGGAGTGCTGGCTGACGCTGCCGGAGGTCGGCTCCCACGTGGCGCTCATCAACGCCGTCGACACCTGGTGACCCCCGCCGGGCGCCCGCACCGGAGCCGACCGCCCGCCCGGCGGACCGCCCTCCCGATCGGGTGCGCGGTCCGCCGCTTCGCCAGGCACCCCGGCCCCACCGCCGGACGACGCCGCTAACGCTGGATCAGCGCGCGGGCCGCCTGGACGATGTGGGACCGGGAAATGCCGGCCGCGTCGAGGAGTTCGCCGGTGGTGCCGGAGCCCGGGAGGTTGGTGACGGCGAGGTGGGTGAAGGCCGGATGGTTGCCGCTGGAGGCGAGCGCCGACAGCACGGCCTCTCCGACGCCGCCCTCGGGGTGGTGGTCCTCGACGACGACGAGCGCGCCGGTGTCCTGGGCGGCCCGGGCGAGGGCGGCGACGTCGAGCGGCTTGATCGAGTACAGGTCGATGACGCGGGCCTGGATGCCGTCGCCGGCGAGGTGTTCGGCGGCCGCCAGGCATTCGTGCAGGGTCACGCCGGCGCCGATCAGGGTGACTTGGTCGTGCTCGCCCTCGCGCAGGGTCTTGGAACCGCCGACCGGGAAGGCTTCGTCGCCGTCGTAGAGGACGGGGTAGCCGCCGCGGGTGGCGCGCAGGTAGGAGATGCCGTCGAGCTCGGCCATGGCGGCGGTCAGGGCGGCCGCGGAGTTGGCGTCGCTGGGGTAGAGGACGGTGGAGCCGTGCACGGCGCGCATCATCGACAGGTCCTCCAGGCCCATTTGGGAGGGCCCGTCGGCGCCGATCTCGACGCCGCAGTGGGTTCCGCACAGCGCCATGGTGATCTGGGAGACGGCGGCCATGCGGATGAAGTCGTGGGCGCGGGTGAGGAAGGCGGCGAAGGTGGTGGCGTAGGGGCGGTAGCCGCGGACGGCCATGCCGACGGCACTGGCGATCATCTGCTGTTCGGCGATGTAGGTCTGGAAGTACCGCTCGGGGTGGACCTTTTCGAAGTCCTCGGCGTGCGTGGAGTTGCCGACCTCGGCGTCCAGGGCGACGACATCGGGGCGGGCGCCGAGGGCGGCCAGGGCGTGCCCGAAGGCGACGCGGGTGGCGACCTTGTCGCCGACGTCGAAGCGGGGCAGTTCCACTGGGCCGGCGTCCGGGACGGGGACGGGCGCGGCGGCGGGCGGCTGGGGGCCGCGCACGCGCAGGTGCCGGACGCCGCCCAGTTCGGCGACGGCCCGGTCGGCCAGGTCCTCGGGCAGTGCCTTGCCGTGCCAACCCTCCTTGTCGGCCACCTCGGAGACGCCGCGGCCCTTGACGGTCCTGGCGATGATGACGGTGGGCGCCCGGCCGTCGGCGGCAGTGGTCAGCGCCTCGTCGATCGCCGGCAGGTCATGCCCGTCGATCACGAGCGCGCGGCAGCCGAACGCCTCGACGCGGCGGGCGTAGGCGGCGGTGTCCCACTCCAACTCGGTGGGGCCGCGCTGTCCCAGGCGGTTGACGTCGATGACGACGGTGAAGTTGGTGAGCTCGTTGTGGCCGGCCTTGTCGAGGGCCTCCCACACCGACCCCTCGGCCATCTCGCTGTCCCCGCACAGCACCCACACCCGGTAGGGCTGCTTGTCCAGGTCCCGCCCGGCCAGCGCGATGCCGACGCCGTAGCCGATGCCCTGGCCCAGCGAGCCGGTGGCCACGTCCACCCAGGGCAGCACGGGGGTGGGGTGGCCCTGGAGGCGGTGGTCGAAGCGGCGGTAGGTCGTCATCAACTCCTCGTCGCTGACCGCGCCGACCGCCTTGAACATCGCGTACAGCAGGGGAGAGGCGTGTCCCTTGGAGAAGACCAGGTGGTCGCCGGCGGGGTTGTCGGGCGCGTCCCAGTCGTAGTGCAGGTGGCGGGTCATCAGGACCGCCATCAGATCGGCCGCGGACAGGCTCGACGTGGGGTGCCCGGAACCCGCCGCGGTGCTGGCGCGCACCGAGTCCACGCGCAGTTGCTGCGCGAGTTCGAAGACCTGGGGCAGGTCGCTTTCGGGCCCGAGCGTGATGGTCTGCGCTGCGGTCATGATGGTGGGGGCCTTTCGTGGACGGTGGGTTGGGGCGCCGGGTGGGGCCGCCGGTTCTCTGGCTGGCCGAGCACCGCCGGGAAGGCTATCCGCCCATTTGTCCGGTAATGGGGAGTGTGGCGGCCGTGGGCGATGCGTTCGAACGCGGCGGCGACCGTCCCGCCCGGGCGCGTGGTCAGGATCACATCGGGGTGCTCCGGGCGGTCGGAATGCCCGGGCCGCCAGTCAGGTTGGCTTCTACACGCAACCCATGCGTGCACCCTTATTGACTGGTATCCACGAGGAGTCCCCGTGACCGTCCCCGCGTCCCCCGCCTCCCGCGCGGCCGAGATCCTGTCCCGCCCCGTCGCGCTCAACGGCCTGACCGTCCCGAACCGCATCGCGATGGCGCCGATGACGCGCATGTTCTCCCCGGACGGCATCGCCGGCGAGGACGTGCGGTCGTACTACGCCCGCCGCGCCGCCGCGGGCGTGGGACTGATCATCACCGAGGGGACCTACGTCGGCCACGAGTCGGCCGGGAACAGCGACCGGGTGCCGCGCTTCCACGGCGACGAGCAGCTCGCCGGCTGGGCGAAGGTCGTCCAGGCCGTCCACGAGGCGGGCGGCACGATCGTGCCGCAACTCTGGCACATCGGCACGGTCCGCAAGGAGGGCGAGCCGCCCTTCGCCGCCGCCCCCTCCGTCAGCCCCTCCGGCCTCCGCGTCGACGGCACCGAGGGCGCCGGCAAGGCGATGACCCAGCGCGACCTGGACGACGTCATCGGCGCCTTCGCCGAGGCCGCCGCGGCCGCCGAGCGCATCGGCTTCGACGGCATCGAACTGCACGGCGCCCACGGCTACCTCATCGACCAGTTCCTCTGGGCCGGCACCAACCGCCGCACCGACGCCTACGGCGGCGACCCGGTGGCCCGCACGAAGTTCGCGGCCGAGATCGTGGCCGCGGTCCGCGAGTCCGTCTCGCCCGACTTCCCGGTGATCTTCCGCTACTCGCAGTGGAAGCAGGAGGTCTACGACGCCAAGCTGGCCGACACCCCGGAGGAGTTGGAGGCGATCCTGACCCCGCTGGCCGCCGCCGGCGTCGACGCCTTCCACGCCTCCACCCGCCGCTACTGGCTCCCCGAGTTCGAGGGCTCGGAC
Organism: Streptomyces sp. WZ-12; assembly: GCF_028898845.1. NCBI lineage: Bacteria > Bacillati > Actinomycetota > Actinomycetes > Kitasatosporales > Streptomycetaceae > Streptomyces > Streptomyces sp. WZ-12. Next base: position 973,426 of record NZ_CP118574.1, on the reverse strand, counting down.
CTCAACCTCGCGGGCTGGACCAAGAAGCTCACCGGCCGGCCCACCATCACCGTCGGCTCGGTCGGCCTCGACGGCGACTTCCTCCGCTCCTTCCAGGGCGACGGGGCCCCGGTCCAGGGCATCGACAACCTCCTCGACCGCCTGGAGCGCGACGAGTTCGACCTGGTCGCCGTCGGCCGGGCCCTCCTCCAGGACCCGGAGTGGGCCGCCAAGATCCTGGCCGACCGCTTCGCGGAGCTCAAGCCCTACGACGTGGCCGCGCTCAAGACGCTGAGCTGAGGCGTACGGGCTGACCGGGGCGTCGCGCCAACCGGGCGGCGCCCCACGGCCCTACGGGTGGGTGGGCTCCGGGCCGTCCGGCGCGGCGCCGGCGACCTCCGCGCGGCCCCTCACCACCCGCAGCGTCACCGCGGCCGCAACGCCCGCCACCAGTCCCCAGACCAGCGCGGCCGGGACACCCGCGGCGAAGCCGCTCAGGAGGCGCAGCGGATCGCCGGGCAACTCCACCGCGCCGCGGACCATCCGCAGCAACTCGCCCGCCAGCAGCCCGAGCACGGTCGCGCAGACCCCACCCATCGCCATCGCCGGCACGGTGGCCCGGGTGAGCAGCCCGGGTAGCCGCCGCAGCGCCCACCACACCACGACGAGCAGCAGCACGTCCGCCCCGCGGTCCAACAGCCAGGCACCGAACGCCGCGTTGCCCGGCCCCGACCACGCGCCGAACAGCAGCCACTGGCGCAGCAGATCGCCCGGTTCCGACAACACCCCGACGCTCGGCGAAACCGACTGGAGCGCGGCGGCGACCGACAGCCGGGAGACGACCAGCACGGCCACCGCGACCACCGCGGTCCCGACGGTCGCTGACAGGCGCGCGGCGCGCGTCGGAACGACCTCCCGCGGCAACGGACCGGCCCCGTTGACCGTCAGCCGCGCCACGAGGACGGTCGCCACCGCGACGACCAGCGCGGTCCCCACCAGAACCTCCCGCCCGGAGGCGATCACCCCCGCCAGGTGCGGCAGGAAACGGAAACTGCCGCGGCCCCCTGAGGCGATCCACCACGGCGCGGACACCGTCACCGCCAGCGTTCCGGCCGCCAGGCCCCAGGCCCACAACGCCAACAGCGCCGCCGGCATCCGACCGCGCTCCGGCGGCAGCCTGCGGAGCAGGAACAGCGCCCCCGACGAGAAGAAGACCAGGACCGCGCCGAACCGGATCTGCTGCCCGGTCGCCTCCAGCGCCGTATAGCTCGCACCGTCGGTCCCGACCGCGTCCCCACCCACCATCGCGCTGCCGAACCGAGCCGCGCCGAGCGGGTCGTACGCCCAGGGCAGGAGCCAGCTCCGGAGTTCCGCGACGGTCTGGCCGTCGAGCACACGGGTGGTGCCTGGCAGTTCCAACGCGTGCACGCTCGCCCCCGCCCACCACAACAGCGCCGTGAGCAGTAGCCCACCGGCCACCGCCGGTATCGCCGTACGTCGATACGTCATGAACTGGCCCCCGCGTTGTTCGCGTATGTCTTGAACATTGCCCAGAGGGACATTACGGGACGCCGATCACATACGGATCACGACCGATGCCGACCCGTACCCGCCACGGCAGTGAGGGCGCCGCTCGCCGACACCACCCCTCAACGACCGCTGGACCCGGCCGCGTTCAAGGCCCCCACCTGTGACCTTCCTCCCTCCGCGACCTTCGCCGAGCGGCGGTCGCCGCCGCCCGACGGGTGGTTGACTACGCGACATGAACATCGCGCGAGCGCTCCCGGACGGCAGGCCATGACGGTTGATGACGCGCCCTTGGCGCCCCGTTCCCAGCAGCCCACCGGCGCGGCACCGCCGCTCGACCCCGAACTGAGCGCCGTGCTGGCGGAGTTGGGTGACCGGGTGAGGGCTCCGGTCACCCCGGAGAACCTCGCCGCCAGGCAGCGGCAGGACGCCGCGGCCCGCCCCAGGCCGACCGTCCGGGACCTCCGGGCCGACGGCCGCTTCGAGGTGGCGGAGCTGCGCGTGCCGGGAGCGCCGGGCGACCCGGACCTCACACTGGTCAGCGCGCGGCCCGCCGGGATCGCCGGTCCGCTGCCGGCGCTGTACTACATGCACGGCGGCGGAATGATCAGCGGCAACGCCTGGTCCGTCCTCCCACGGCTGTTGCGCAACGTGGCGCTCCCGCTCGAACTGGCCGTCCTCTCCGTCGAGTACAGGTTGGCGCCGCAGACGCGGTACCCCGGACCGGTGGAGGACTGCTACGCGGGACTTGCCTGGGCCGCCTCGCACGCGACGCGCCTGGGCATCGACGCCCACCGCATCATCGTCGGCGGCAAGAGCGCCGGTGGCGGACTGGCCGCGGCGCTCGCCCTGCTCACCCGCGACCGGGGCGGCCCCACACCGCTCGGCCAGCTCCTCGTCTGCCCGATGCTCGACGACCGCAACGCCACCTACTCCAGTCACCAGATGGCCGGAACCGATCTGTGGGACCGCACCTCCAACGCCACCGCCTGGCAGGCACTGTTGGGCGACCGGTACGGCGCCGCTGACCTCCCGCCCTACGCCGCGCCCGCCCGCGCCACCGACCTGTCCGGGCTGCCCCCGACCTACATCGAGGTCGGATCGGCCGAGACCTTCCGGGACGAGGGCGTGGCCTACGCCAACGCCCTCTGGCGGGCCGGTGGCCAGGCCGAACTGCATGTCTGGCCCGGAGCCTGCCACGGCTACGACACCCTCGCCCCAGGGGCGGCCCTCAGTCGGGACGCCCAGCACGCCCGCACCCGCTGGCTCCGCCGCCTCCTCACCCCCTCCGACGCCAACGGGCCACGCACGTCCCCGTAGTTGGCCGAAGCCCCCCTCAACAGGGCACCCCCGGATACACGAGGATGCCGGTCATTGCTGCGTGTACACCCGTAAATCCATTAAGGAGCTTCCATGGCTGGAAACTTAGGCAAGGGGAGACTTGCGGCCGCGCTCAGTGTGCTCGCCACGACCGCCCTGTTCCTGCCGTCCCCCGCACAGGCCGCGACCGACGGCGGACACCAGGCCGCCCAGGCATCGCTCAACGCCCTCCAGGCAATCGGCGGCCCGGGTGCCGGACTCTACGCCGGGGACCCGTCCGGCTCCTGGAGTCTCACCGCGGGCACCGGCACCACCGACGCCAACCGGCCCGTCCAGCCCACCGACCACTACCGCGTCGGCAGCCAGACCAAGACCTTCACCGCCGTCGCGGTGTTGCAACTGGTGGACGACGGCAAGGTCGATCTCGACACGGCGATCGAGCGGTACCTGCCCGGCGTGGTCGACGGCAACGGCTACGACGGCAACACCATCACCGTCCGCCAACTCCTCCAACACACCAGCGGCATCCCGACCAACGTCCCCAACCCCCGGGCCAATCCGGACGGCACCTACACCCTGGCCGCGCTGGTGCGCGACGGACTGAGCCATCGCCCGGCCTTCCCGCCGGGCACCTCCTTCCAGTACAGCAACACCAACTTCCAGATCCTCGGCATGCTCATCGAGAAGATCACCGGCACGCCGGTGGGCCAGGCGATCAGGAGCCGGATCATCGAACCGCTCGGCCTGACCGACACCCGCTTCCCCGAACCAGGCGACCGCACCCTGGCCGACCCCTACGTACACGGCTACCGCGGCATCCGCGTCGGGCCGTTCTTCTACTGGCAGGACGCCACCACCACCCTGGAGCCGTCGCTCTTCCACAGCGCGGGCGCGATGACCTCCACCGAGCGGGACATGGCCACCTTCTTCCAGGCACTCGTCGACGGCAAGCTCCTCTCCCGGGCCAGCCTGGCGCAGATGGAGACCCCGGGCGCCCACGCCCCGTACGGCCTGGGACTGGACCGACTGCCCCTGCCCTGCGGCGGGGTGGCCTTCGGACACAACGGTGGCGTGCCCGGCTACCTGTCGTTCTCCGCGGCCACCCCCGACGGCCGGCACGTGGCGGTGATGACCAACTCGATGGTCCAACTCAACGCCCAGGCGGCGATCGAGAAGATGACCGCCGCGGCGTCCGCGGCCCTCTGCGAGCACCGCTGACGTTGGCCTACGGGCCGGGGCGCTGAGGGCGGCCCGGCCCCTCGGGCGGCAGCTCCGCCGGGCGCCACAGCCGCACGAGGCGAGGAGTTGCAGACTGGGCACACTGAGATCTCAGTTTGCTCTACGGGGATCTTAGATGTCTTAATGCTGGCAGTGAGCCGCTGCCATGCGGCCGAAAATCCCCGCTACGACCATCAAGGAGTGCAGCGATGACGCTCTTCGAACCGATCACGGGCCGCTATGTCGCGGTCAACGGTGCGCGCACCTACTTCGACGAGGCCGGCGAAGGCGTCCCGATCGTGTGCATTCACCCGGGGGCCACGGACTCCCGGATCTACCGACACCTTCTGCCGTTGCTCGCCGAACGCGGATACCGCGCGATCGCGCCCGATCTTCCCGGGCACTGCCGTTCCTACCCGGCACAGTGGCAGCCGGGGACCTCGATCCACGACCACGCCGAGTTCGTGCACGCGTTTGTGCGCGCCGTGCTGCCTGGAACCTCCCCCTTTGTGCTCGGCGTCTCCGTCGGAGGTCTGACGGCACTGGATCTCGTCGCGCACCACGGAGAGAGCTATCGAGGCGTCATCGCGATGCAGGCAGCGTCGTGGACACCGCTGTCGGCCGAGGCTGCCGCGTTGCTGGCAGGTCGGACCAGTGCGCCCGATGCGGGCTGGACGGATCACCTTGAGTATGCGGCGGTGACCTCGGCGAGCAAGATGCTGACCGCCGAGCAGGAAACCGAGTTGAGGTGGCTTCAGCGCAGCACCTCCCAGCAGGCCGGTCAGTTCGACGGCCAGGCATGGGCCTCCCACGATCTGCGCGGCCGACTCGGCGATGTGCGGTGCCCGGTCCTGCTCGTGCAGGGCACCGACGACTTCTTCGTGCAGGATGAGTTGGTCGATGACACGGTCGCCGAACTGGGCCCGGCGGCGCAGTTGTTGAGGGTGCCTGACATCGGGCATTACCCGCCGCTTGAGAATCCGGAGTGGGTTGCGCGGGTCGCAGACACCTTCGTGAAGCCGTTGACGGCAACGGTGGACTGATCGTCTGCCCTGACCCCCTGTTTCGCCACGCTCGGGCCGACGGGTTCGACTGCGCCCCCGCGAGGTCCGGCGAGAAGACCTGCACCCACCACCTGAGATCCACGAACGTCTCACTGGGATACCAAGTCTCTAGGATGGGTGCGTGAAGTACCTGCCCGCCATCCTCAGCACGGACCACCCCAGCCTGAGCGCCACCGAGCGCGCATATCTCGCGATCAAGCGGCGGATCATCGAGCTCGACCTGGCGCCCGGCGCCCATGTCACCAAGACGGATCTGACGCGGTTGACCGACACCGGCATCATGCCGGTGAGAGAGGCGCTGACCCGGCTGCAGCGCGACGGACTGGTCGAAGCGCTCCCGCGCTCGGGATACCGGATCCTGCCTGTGACCTTGAAGGGGGCGCGTGAACTGTGCGCCTTCCGCCGGCTTCTGGAGACCGAGGCCGCCGCCCTCGCGGCGGAGCGCGGCTGCCCGCAGGATGACCTCGCCCGCATGGAAGAACTTCTCGGCCAGTCCTACGAGCCAGGCGATTCGGAGAGCATCGAGGCATTCCTCCGCGCCGTTCTCGAGTTTGATGCGATCATCGCCGACAACTGCGGTAACGACAGGCTGGCCCGGTCGGTCATCCAGGTCTTCGACGAGTTGGAACGCGTGCTGCGGATCACCTTGGGATCGCTTCCGTTCTCGGCATCAGCCGCGCATCAACGACGTGCGGTCTGGGAAGCGGTCCGTGACCGTGATCCGGTCCTGGCCCGAGCCGCCATGGACGACCGCACGCGAACCTCTCAGCAGCAGATCATCGACGCGCTCACTGCCAGCCCGTCGATCGCCGAGGCCAGCATCACCATCTCCCGATGAGGTGTCTCTCCACTGCCGGACGTGGTGGTGGACCGTCGACCAGGCACCGAACTCCGTCGACACCCCCCCACCATGAACCGCCGGAGCACGCCCTCGAACTGCTGCCGCAGTCGCTCGGGACACGGGCCGTACCCGCCGATCGACAGGTACGGCCCGATGAACTCCCGCTCCGGATGCGTCAGTTGCGCTCGCGTCACCTAACGCGGCCTATCGGACCAGGCCGCGCCACGAAGGGCCGCGAGGTAACTGGCGGGGGTCTTGCCGTGGGCGTTGACCGCGCGAGGCGTGGTCCTGCCGGGCCGTGACCGCGCTGCCCGGCTTCGTGGTGGCTGCTCAGCGAGCACTGCCGAGATTGCGGTCGTCCCCGGCGCCTTCGAGCATGAGCGTGGTCTCCTCGATCCGGCGGAAGCGCCCGTCGGGCGCGAACTCCGCGAAGAGGTAGACCTCCATGCGAACGGTGGCTCCGTCGTTCTTGGTGACGTTCACCGTGTGCCGATCGGCGTACCGGTCCCCGGCTGTGAGTTCGTCGTGCACCTGGACCGAGCCGCCCGCCACGACCTGGCGCAGGTGGGAGATGTGCGCCAGGAACTCCTGCCGATCGTCCCACCGGCCGTCGGTGCGCTGACGGTAGTCAGGGGCGAAGTGGCGGTCGGCTGCCGCCTCCAGGCTCAGCCCCGGGGTGAAGAGCAGATCCGTGAGAGCCGTGCTGATGTCGGTGCGAGACATGGGTCTTCCTTTGGTTGTTGTGGCGGTCGACGCGATGTGCCGAACACGTAATGCGTGCCTGAAGCACGCATCTACAGTAGCGCAAGAAGCGTGCTCCGCGCACGCTAATCTGGAGGGGTGACGAACGGAACCGGAAATGAGATCGCCGACGCGCTGGGACTGCTCCTACGGCGGAGCACCCGCGACCACCTCTACGCACGACTGACCGAGGGCCTGGGAGAGGCGGTCGACGACTTCACCTACCCGGTGCTCAGCGGTCTGGCTCGCGCCGGTGCCTGTAGCGCCGCCGACCTCGGCCGCGAGATCGGACTCGACCGCACCACCGTCACCCGGCGGGCCGACCGGTTGGAGCAAGCCGGCCTACTGCGCCGCGAACCGGACCCCGCGGACGGCCGCGCGACCCTGCTCGCTCTCACCGACGCGGGCCACGGTGCCGTGCGCACCACCAGGCAACGACTGGCCTCCCGCATCGAGGACTCGCTCGCCTCCTGGCCTCGCGAGGATGCCCGCACCTTCGCCCGTTGGCTGCGACGATTCGTCGACGAGGGCCCCTTCACTCCCGGCAACACGCGCGAGGCCGACTGACCGTCACCTCCGCCTGGCGCACCCGCGAAACCCGCACCCGACTCGACGAACCGCTTGGTCGCTCTGCGGGGTTCAGCCTCGCGGTCGAGCCTGAACCGGTGGACCGTCATGGGTGATTCGCGTGCAACTGGGCAACGCTGAGCGGGAGTTCACCGATCCGTACCTGCCGATGGTTGCGGAGAGTTCGTCCGGGCTGAGTTGAGCCAGATCGTGCCTTGGCGGTAGGAGACCGGGCCCGGGACCGGGTCCGTGCCGGGACGGGCCAGCGGCACCCTGCCGAGCCGGCCGGACGCCAACGGCGTTGGGCGGACGGGGTGTTGGACGGCCGCTTCGAGGAGGCCGACTCGGGACAGTTCATCCAGGCCGAGCGGCCGGAGAGCGTCGCGGAGCGGATCGGACGCCTTCTCGACCGTGGGCCGGACGGACGGCCAGGGGCGCCGGCCTGACGCGCCCGCGCCCGCCCGCCGGGTAGCGTGAGGGCGATCGACCGTAGGCGTCACGGGCCGCGTACCGGCAGGCGGGCGGCCCGTTCCACTCATGACGGGGTGGGGGCGTTCGGCCCCGGCCCGGGAGGAGCGCGGCACCATGGACATCGGCATCGGACTCCCCGTTCTGCGCTCCGACCCGGGCCTGTCCATCGTGGACTGGGCCCGGCGCGCCGAGGAACGCGGCTTCGCCTCGCTCGGCTCCACCGACCGCCTGGTCTACGACAACTACGAGCCGCTGACCGCACTGGCCGTCGCCGCCGGAGCCACCACCCGCGTGCGCCTGATCACCACCATCCTGCTCGCCCCGCAGCGCGCAAACCACGCGCTGTTCGCCAAGTCCGCCGCCACGCTGGACCGATTGTCCGGCGGCCGGCTGGTGTTGGGCCTGGCGCCGGGCGCCCGGGAGGACGACTACCGCACGGGCGGCGTCGACTTCCCACGCCGCGGCAGGCTCTTCGACGCCCTGTTGGAAACGGCCACCCGGCAGTGGCAGGACGGCGGGGACATCGGACCGCGGCCGAGCACGCCAGGCGGCCCACCCCTGCTGTTCGGCGGGTTCACCCGACCCACCCTGCGGCGCATGGTCACCCACGGCCAGGGCTGGATCGGCGGGGCGCAGGGCGTGGAGAAATTCCGCTCCCTCGTCCCGGCGGTCCGACAGGCATGGCGGGACGCGGGTCGGGCGGGCGCACCCCGCCTGGTGGGGACCGCCCACTTCGCACTGGGCCTGGACGCGCCGCAACGCCTCCACGACAGCCTTACCAGCTACTACACCTCGGGCACCTTCACCACGGAGAGCATCGAGGCGGGCCTGGCCAGTCCCGAGGCGGTGGCCAACGAGGTCGCCGCCTATGCCGAGTCGGGCTGCGACGAACTCATCCTCTTCCCGCACGGCGGCGGCCTGGAACAGGTGGAGCTGCTGGCGGACGCGGTGGGTTGGTGAGCCGTGGCAATCGGCGGCTCAGCGGCGTAGCGCCCGTCGACGGACGTCGTGCCTTTCAGCGGCGCCGCGCCGGTCAGTGACGTAGCGCTTCGAAGGCGTCCCGTGCCGCGGCCCCGATGGCCAGGTCGATGTCCGGAGCCAGGCTGGCCCGGCGATCGGAGCGGGTGAGCGCGACCATCGCGACCCGGTGGCCGGACTCGGCCTCCACCACGCCGATCTCGTGCCGCAGATGGAGGAATGTCCCCGTCTTGCCGCTGACGTGGAGGGTGTCCGTGCGCAGCTCGCTCGACAGGCGCTGGGTGAAGACCTGAAGGCCCATCATCCGGCGCAGTTCGGCGGTCGCGTCGGGGTGCGCGATCTCGTCCCGCCATACGCGTTGCAGCAGGTCGGCGAGGGCCGTGGCGGTGCCCAGGTTGGCGTGGGCCGGATCGAGGGTCTCGATGGTGTGGTGGCCCGAGCGGTCGTCGCGGATGGCCAGTTCCAGGGCGAGGGAGAAGTCGTTGCCGGCGGCGCCGGCGGCGCACTCGTACATGCGGTTGAGCCGGTGCCGGACATGGATGTCCGCACACCCCCAGGCACGCAGCCGGGCGTCGACGTCCGCCACCGGCACCAGCCCGAACAACGCGTCGGCGCTGGCGCTGTCGCTCACCGACAGCATCATGAACAACAGGTCGCCGACGGCCGCGGTGACCGGGTGCCGGAACGCCGCCAGGCCGGTGGGCCCGACGCTGCTGGTGGTCGGATCGATGGTGAGCGGCCGGGCCGCGTCGAGTTCCCCGGTCGCGATCCGGTCCAGGGCCACCAGGGCCAGCGGCACCTTGACCACCGAGGCGAGCGGCACCGGCGCGTCGACGTCGAAGCCGAGATGCGCGCCGGTGTCGATGTCCCGGGCCAGGAACGACCCGCGGACGCCCAGGCTTTCCCAGTCCGCGGCGATCGCCTCGGCGACGTCGCGGAGCCAACCACCGCTGGCGACGCACGCCGCCCGCTCCACCGCGTCGGCGCTCATCCGCGCGCCGCCAGGAGCGCCGGGGCGTGCTCGCCCACCGCCGTGGTGCGCACCCCGGCCGGGCCGGGCGGCGCGGCGCCGACCGCGTCCGCCAACTGCGCGACCAGCCAGCCGGGCACCTCGGCGGCATCCGCCCGCCGCCGTGCGGCCCCCGGATCGTAGCCGCGGTGCAGCGACGCATCGCCCAACGGCGCCCACTCCGCGCCGTGTTGACGCGCGAACGGTTCGGTGCACAGCAGCGTCGCCCGCCCGGCGAGCGTCTCGGCCAGCGCGGTCGCCAGCGATCCGGCCGGGCGGATCAACCCCTCCGGCAGCCCGGCCCGCGCGGCCGCCCGACCCAACCGGTCCCGTAGGTAGGGGACGTGATCCTCCGCCGTGGTGAGGATCGGCACCGAGGCCGGTCGTTCGCCCGCAGCGCGACGGTCGCGCGCGGGGCGCAGGTCCTCCAGGTGGATCACCCGCCGACGGGCCTGAACCCCAGCCGCTGCCTGGCCGGGGATGGGCCCCGCCAAGGCACCCGAAGACGCACCCGACGACGCATCCGACGGCGGTGCGGAGGCCAGGCCGAGCGGCACCCGAAGGGCCGCGTTCCCCGGGGGAACCCGCAACAGCGCGTACGCCAGGGTCCCGTCGGCCAGGCCCGACACCCGCTCGTCCGGCGGGAGTTCGTGGACACCGAGCGGAAGGTCGTGCTCGGTGCCGGCGCGGATGACCCGCGCCAGGGCCGCCGGTCCGCAGTCCGCGGGCACGCCGACCGCGCGGATCGCCGACCGCGTGGCCGACCGGGCGACCTGCTGCAGTCGTTGCGCCCGGTCCAGCACGTCCTTGGCGTACGGCAGCAGGAGCAGGCCGAAGTCGGTGACGGCGACCTGCCGCCGCGAGCGGTCGAACAGCAGGTCGCCGAAGTGGGTCTCCAACGTCTTGATGCGACGGCTCAGGAGCGGTTGGGCGATGCCGAGCCGGTCGGCCGCGCGCGAGAAGCTGGCCTCGTCGACGGCCGCCACATACGCCTCAAGGTGTGCGAGCAGGTCCATCCAGCAGTCATATCAATATGTTCTGAGGCGTTCAATATTCACTCTTGGACATGAGCGGTGGGTGACTGTTTCGCTGACTCCCGTCACAGTCGGTCCGGGCACGCTCGCCGGGCCGGCCCGCCTGACGACGACGATCACGGGAGAACTCTGCGCATGTCCAACGCCACCCCTCTGCCCCGCCGCGGCCTCCTCAAGGCCGGCCTCGCGGCGTCCGCCGCCGTCCTCGCCACCACCGCCACCGCCTCCGCCGCACCCGCGACGGCCGCCTCGGCAACCACCGCACCAGGCAGTCAACTGCCAGGCACCACCCGCGAATTGCGTGCGCTTGAGCGCAAGTACGGCGCACGCCTGGGCGTGTACGCCCGCAACATCAGCACCGGACAGGCCGTGTCCCACCGGGCGCAGGAGCGGTTCGCCATGTGCTCGACGTTCAAGGCGTTCGCCGCGGCGGCGGTGCTGCGCGATCACGGCCACTGCGCCCCGTTGGACAAGATGATCCACTACCCGCCGGCCGACATCCTGCCGCACTCCCCGATCACCGAACAGCACGTCGACACCGGCATGACGGTCGGCGACCTGTGCGCGGCAACGATCCGGTACAGCGACAACGCGGCCGGCAACCTCCTGCTCCGCCAACTCGGCGGCCCGCCCGGCCTCACCCGGTTCTTCCGCTCGCTGGGCGACCCGACGAGCCGCCTGGACCGTTGGGAACCCGAGCTCAACACCGCCATTCCCGGCGACCTCCGCGACACCACCACACCGGAGGCGTACGGCAACGGCTTCGCGCGCCTGGCCGTGGGCCGGGCCCTGAACGACGCCCAACGCGACCGGTTCATCGGCTGGTTGAAGGGCAACACCACCGGCGACGAGCGGATCCGCGCCGGAGTGCCGGACGGCTGGGTCGTCGCGGACAAGACGGGCACCGGCTCCTACGGGGTCGCCAACGACATCGGCGTAGTCTGGACGACGAAGCGGACGCCCCTGGTGCTGATCGTGCTGACGTCGAAGACCACTCAGGACGCACCGCCGAGCGACGGGCTGATCGCCGACGCGGCGCGCATCCTCGCCCGAACCCTCGCCCCGGGCGAGTAGCGCCCCGGCCCTGCACACGAACCCTGCTGACGGCCGCGGCCCGCCCCGCCACCCGCCGGATGCGGTGGGTGGCGGGGCGGCGAGCGGTGACGTGCGCGCGCCCGCCTGGCAGCCCGCCCTACCCGCGACGGGCGTCGCGCATGCCACGGTGCTACATGTGGCAACCGCCCGCGGGCAGTTCCGCGATCGCCGAGCGGGCGGCGTGCGGGATGCCCCAGTGAGTGTGGGCGAGGTGGGCCGCCAGTCTTGCCTGGCGGTGCTCCTCTTCGCCCCAGCCGTGGACTCGGTGGGGCGTTGAGTGCGCGGAAGGCGAGCCGCGGGCGGGGCGGGGCGCCCGGTTTGGCGTACGGGTCTCGGTCACGGGGAGAGCTCCTTGGTGTCGGTGCCTTCGTCGGTGCCGGATGTGACCTGGTACGACAGCAGTTGCTGGAACAGGCCAGGTTCGTGGGCGAGTTGCTGGTAGGTGCCCTCCTGCACGACGTTGCCCTCGTCGAGGACCACGATCCGGTCGGCCACGGCCACGTTGGTGATGCGGTGGGTCACCAGCAGCACCACGCGGTCCTGCGCCAGGTCCCGCAGCCGTTGGAAGATGCGGTACTCGGCCCGGGGGTCCAGGTTGGCGGTCGGCTCGTCCAGTACCAACAAGCCTGCCTGGCGGAAGAACGCCCGCCCGAGGGCGATGCGTTGCCACTGGCCGCCACTGAGCTCCTCCCCGTTGAGCCACTCGCGGGCCAGGAGGGTGTCCAGGCCGGCTCCCAGCTTGTCGACGACCTCGTCGGCTCCGGCGGCCGCGCACGCCTCGCGCACCGCGACGTCGCCGCGGGGCGAGGGCTGCCCGAGGGTGATGTTCTCCCGGACCGTCAGCGGCCAGTGCGCGTAGTCCTGTGGCACCAGGGCGACTTGTTGCCACAGGGCCTGCGGGTCGGCGTCGCCGGTGGGGACGCCGTCCCACAGCACCTGACCTTCTGTCGGCAAGTACAGACCGCTGGCCAGCTTCGACAGCGTTGACTTGCCCGATCCGTTGAAGCCGACCAGGGCGGTGACCTCGCCCCGGCGCAGGGTGAGCGAGACGCCGGACAGCGCGTCGCGGCCCTTGCCGGCGTAGCGGTGGGAGACGGCCCTGAGCTCGATCTCCCGTGGCGGCCGGGGCCGGACCGCGCCGCGGGACATGCGGAACCCGCCCGCCTTGTCCAAGAAGCCGCTCCAGTCATCCATGTACAGGCCCGTGCGCACGGCACGTGCCCCGATGGCGACCAGTCCGCGGACCGACTGTCCCACCGTCTGGAGGGCGAAGACCGCCGTCCCCGCGTGCCCTACGCTGATGTGCCCGGTCGCGAGCAGCCACACAACTGCCGCCCACACCAGGGCCGATCCCAGGCCGCCGCAGAGCGAGCCGGTCAGGGACATGCGGGCGCTCTTGTCGGCCGCGGCCCGGTCCTCGCGGTTGATCCGGGCGACCGTCTGCCGGTACCGGTCGGACAGGAAGCCGGCCATGGTGCCGGCACGGATCTGGTCGGCGGCCTCCCGCGTGAAGATGTGCCACCGCAGCACCGACAGCATGCGGGCATCGCCGTTGCTGCGCAGGTTGGCCAGGTACCGCACCCGCGCGGCGCTGACCTGCGCCACGGCCTGCGGCAGACTGGCCGCCACCAGGAGCGGCAGCAGCGCCCAGTGCACCCCGGCCAGCACGACCGCCCCGGCGAGGAACGACGCCGCCGAGGCGATCAGGTCCTGCCCCTCGTTGATCAGGTCCCCGGTGACCTGCGCCCCGCGGTCGGCGGCCTCCCGGTCGCGGTTGAAGTCGGGCTCGTCGTAGGCGGACAGCTCCACCTCCGCGCAGCCGGTGAGCAGCATCTGCTCGGCCTCGCGCGACATCAGCGGGCCGAGCCGGGAGGAGAGCCAGGTGACGGTGATCCCCAACAGCGCACGCACTCCGGCAGCACCGGCGAGGAGGACCACCGACGGCCAGGCATGCAGCAGTCGTTGGTAGATGTCCCCGCTGGTCAACAGCGCGGTCAGGGTGCCGCTGATCGCGACCAGTCCCAGGGCCTGCATCACACCGGTGGCTCCTTGGCACAGCAGCAGCCCGACGGTCGCCGCGCGGTCGACCCGCCAGGCGAGCGCCAACGACCGGCGCACCAACTGCGGTAGCCGTTTGGCCATGTCGCTCATCCGGATGGCGCGGCCGGCCGCCTCCCGACTGCCGGTCAGGTCCACGTACCGCATCTCCGCCCCCGAACCTGCCGTCACCGCAGCGGTGTTGGGCGGAGCGGCGACATGAGGTCGGTTGCCTGACGCGCCGTTGGCGGGGCTCGACGGCGGCGAAGTGGTGCGCGGCTTGGGGACGTTGCCGGTGGACGGGTCGGTGGGTTCGCTCATGCCGACCACCCCGTATCCGGCAGTGCCGAGCGGAACGCGCCGGCGGCGCGATGGGTGCGCGGAGGAACGGTGCCTCGGCCCTGGCAGGGCGCGTGCTGATCCGAGGCGGCAGGTAGAGGAGTGGTCGCACAAGGGGGGAGCGGGTACACGGCGGCCTCCGGTCGCGGGAGTTGGGGGGTGTCGGTATGCCCAACGAGTGGACCGGGAATTTCGAACTCACGTATTTCGGACGCGGTGCGAGCCCCACAAGGAAGCGAAAAGACGTTCGTTCCGGGTGCATCGACCCTTACGGGCAGCGGGTCGCTGCGGGGGCGTCCATGGCCGAAACGCCGGCGTTCGCCGTTCGGGTCTCGGCGCGTTCGCCGTCTGGGCGGGTTCCGTGTCGCGTGCCAGAGTGGGGACATGACGGCGGCGGGCGGGGCGCGGGCAGCGGTGGACGAGGCCGAGGCGTTGGCGGCGGATGCCCTGCGGTGGTTGTTGCGGTGCGCGCGGCAGGTCGACGGCGACGGACTGGCCTGGGCCGGCACCCCTTCCGGGGACGAGCCCGACCCCGCCCTCTACGGCGGCACGGCCGGAATTGTTCCCGTACTCCTGGAAGCGCGGCGGCACTTCGGCGACGACCGCTACGGTGACGCCGCCCTGCGCGCCGCCCGCAGCGTGTCCGCCGCGGTGGAGGACTGCGCGAACAGCTCCCTGTACGGCGGGCTGGCGGGGCTGGCGTTCGTGTTGCGGGCGGTCGATGACGAACTGGGCGCTCCGGACGCCGCCGGTGCCGCGGATCGGGCGCTTGCGTCGGTGCGCGCCCGGTTCGACGGGACGCGCTGGGGTGACTGGTTCGATCTGATCGGCGGCAACGCCGGCATCGGCCTGGGCGCGCTCGCGGCCGGCGACCTCGACCTGGCCGTGCTCGCGGTGGAGCCCTATCTGCGCACGGCCGAACGGAGTTCGGGGAACGCGGCCGGTGTGCAGTGGGAGTCGCGCACGGGGTGGTCCTGGCGGTACCACCACATGTCACACGGCACGCTCGGCATCGCCTACGCGCTGGTCCGCATCGGCCGGGTCGCCGGCCGCACCGACATGATCGAGCTGGCGCGGGAGGGCATGGCCGGCGTCGTAGCGCGCAACGACGCCGGCCCGGCCGGCTTCCTCGTCCCGCACTCCGATCCGCGGCAACGCCACGAGCTCATCGAACGCTACAGCTACGGCTGGTGCCACGGCCCGGCCGGCGACGCCCAGGTCTTCCGGCTGCTCCGGGACGCGCTCGACGAGACCGGCTGGCAGGGCCTGGCCGACCGCTGCTGGCACACCCTCACCCACTCCGGCCTGCCGCGCCGGCTGCGGCCCGGCTTCTGGGACAACAACGGTCGGTGCTGCGGCACCGCCGGCGTCCTGGCGTTGGCCTGCGACCGGATGGTGGAGCAGGGTGACCGCCCGCACTTCGCGCGCCGACTGGTCACGGACCTCGTCTCCCGCGCGACCCGGGACGCGGACGGCGTCCGGTGGTCGAACCTCGACCCCCGGTCCACCCCGAACTCCCTTGAACCCAGGACCGGTTGGGCGGCTGGCAACGCCGGCATCGTGCGCGAACTGCTGCGCTTCGTCCGGATCAGCCGCGGCGGTGATCCGGCTTACGCGGTGACCTGGCCGGACCAGCCGGCGGTGAGCCAGGCAGGGTGGAACCGGACGTTGCCCGGCCAGGCACCGCGGGCGGGTGCGGCCGTCCGCCAGGCAGGCGTCAGGCGGGCAGGCGGGCCAGCCAGTCGAGCAGGATCCGGTTGAGCTCCTCCGGGCGTTCCTGTTGGATCCAGTGGCCGCAGCCGTCGAGGACGTGCGATGACATCAGGCCGGGCATCGTGGTGGGGAACGCCTCGATGGCGTCGGCCAGCCAGGTGGTGGAGGCGTCCGCGCCGCCGCCGACGAAGAGCGACGGTTGGGTGATCGGGGCGCCGTCGTAGGCGGCCAGTTCCTCCCAGTCGCGGTCCATGTTGCGGTAGCGGTTCAGGGCTCCGGTCAGGCCGGTCCGCTCGAACTCGGCGGCGTAGGCGTCGAGTTCGGCCTCGTCCAGCCAGGACGGCAGTCGATCGGTCGGGAAGCGGTCGCGCATCCTTCCCCCGGGGCTCACGAAGTGGGGGTCGGGCGCGCCCGGCGCCGGCATGGTGTCGCCGGACAGCGCGGCGTAGAGGCCCGCGAGCCAGCCGCGCACATCGGGCTCGATCTCGGACTCGGCGCGGCCCGGCTGCTGGAAGTAGGAGACGTAGAACTCCTCCTCGCCGCCGAGCCGTTCGAAGACCTCGCTGGGGCGCGGTCCGCCGCGCGGGGCGTAGGGCACGCTGAGCAGGCCGACCGCGTGGAAGACCTCGGGCCTGACCAGCGCGGCGGTCGCGGCGATGTTGGCGCCCCAGTCGTGGCCGACGATCGCCGCGGTCCGCTCGCCCAGGGCGTCCACCACCGCGGCGCTGTCCGCGACCAGATCGAGCATCCGGTACGCGTCCACCGCCGCGGGCCGGGAGGAGCGCCCGTAGCCGCGGACGTCGATGGCCACCGCGCGGTAGCCGGCCGCGGCCAGGGCGGGGAGTTGGTGGCGCCAGGAGTACCAGGACTCCGGGAACCCGTGCACGAGGATGACCAATGGTCCGGTTCCCTGTTCCACCAGGTGGGTCCGGCCGGCGGGGGTGGACACCAGGCGGTGGGTGAGGTCGGCGGTGGGTGTCTGTGACATGGGTCCTCCCGTGTGCGGTTCGTCCGGCGGCGATCGTCCGACGGACGGCACCCCGATCGCGAATGTTGTTGCCGATCTGGCAACTTCAACGACAACCAGTTTCAGCAGCAACCGATTCCAGCAACGACCGATTGGCAGTGCATCACTGCGGCGACGGCCCGGCCGCATCAACTGGGCCGCGCCCGGCGTGCCTCCCAGCCGCCGGTTGCTGGTTGACTCTCCCACGATGGGAGAGTCGAAGGTGGGGCGCATGCACGTCGACGACGGGGTGTCGTGGAACATCGGGGAGATCGCGCGGAGGACCGGACTGTCGGTGAAGCTCATCCGGCACTGGTCCGACGTGGGGGTGGTGCCGCCCGCCGGGCGGACCGCCGCCGGGTACCGCGTCTACGACTCCGCGTCGCTGGCCCGCCTGGAACTGGCCCGGACCCTACGGGATCTCGGACTGGGACTGGCGCAGATCCGCGAGGTCCTCGACCGCGAGCACAGCCTGACGGAGGTGGCCGCGGCCCATGTCGACGCGCTGGAAGCGCAGATCCGCGCGCTGCGCAGGCAGCAGGCGGTGCTGCGCTCCGTCACCCGCCGAACCACCACCGCCGAAGGACTCGCCGTCATGACCCGAGCCGCCCGCCTGTCCGCCGCCGAACGCCGCACGCTCATCGAGGAGTTCGTGACCGAAACGCTCAGGGACCTGGACGTACCGACCTACCGCCGCGGGCTGCTGGCCGCCACCCCGGACCTGCCCGACAACCCCACCGACGCCCAGGTCGATGCCTGGATCGAACTCGGCGAACTGGTCGCGGATCCGGACCTGCGGGCCGGAATGCGGCGCATGGCCCGCTACGCCGCCGAGCACGCCCCGGGCGAGCACGACGAACGCACGTTGAGCGACGCCCGGCAGCTCGCCGATGACTGGACGCGGCGGGTGAACACCGCGATACGGGACGGGATCGCGCCGGACTCGCCCGCCGCCGACCCGGTGGTCGCCGACATCGTCACCGCCTGGATCCCCACCCAGGCAGGCACCCGCCACAACGTGCACGGCGACGACGCATCCGCCCGTCGGGTGTTGTGGGAGCAGTTGGAGACCGTCTCGGATCCCAAGGTCGAGCGGTACTGGCAGTTGATGTGCGTCATCAACGGCTGGCCGGCCCGACCGGGGATGGCGGCGCCCGGCGACTGGCTGAGGACCGCGCTGCGCGCCAACCCCGCGCCCGGCGCCCGGGCCGAGGAGCTCGGCACCCTGTACGACGCCGGTGCCGATGCCTGGCGCCCTGCCGGCGTGCTCGACGCGTGCGAACGGACGTTGGGTGCCGTGGCGGAGCTCGTCCGCGCGGTCGGTCCGGACCAGTTGGACCTGCCGACGCCCTGTGCGGACTGGGACGTGCGCGCCCTGCTCGCTCACCTGGTCTGGGAGAACCTGATGTGGGCCGGGCTGGCCGACGGCGCCCCGCGCTCCGACGCCGGCGCCGACCACCTCGGCGAGGACCACCTCGCGGCGTTCCAGGCCGCCGCGCACAGTGCGCTGGCCGCCTTCCGCCGCCCCGGGATGCTCGACCAGCGCTACGGCCCGGCGCCCGGCCGGCGGCTCGTCGAGCAACTGGTCATCGAAATGCTGGTGCACGGCTGGGACTTGGCCGCGGCCGTCGGACGGCCGCGGGACCTCGTTCCGGACCTCGCCCGGGCGGCCCTGCCGGTGGTGCGGGAGGTCTGCGACGGGCTGCCGCGGACGGCGGGTGGGTCCTTCGCCCCGTCCCGGCCGGTGGCCGACGGCGCGCCCGCCCTCGACCACCTCGCCGGCCACCTCGGACGCGACGTCAGTCGCTGGTGACCCAGCCCCGCTGCACCTCGGTCCCCGCCGGGCAGTACACGTACACCTCGCGGAAGTTGGTGAAGGGGCCCGCGTTGTGGGAACTGCCGTCCGAGCAGGCGACGTTGGCGTACCACGTTGCCTGGCCTATCACGCCGCACTGCACGTGGTAGAAGGGCTGGCCGTTGTTGGCGCCGATGTAGGCGTTGACGCAGTTGAGGGAGCCGGTCGCGGCCGGGGCGGTGGCTGCCTGGGCGGTGCCGGTGCCCGCCGCGAACAGGGCGGCGACGGCGAGGGCGACGGTGGGCAGGAGGGCACGACGCATCGGGGCATCCGTTCTCTGTGGAGGAGTTGGGAGTGACCCTGGCAGGGCGGGCGAGTCAGGACAAGTCAGGTTTCGGGCAAGCCTGTCCGTCTGGCCGTCTCAGTCGCCGGGCTTCCGGAGCGTGTATCGAGGGTCCACTCCGGCCGTGGGTCACCACAACTGCCTGAAGAGCAACCGAATTTCGGGTGGTGCCCAAGGGTTTCGGACGGGTTTCGATGGGCGACCGCCATCGAAACCCGTCGCCGTCCGGCTCAGCAGGCGATGCTGCCCCTGCGCAGTGCGTGACCGTCGTCGTTGCTGTCGTCGGCCCAGTACACCGGCTTGGAACCGTCGACGCAGGCGTCGGATCCGGCCACCGCGAAGCCCTCGTTGTTGAGGTCGGGCATGCCGCTGGGGCGGTCGTAGACGGCGGTGGTGGCGAAGGCGCCGGACGCGTCGACCCGCATCGTCCGGTGCTGGCCGTGACAGGTGTCGTCGCAGACCACCCACAGACGCGAAGCCTGCGGCTCCCACTGGAGTTCCATCACGCCGGCCATGCCGGTCTTGACGGACGCGACGCGGGTGTGGGCGCCCGAGTCCTCAAGGACGTAGCCGTAGACCATGCCGGTGCCCTCGACGCCGACGAAGAACACGCCGCCGGTGTGGGCGCCGTACCGCTTCGGGTCGTAGGCCGCGCCGGTCGACTCGTCCTTGAAGCCGGATGCGGTCAGGGAGGCGTCGGGGACCCAAGTGATGCCCTCGAAGCCGAGGTTGGCGCCCACGCGCGGCAGGTCGGGGGTGAGGTTCCATTCCTTGGCGGCGGCCAGCGTGCCGCCCGAACCGCCGATGTCGTACTTCAGCACGGACAGGCGGCTCGTCTTGGACGCGTCGGCGTTGCGCTCGCTCGCGACGAACGCGCCGCCCGCGGCACCCGCGCCGGTGAGCGTGACGCCCTCGCTGTCCGGGCTGCCGGAGCCGCCGGGGAAGCGGAGCGCCTTGCCGGAGGTCCACCCGTTGGCGGTGTCCGGCCGCCAGCCGCCGGAACCATCGGGAACCAGCCGCCAGAGCTTGCCGGAGTTCTGCGCACCCCACAGCACGCCGCGCTCTTGGTAGAGGCCGCTGAGGTCCTCACCGAAGACGTCGGCGGCATCGGCGGTGGTGACGGAACCGCTGCCGGGCCAAGTCGCCGGTGTGGGGCCGCCGTTGCCGACCCGGGCGGCGGCGCCGGTGGCCACCGCCCCGCTGTTCCGCGGGCCGTTCGCCGGGGTGGCGTGCGCGGAGGGAGCCAGCAGCGCGCCGACGACCAGCGTCGGGACGACGGCGGCGGTGCGGCGGAGGGCGAGGCGGCGTCGCCGCCGGGCAGCGCGTACTTCGGGCACGGTGTCCGTCCTCTGGAGTGTGGGGGCAGGGCGATGACAGAGCGCCGCGAGACTGCCGGGCCCTGCCGAACGGCCGCCGGCGGGTGGGTTGGTGGGCGGTGAACACATGCCGAATTGCGCCGTGTTGTGGGGCGTCGCAGGAGCCGTGGGGCGGCGCTCGGGGGCGCCCGACAACTGCCCGATCAGCCCCGGCGGATCGGGCAGTTGTCGGGGCAGTGGAGGGCGAGGTCGCGGTCGGCGCCCTCGGTGTCGGCCGATCCGTGCTCGTCGCACTCCGGGGCCGGATCCATCAAGACCTCGATGCCGGCCCGGAGATACCGCTCCAGCGTGGCGTCCGGCACCGAGGCCAGGGCGGGGGAGCGGATCTCCGTGCGCATCAGGCTGGTGCCGAGCATCCAGGCCGACAGGAGTTCCGCGCGCAGATCGGCGTCGGCGCCGCCGAGGCGGGCGGCCAGTCGCTTGGAGAACACCTCGGTCAGATCGGCGCGCAGCCGCCCCACCGCCTCGTCGCGCCCCGAGGACCGCAGCACGGACAGCACCGGGTGCGGGAAGTCGCCCTCCTTCGGCTGCCCCAGCAACATCGCACAGAACCAGTCGGGGATCGTTTCGACCGGCTCCTGGAGCAGCGGCTCAAACATCTTGCCGGTGCACGCCACGTCGTTGAACAGCGCCTCCTTCGAGCCGAAGTAGCGGTAGACGAGGGCGGCGTCCACGCCCACGTCGCCGGCGATGTCCCGCACGCTGGTGCCCTCGTAGCCGTACTTGCCGAAGCGGAAGGACGCGGCGGCCCTGAGCGCGGTACGCGTGGCCGAGGCCGAGCGCCTACGGACCACTTCCTTCGACGCCTCGCCGTTCTGCACTCCCGTCACGTCACCGCACCTCCGTCGTCCGCGGCCCTTCCGCCACCGCCCATATTCCCGGCTGCGGCGACTGTCTCAAAGTCACCGGCCTGATGTCATCGAACGTTGACCTGAGTTCGCGCCACATGTCATACCTAAGTCAGTTCAACGATTGATGACTTGAGTGCTCGCCATGTAAGGGCGGGACCGCGGCGCCCATTCCCGGTCCGCCCGCACGGCACGGCGGCCGCGCGCCCGCGCGCACCGCCGCAGTCGTCGCAGACGGGCACCCCCATGACCGGAAAGTGGTGATCTCCTGTGCCTGCGCAACGCGTTGCCGTGATCGGAACCGGTTACGTCGGATTGACCACCGGTGCCTGCCTCGCCTCCCTCGGCCACCACGTGGTGTGCGCCGACGCCGACCTGCACAAGGTCGCGCGGCTGCGCGAGGCCACGGTGGACATCCTGGAACCGGACCTGCCCGAGGTCGTTCAAGACGGCCTGAACGCCGGCCGGTTGGAATTCACCGGGGACACCGCGGCCGCCGTGACCGGGGCCGAGGTGGTGTTCCTGTGCCTGCCCACGCCCATGGGTGCGGGCGGGGCGGCCGACCTCGCCGCCGTGGAGGCCGTCGCCGACCAGATCCGCGAGGTGCTGCCGTCCGGCTGCGTCGTGGTCAACAAGTCGACCGTGCCGGTCGGTACGAGCGAGCGGGTCGCCGCGCTGCTCGGCCGGGCGGACGTGGCCGTGGTGAGCAACCCCGAGTTCCTGCGCGAGGGGCGCGCCGTCCACGACTTCCAGCATCCCGACCGCATCGTGATCGGCGCCGCAGACCCGGACGCCGGCCGGCGCGTGGCCGATCTGTACGCAGACCTGGACGCGCCGCTGGTGCTCACCGACCCCGCCAGCGCCGAACTGACCAAGTACGCGGCGAACTTCTTCCTCGCGATGAAACTGTCCTTCGCCAACAACCTGGCCACCGTCTGCGAGCGCTTCGGTGCCGACATCGACGACGTCACCGAGGGCATCGGGCGCGACCCGCGGATCGGCTCCGCGTTCCTGCGGCCGGGGCCCGGCTGGGGCGGCTCCTGCCTGCCCAAGGACACCCACGCCCTGCTGACCGCGTGCGACCAGGCCGGCGTCGACTTCCCGCTGTTGAGCGCCACCATCGAGACCAACGTCAGCCACCAGCGCCAGCTCGTCGAGCGCCTCGCCGCCGCCTGCGGCCGCGCCGACGGTTCACTGCACGGCGTGCGGCTGACCCTGTACGGCCTGACCTTCAAGGCCGGCACCTCCGACCTGCGCGACTCGCCCGCGCTCGCCGTCGCCCGGCTGCTGCGCGAGCGCGGCGCCGAACTCACCGCGTACGACCCGGCGTTGCGCGAGGAGCAGCCCGACCTGAGCGATCTGGTCGACCTCGTCGACGACCCGGTGCGAGCCGCGGAGGGGGCCGCGGCCTGCGTGGTCCTCACCGAGTGGCCGGAGCTGCGCGAGCTGGACTGGGCGACGATCGGCGCCCGCATGTCCGGCCACGAGGTCCATGACTTCCGCAACCTGCTGGACGCCGACCGGCTCGCGCGGGCCGGGCTGAGCTGGCAGGGGCTCGGACGCGCGGCGGCACCGGCGCGGGTGGCCTGACGTGCGGGGCGCCTGGCACCCCGCCGGCGCACCCGCGACTGCCCAGGCTTCCCGCTCCTCTTACCGGAACCACCGAAGAACCCCCTGACGAAAGGCTTTCGACATGCGAGTCCTGTGCACCACCCACGGCAGTCCCTCCCACGGGCGGGCCCAACTCCCCCTGCTGCGCGCCCTCGCCAAGGCCGGGCACGAGGTGCAGGTGGTCACCAACGACGACCTCGTCCACGTCTTCGCCGCCGACGACGTCCAGGTGACCCCCGCGCTACCGGAGTTCGACCCGACCTCCAGGCTGGGGCCGTACATCGCCGAGATCCAGCAGATCGACGACATGAACGAGCGGATGGCGGAGCTCAGCCGGCTGATGCAGCGGACCCTGGCCGGGCCGAGCATCAAGCCGACCCTGGACATCCTGCTGCCCCTGGCCCGTGACTTCCGCCCCGATGTGATCCTGCGCGACGGCATGGACATGGCCGCGGTGCTCACCGCCGAAGTGCTGGGCGTACCGCAGCTTCCCACGCCCTCCGGGTTCAGCAACATGATGGACCCCGCCCAGGTGCTCCCCGAGCTCAACAACCGGCGTGCGGAGCTCGGCCTGGCCGTGCACGAGGACCCGCTGTCGATCGTCCCGCACGGCCGCGTCGACTACGTGCCCTCCGCCTTCTCCTTCGCCCAGCACCTGCCCAAGTCGTGGGCCTACCGGCAGACCGTGGACGTCGAGCGCCGCACGGTGCTGCCCGAGTGGGCGGCCGAACTGCCCACGGACCGGCCCCTGGTGTACGCCGCGATAGGCACCGCCCTGCCGATGCTGCACCACCGCAAGTCCGACCAGCCCGCCGCGCCGCTGCCGATGGAGTTCCCGGACCCCACCGAGAGCCTGGGCGCGATTCTCGGGGCGGTGGCGGAGCTGGACGACTGCACCGTGGTCGTCTCGACGTCCGGGATCCCGGTCGACACCGAGGGCGTACCGGCCCACGTCCGCGTCGTCGAGCGGGTGCCGCAGCCGCTGCTGCTGGAGTCCGTCGACCTCTTCGTCACCCACGGCGGCTTCAACAGCATCCGCGAGGCGATGCGTACCGGCACGCCGCTCGCGGTGCTGCCGCACTTCGGCGACCAGCACGGCAACGCGGACCGGGTGGAGGCGCTGGGCCTGGGCCGCCACGTCACCGACCGCAGCGCGGCCGGCATCGCCGCCGCCTGCCGGGAGCTCCTCGCCGACCCGGCACCGCGGGCGCGGGCCCGGGCGGCCCAGTTGGCGATGTTGACGCTGCCGGAGATCGAGCACGCCGTGAGCGACCTCGAAGGGATCGCCGGCTGACCGATCGGCCACCGGGCCGGGGCGGTACGGGAGTCACCTCCCGCCGCCCCGGCTCTCCCGTTTCCGCCACCCGCCACCCTTGAGGACGACACGTGACCTTCTCCGAGACCCAACAACAGGGCGCGGCCGGGGACGCGCCCGCGCGGCTCACCCACCGGCAGATCACCACCGTCATGTCCGGGCTGGCCCTCAGCATGTTCCTGGGGGCACTGGACCAGACGGTGGTCGCCTCCGCGCTCCGGACCATCGCCGACGACCTGCACGGACTG
The DNA here is from genome assembly GCF_028898845.1 of Streptomyces sp. WZ-12. Classification (NCBI taxonomy): domain Bacteria; kingdom Bacillati; phylum Actinomycetota; class Actinomycetes; order Kitasatosporales; family Streptomycetaceae; genus Streptomyces; species Streptomyces sp. WZ-12. The sequence goes on along the minus strand of NZ_CP118574.1, from coordinate 948,951 downwards.
ACCGCTCAGGCATGGGTGACCACCGCCTACCTCATCACCGGCACCCTCGCCACCCCGCTGTACGGCAAGCTCTCCGACATCCACGGCCGCCGGCCCGTCTACCTCGTCGCGATCGGCCTGTTCACGGTCGGCTCGCTGCTGTGCGGGGCCGCCGGATCGATCTACGAACTCGCCGCGTTCCGCGCCGTGCAGGGACTCGGCGGCGGTGGCTTGATATCCCTGGCGATGACCATCGTCGCCGACATCACCACCCCGCGCGAACGCGGCCGCTACCAGGGCTACTTCATGGCGGTGTTCGGCGGCGCCAGCATCGTCGGCCCGCTGGTGGGCGGCGCGTTCGCGGACCGGGCCAGCATCTTCGGCGTCGACGGCTGGCGCTGGATCTTCCTGATCAACGTGCCGCTCGCCGCCGCGGCGGCCGTGGCCCTGGTCCGCGTGCTGCGCTTCCCGCACCGGAGGGTGCGGCACCGGCTCGACTACCTCGGCGCGCTCACCCTGGCCGTCGGGCTGGTGCCGCTGCTGACCGTCGCCGAGCAGGGTCGTGCCTGGGGTTGGGGCTCCCCCCAGGCACTGTTGGCCTATGCGATCGGCGCGGTGGGCCTGACCGCGTTCGTCGTGGTGGAGCGGCGGATGGGCGAGGCCGCGCTGCTGCCGCAACGGCTGTTCCGGATCCGCACCTTTCGCATCGGCGTCGGGCTGAACTTCGTCTTCGGCATTGGCATGTTCGGCGCGATGACGACCCTGCCGCTCTACCTCCAACTCATCCGCGGCATGAGCCCGATGGGCGCCGGCCTGGCCACCCTGCCCACCGTCGCCGCGAACCTCGTCGTCACGCTGTTGGTGGGCCGACTGGTCGCCCGCACCGGCCGCTTCAAGCTCCCGCTCGTGGCCGGCTTCGCCTCGTTGGCCGCCGCGTTGCTGGTCTTCGCCACGCTCCGGGTGGACAGCCCGCTGTGGCACGCGATGGTCGGCATGGCCCTGATGGGCGCGGGGCTCGGCGCGGCGATGCAGAACCTCACCGCCCTCTCGCAGTCCGAGATACCCCGCACGGAGATGGGCTCGGCCACGGCGACGATCAACTTCTTCCGTTCCAACGGCGGCACGGTCGGCACCGCCGCCTTCCTGTCACTGCTGTTCGCCACGGCCGCCGGCCAGATCACCGACCGACTGGCCACGGCCGGCCACGACGCGGGCTTCCGCCACCTGCTGTCCCAACCCGGCAACGCGCACGCCCTGGTGGGCGTCCTGCGCCCCGGCGGTGGCGTCAACCTGGAGGACTCCGCGTTCCTGCACACCCTCGACCCCGGCGCGGCGCTGCCCTTCCTGGAGGGATACGTCGCCTCGATGCGCATCGTCTTCCTCGCCGGCGCCGCGGTGACCCTGGCCGCCTTCCTGCTCGCGCTCTGGCGGGTGCCGAACTCCACGCTCTCCGACGAGTAGCGGCTCCGGCGTCGAGGACCAGGCACCGACGGCGACGGTCGGGTGCGACTGTTGTTTGCCTGCGCACGGGTGCATCCAATCCGCGTTCGGCACACGGGCGTTGCGGTGCGCCGCACCCGATCACAGTCAGGTTGGCGCCGGGCCGGGGAGTTAAACCGACGAGTGTGATGGGCTTTTCGAGGCGGCCGGCGGGAAGGCCCCGCCGTAGCCACCACTGATCTTCAAAACCCTGTCTGTCCAGGGGTGTTACCGATCCGCACGGCGTCGCTCCGGCGCTGCACCGGCGCACTCACACAGCGCAATCGTGTCGCCCGGGAGTGCGGTGTTGTCGGCGCGCCGGGTTTCACCACCCGGGCGTTGGCAATGCCTTCGACGCCGCGCGGACCGGTCCGCAACCACCGCCGGTTGCGAATCCCCCTGGAGTGCCATGAGCACGGTTGTTGCCCGCCGGGTGTCCGTGTCCGTTCCCTCAGCCCTGATCGCCCCCCTCCTCGTCTTCGTCCTGCTCGACGGGTTCATCCAAGGCAGCGTGGTCTCCCTCCTGCCGGTCATCCGCGACACGTTGCACACCGACACCGCCCAGGCAATGTGGATCACCGCGGCGCAGTTCCTCTCCGCCGCCGTCTGCGTGCCGGCCTTCGGGCGCCTGGGAGACCTGCACGGCCACCGCCTGATGCTGCGCGTCGCGCTCGCCTCGATCACCCTCGGCACCGTGCTGTGTGCCCTCGCGCCGACGCTCCCGGTCTTCCTCGCCGGCCGCGTCCTGTGCGGACCGCTCAGCTCCATGCTCCCGCTCTCCGTCGGACTGGTACGGGACCGACTCGACACCGCGGGCAGCCGTCGCGCGGTCAGCCTCCTCGCCGCCGCGCTCATCCTCGGAGCCACCACCGGCACCGCCACCGCCGGGCCGCTGTCGTCCCTCTCCGGGGGCGGACGCGCGGTGTTGTGGAACCTGGCCGTACTGGCCGTCGCCGGCCTGGGGCTCGCCCTGACCCCGCTCATCGCACGGACCGAGAGACGGGCGAGCGGGCGGATGGACTGGACCGGCGCCGTACTGCTCGGCGTCGGCCTCACCCTGCTGCTCGGCTCCATCGCCCAGGGCACCACGCTGGGTTGGCTCTCCCCGACGGTGGTGGGCGGCCTGCTGCTCGCACCGGTGGCCCTCGGCCTGTGGGTGCGCTCCTCCCTGCGCAGCCCCCAACCCCTCATCGACGTCCGCGCGATGGCGAGCCGCGCCATCGCGCCGGCCTTCGCCTGCGGTTTCGCCGCGGGCGTCGTGGTCCTCGGCGGCCAGGGCGTCACCATCGCCTTCCTCGACGCCGTCCCCGAGAAGGCCGGGTACGGCTTCGGCCTGCCGCACTGGCAGATCGGCCTGTGGATCGCCGTCCCGGCCCTCGTCAGCTTCTGCACCGCGGGCGTATCCGCTGCCATCGGCAGGCGGTTGGGCTACCGCACCATGCTCTCCCTCGCCTTCCTCCTCCTGGCCGCCGGTTTCGCGGTGAAGATGGTGGGATACGGCGTCCTGCCCCTGTGGTACGCCGGCCACATGATCTCGGACGCCGGCGTCGGCCTCGCGATCAGCGGCCTCCCCACCGTCATCAGCGAGTGGAGCCCGCGCGACCGGGCGGCGACGTCGACCGCCGTCTACTACAACCTCAAGGAGGCCGGCGGCAGCATCGCCGGCGCCGCCGTGGCGGCGGTCTTCAGCGGCCTGCTCACCCAGTCCACACAGCAACCCTCGCTCACCGCCTACCTGTTGCTGTGGGGGATGTGCGGCATCGTCGCGCTGGTCTCGGCCGTCCTGATCCGCCTCACACCGCCCCACCATCCCCCGGTGGAGCAGGTCACCGGCTGATCCGGCGCGGAACCCGGAGCCGGGGCGGGGCGCTACGCCGCGCGGAACCGCCCCTGCTCCACCTCCGCGACCAACCCGCCGCCCAGCAACCGGTCCAGGTGCTGCACGGCCGTCCTCCGCTCCACCGGCCGCACGTGCGGCCCCTCGACGTGGGGCCGGTAGACCAGCCGGTGGTCGACGATCTCCTCGACGGTCCGCGGCTCACCGAGGAACGCGAGGAGCGTCGCGTCCCGCCTCTCCACCACGCCGACGTAGGCGTCGAGCCGACGCCGGAACTCCGCGGCCCCCTCGACCACGCCCTTCTGGTGGAACGTGCCGTACCAGCGCGCGTCGATCTCCCGGCACCGCCGCATCGACGCCTCGAAGTCCACCAGGCTGCTGCCGACGTCGCCGTAGTAGGGACCGAACGAGGTCAGATCGATGTCCGCCACGAACAGGAAACCGTCCGGCTCGATCAGGAAGCCGCTGTGGCCCGCGGTGTGGCCAGGGAGGTGCACGACGGTCACGGTGCGCCCGCCGAGGTCGAACACGGCTCCGTCCCCGAACCCCAACGCGTCCGGGCGGCCCCGCACATGGAAGTCGTCCCGCACGCTCTCGTCGAAGGCGTCGACCACGTCGGACGGCAGGCCGTACCCGGCGACCAGGGCCGTGCGGTCGCGCAGCGCGTCGAGGTCGCGGTCATGGATGTGGACCGGCACCTGGTACCCGCCGAGACCGGCGATGTGGTCCTCGTGGGCGTGACTGACCAGGACGACGTCGGCGGGCGGCGCGGCCCGGACGAGCGACAGCGACGGATCGACGACCAGTATCTGGTCCGTGCCGCGCACGAGCAGCGAGTTGCCGTACGGGTAGGCACCCGAGTTGGCACCGACGAGGACGCTGACCGCGCCGTATGCGACTGTGGTGTATCCCATGGTGTGCATGGCCACGACTATCGCACCCCCTGGTCCGGCAACCGGTGCCGCACGTCCAGGCGCTCCCGGAAGCCGCCGTTGAACTCCGCCCCGTCCAACTCCACCAGGCGCGGCACTCGGTGGGCGGCGATCGCGGAGCGTCCGACTCGGCCGCCGGGGACGGGCCCGGCACGTTGGTGGGAACGGGGCATCATCCATCGGGTCACCAAAGAGCGGGAGTTGGGGCACCGGGACGGGTGCCGTCCGACGTCGTGTCACACCCCGCGGTACAGGCCGTTCCCGGTGTCGCCGCTCTCCGTGCCCAGGCCCTGGGAGTCGGGGAGGTGGGCCAGGCGGCTGTCGAGGTCCTGGGGCCACTGGGTGCCGGCCTCGGCGTCCATCGTCGTCAGTCGGGAGCGCAGCGGCGGGACCTGTTCGGGGGCGCAGGCCCCGGCGACCGTGGCGTACAGGGCGCGCAGCCGTCGTTGGACCTGCATCGAGGCGTGGCCGAAGTGGCGGATCTCGTCGGTGGCGATGCAGACGTAGTCGGCCCAGGAGCGGGTGCGGCGGTGGAACGCGCCCGGTGCGGCCGACGGTTGGCGGGCGGTGAGCCGGGGCGCGATCATCACCAACAGGTCCTCGATGTGGTCCAGGCACTGCACCGCGCGCCCGGGGTCGTTGACGGCGGGGGAGAGGGCCTTGAGTGCGATGTCGACGAGCGCGCGCAGGGCCCCGGCCGGGTCGCTGCCCGCGCTGAGGGTGGTGCTGAAGAGCAGATGGCGGGTCAGGTTCCGGCGGCGCCACGGCTTCGCGCCCGGGTGCACCAGGAAAAGGGGCGCCTCCTGGGCCACGAAGTCGCCGGTCACCGGGACGAGTTGGATGCGTGCCCCGGTGCGCCGGGCGAGCCGTTCCAGGCCGTGGTCGTCGCAGGCGATGAGCGTCTGGCCGCGCCCGGGCGGGGTGCCGAGCCGGATCACCACGGGAGTGGCGTCGGGTTGGGGGTGTGTCTGGGGAGCGGGCGCGGCGGGTCCGTGCTCGGGGTGCGTGCGGTTCACGGCCCGCCGGCCCTCGGTGGCCAGGTAGTGCAGCAACTGCCCCGAGTTCAGTACCCGCGTGACGCGGGTGACGAGCACGAAGAACAGCACGGCGCACACCACGGCGAGCAGCATCGCGAAGAACATGGAGATGACCGGCCGGTAGTTGGCCTGGCTGACGGCGAGCCGCACCGAGATCATCAGGGTGTAGACGAACGTCGCCATGAACGTGCCCATCGCCCAGCGCATCACGGCGTCCTGCTGGAGGATCGGCACCACCCGCACCGACAGTTGCGAGGCGCCGAACTGCATGGCCAGCGTGATCGCGGTGAAGACGAGACCGGTCAGGGTGATCATGCCGCCCGCGACGGCGGAGAGCAGCGAGGACATCGAGCCGCTGTCCAGGTGCGCGAAGAAGTTCTCGCCGACCTCGTTCCCGTAGAGGGTGACCTCGCGGTCGATCAGCGGGAACAGCCAGGACAGGAACAGGCCCGCGCCCAGCAGGGTGACCGGCAGCGCCCAGAACCGGGGAGCGCGCAGCCGTTGGCGCGTGAGGTACCACTTCCAGCGACTGCGAACCATGCGAGGAATGTACCGATCCGTGGCGGTTCGCTGCGCTGTGCCGCACCGGGTGGGCCCGGGTCGGTCAGCTCGCCGACTGGCCAACCGGTCGCCAACTGGTCAACCGGTCGGCTCCGGTGAGTGGGAGGGCCCTGGTGCGCAACACCTCCCGCGTGCCGCGGGACGGAAGCTGGCGCGGCGTGGAGATCGCCGTGGGCGACTTCGACCGGCCGGACACCCTGGACGGGGCGATGCTCGCCGTCGACACCCTGTTGCTCATCAGCCCCTCGGTCCCCGGCCAGGAGATCGCCGCCATCGACAGTGCCGCCCGGCAGGGCGTGCGACACGTCGTCAAGATCACGAATCACCGGGCCACCGAAGACTCCCCGGTCGACCGCCGCCGCGACCATGCGCGCATCGAGGCCCACCTCAAGGCGAGCGGAGTCGGGTACACGCTGCTCGCACCGAACCTCCTCCTGCAGAACCTGTTCGCCGTGGCCCCGATGATCCAACAGACGCGCGGGTTCGTGATGTCGGCCGGCGACGGGCAGTTCGGCGCGATCGATGCGCGCGATGTGTCCGCTGCCGCGGCGGCCGTGGCCTGCGCTCCCGCCGAACACGCGGGCCGCACCTACTTGTTGACCGGTCCGGAGCTCGTCACCTACGCCGACGTGGCCGCCGAACTGACCCGCGCCCTGGGCCGGCAGATCCAGTACCACCGGATCACACCCGATCAGCACCGGGAGGCCATGATCCAGGCGGGACTTCCCGAGTCGGTCGCCACCTCCAACGCCCAGGTCTTCGGCCTGATCGCGGAGGGAGACGCCGGGTGGCTGTCCGACGACGTCGCCGCTCTCACGGGGCACCGCCCCCGCAGCCTGCGCACCTTCGTCACCGACCACGTCGACGTCTTCAAGTAGCCCTCGCCCTCGTTCCGGGCGCGTGGCTCTCCGCCGTATCGACAGCCGTGTTGACGCTCGCATCGACGGCCGCACCGGCTTCGACGGACGGGAAGACCTCCGCCATCCGTTCAACTGCCGTGCCGACGGCCCGGAGCGCGGCGGAGGCAGGGTCCTCGCCGCCTGGGGGCGCGGGTGGCAGCGGCCGGTGGCCGTCGCCCGGCCTGTGTCCCAGGGCGCGGCGCAGCTCCGTGACGTTGGAGGCGACCGCGGCGCGGAGGCGGAGGTGGTGCGGACCGGCCGTCGCACCGGACCCGTCCGCGGCAGGGGCGGCCAGTACCCGGACCGGTTCGGCCAGGGTGCGTAGGGCGTCCACGGCATCGGCCGGGTGCGCGGCGCGGGCCGTGCGGGCCCTTCGGCGCAGCAGCATCCGGTGCAACTCGGCCGTGCGCGCCACCTGTTCCAACAGGGCCAGGTCGCTGGCGAACCGCGCGCCGTGCTCCGCGCACCGCTCGGGCTCGTGGCGCACCGCCCGCAACAGATCGGCCAGCGCGGCGAGCACCGCGCCGAGGCGCTTGCGGAACACGTCCGCGGAGCGCACCGGAAGCACGAACCAGTGTGCGGCCGCGGCGAGCACCGCCCCGGTCGCGATCGCCGCGAGCCGCACGCCCAGCAGTTCCGTGCCGCCGGTCTCCCCGAAGTAGGAGTACAGCAGCGCCAGTACCCCGGTGACGCAGCCCGCCCAGTAGGCGTAGGTGAACTGGCGGAGCGCGGTGCCGATGCCGAGCAGCACGAAGATGGCCACCACGTCGGCGGTGGCGTGCCTGGGGAGGAACGAGGCGAGTACCGTGACCGCGATGGTGCCGGCGCTCGCCCCGGCGAACCGCAACGCGGCCTTGTGCAGCACGTCGCCGCGCCCGCGGTTGCCGGCGGACACGACGTACGCGGTGATCACCAGCCAGGGCCAGTGCCGCCCGAAGAGCAGGCCGCCCACCAGGAACGCCGCCGCCAGCGACAGACCCATCTGCACCGCCATCCGCGTACTGGCCGACAGGCCGCGCCAGCCCGCCTTCCGCGGCGCGTCCCGCCGTCGCGGCTCCGGCGCGGGGCGCGGCGGGGGAGTGGTGTCGAGGAGGCCGAGGTACCGCGCGGCGGTCTGGAGCAGGGCCACCCACCCCCAGGCCAGCACGGCGATCGGCGCGGACCACAACACCGTCCAGGCACCAACCGGTCCCGGGACAGGGGTCACCAGCACCGCGATGAACGGCATGGCCACCCAGGCACCCGCCCGCGCGGCCACCGGCCCGAAGCGGCGCAGCCAGATGGGACCGGACAACGCCAGTGTGAACACCGCCTTGCCGACGGTCGGTAGGTGCACCATCAACTCACCGACGCCGCCCGCGACGACGGCGAGCACCGGCATCGTCACCAGCCCGGCGAGCCGACGGCGGCGCGAGGCGGTCCGCTCCGTCCGGGCCGCCGTCAGCGACAGCGCCACCGCCAGCACCAACACCCCCACGCCCAACCGGAACGCGTGCTCCAGCGCCATCGCGGAGTAGAAGGTCGCGACGACGGCCGCCATGGCGACGGCCGCATGCACGCCCTCCACGCGGAGCCGAGCCGAGAAACTATTACGCACCGCGTAGGAACTCATGCGCCCCACTCTTGCATCTTCGGTGTTGTAGGCTGGAATTGATCGTCGACAGTCGAAGCCTAGCGTGGAAATAGTAAGAGAGTGCGCATGAAGAAGGTGAAGGGTTTTCCGTCCGACGGCACGGCGTCCGCGGTGCCGGACTCCGCCGTGGCCGAGCTGCGCGGCGCGGTGATGGCACTGGCCCGACGCATGCGCACCGAGCGCGGTGACGGCGCGCTGCCCGCCACCAAGCTGCTCGTGCTGTCCCGCCTCGGCCGGCACGGCCCGGCGACCCCCGGGCGCCTCGCCGCGGCGGAGCGGCTCCAGCCGCAGTCCCTCACCCGCACCCTCGCCGACCTCGCCGAGCAGGGACTCATCGTCCGCACCCGCAGCACGGGCGACCGCCGCCAGCAGACCATCGCGATCACGGACGCCGGCCTCGCCGTCCTGCACGCCGATGTCGCCGACCGGGATGCCTGGCTCGCCGGTGCCCTGGAGCAACTCAACGAGACGGAGGCCGGGGTCCTGCTCCTCGCCGCGGGTTTGATGCGCCGCCTGGCCGAGGGTTAGCGGACGTTGACGGCGAAGCGATGGTGAGCGGGGGCGCAACCGACGAAGGGCCCGCTCGGCGCGCGAGCGGGCCCCGGGCTGTTGCTGAGCGCCAGCGCTCGCAGCAGTCAGCAGTCAGCGTCAGTAGTCAGCGTTCTTCGTTCGACTGGGGCGGCCTCAGCCGTTGCAACTGGTGAAGTCCGGGCTGGTCTTGGCCATGTAGATGCTGGACCGGCCCTGGTCGTCGTTCTTCAGCGGAACGGTGACGGTGTCCTTGGCCTTCCACGGGAACCCGTTCACATCGAAGGTCCACTCGCCGGTCACCTTCGTCGCCAGCGTCGACAGTGCCACCCAACCGTACTGGCGCGACGGAACCTCGATGGTCAGGCTGTTGCCGAGGTCCTTCTTCAGGTCGTAGCTGACTTGGCCGTTGAGGGTCAGGCTGACGCTTGCCTGGACGGGGCTCTCCGGGCCGGTCCCGATGCCCGAGGTGAAGGTGACGCCGAGCAGGCTCGACCAGCCGGAGGAGGTGTTCAGCGAGAACGTCCAAGGCACCGGCGATTCGGTGCCGTTGTACCAGACGGGGGAGACGCACTGCTTGGGCAGCGGCTCGGCCGGTGCCTGGGTGCCCTTCGTCCAGAAGCAGGTGGCGCCGTTCTTCTGGCAGCGGGTGGACGCGTAGTCGACCGCGGCCTTCAGCGCCGCGTCCCGGGCGGTGCCGGGGAGCTTCCACTGCTGGGCCTTGCTGCCGTTGCAGCCGTAGGTCTGGGTCCAGGCATCGTTGTACTGCGCGCCGAGGACCACGTCGATGCACTTGTTGTCCCCGGCATTACGGATCATGAACGTGTCCGTGGTGCCGTCGACGGGCTGGAAGTACCAACGCTGTGCGGACGATCCGGAGCAGGTCCGCTGCTTGAGCGGGAGCCCGACCTCGATGCACTTGCCGGTGTCCTCGTTGGCGAGGGTGAAGGACGAGTCCGGACCCTGGAGACGGGCCTGCCACTTCTGGTGGTAGCCCGGCGCGGAGTTGGTGACGATGAAGACGCCGTCGCCGCCGTTGCCGTTCTGCACGTCCAGGTTCCGGCCGTTGTTGGCGGAGGTGAACGTCAGGCAGGACAGGCCCGTGCAGTCGTCCGCGGCCTGTGCGGCACCGGCCTGGGTGGTCAGGCCCAGGGTGATGCCGAGAACGGCTATCAGGACGGTTAACGCTCTGTGGAAGACCGGTGGTCTGTGCGGTTTCACGCCAGAACAACCCCCTCTTGTCTGGTTCGGAGTGTCGGTGGTGCAATCCACCGTGTTGAGGAGAGTATCCGCAACTGACGATCTTGAGGAGAGGGTTGTCCGTCACAGTCGGGTGGTTGGCGGGTTCGGATGGTGGGGACCGCGCTGCCTGCGCACGAGTCGAGCGCCGCTCCGCATCGATTCGCTTCGCCCGTCGCTCTCCCGCCCGCACCGCCGCACACAAATCCGGGACAATGGCGAGGGCGGTCCGGGGAGTCCGGAAACCAGGAAAATCGAGAGCCTCCCGCCTCCGGTGGCCGATTGGATTCAACTCCCCTATTTCTACTAGAATTTGGGGTGCACCAAACGAGAAAGGGGCGCGCCGATATGGCTGTCAAGGAAACCATCCAGGTTGATGAGTCGCAGAAGGATGAGCCGGGTGTTCAGGAGGTAGTAACCCCCGTTCCGGTCGGAAGTCAGATCGTCAAGAAGGCGACTTACTGGCGTTCGGTTCTCCAGGACGACCTCAACCCCGAGGTGACGGACGGCGTCGCGACGGTCAAGTTCGCCGTGCCCGCGATGGTCGACGAGGAGTACGAGACCGGCGAGGTGAACGAGGACGGCACCAAGGAGATCGGCATCCGTCAGGTGCTCGACCTCAAGTGGTACGAGGCCGACCTCGGCGCCGAGAACGTGGCCAAGCTCCAGGAGGCCGTCAAGTCCTTCGTGGCCGTGGCCCGCGACTCCGAGGCCCCCGCTTCGAAGCCGGCGCGCAAGAAGCGCACGGCCAAGTAAAGCAAAGATCGCCAAGAACGCCCCCTCCCCGAGGGGGCGTTGCCTTTCTTACGCCGTCGTGCCTCTTGGCGGTGGAAATGCGAGTGTGACGAGCGTACTGAAGCGACTCCTGTCAATTGGCTTTCTTGCCTTCTCTGTTCTGCTCACCGGTTGTGATGTCGTCGGCGATGCCCGCCCCTCGGGCCCGCCGACCACCACGGCGACCCCTTCCCGGTCCGGCACGGAACTGGCCGCACGCTATCGCCAGGCAGGCGGCGACGCGGACATCTATGGCATCCGGCACGCGAAGGGCGAAAAGGGCTTCCCCGTGCTGAGCGTGTGGACCCACAAGAAGGGCGGATATCAGAACTTCGACGACATCGCGAACTCGCTCACCCTCTTCCTTTCCAAGGAAGGCGTCCGCCTCGACCGGGGCTACCTCCTCAACGCGTACGCCCCTGACGGCACCCGCCTGCACAGCCTTGACACCGTTCCGGAGCACAACTGGCCGCAGTCGAGCGGGTGATCGGCGCGCGGCCCAGTCGGGCGTCCTGCCGTGCCTGTCGTGCCTGGCCGGCACGGTAGAGCTCGG